>NZ_LT607803.1:3018440-3320284 GCF_900090195.1 Variovorax sp. HW608
GTGGATCGTAAGAGGCGGCCGCGTCACCGACGGCTAGCCAGCCAATGCCGTACGCCGGCTGCAGGCAGGCGCTGTCAGCCGGCACCGGACGCGGCGGCCGGTCGAGCAGGTGAGCCTCTACGAGGTGAGCCAGATGCTCCGTGTGACTCAGTGCGGACTCGAACTGGCACACGCTCCGCGGGTGCAGATCGGGGTCGGTCATATAGCTGACCGCGATCTGTGCGTCCGGCAAGGGTGCGCCGTACCACCATCCATGTTCGGTGGCTTCCAGCAGCATCACCCCTGCCTCGGTGCGCTCGCGGGTGCGGGGTCGATAACGCGCGACGACGCCAATCAAGCGGTCGCGCGCCACACGCGTCGCACCCTGGCGCCGCGCGAATGAAGCGGCGCGGCCGCTGGCATCGACGACGAAGCGTGCACGCAGGACTTCACCTGCGATGCGCAGCGCCCAGAGGCCGTCTGCGTCGCGTTCGGCCGAATGCACTTGCGCCGGCCGACGCAACCCGACGCCCGCAGTTTGCGCCTGCTTGAGCAGCATCGCATCGAAGCGCGCGCGGTCGAGATGCCAGCCGTTGCCGTAGGGGTCGTAGATGAAGTCGCGCTCAAGAGGCTCGCTGTGGCCCCAGACGGATTGGATCGCGACAGAGGGCAGCGGCATCGACGCGATGAAGGCCTCCCACACGCCCAGGGCTGCGAGTGGACGGCACGCGGCGGGCGGCAGGGTTTCACCAACGCGGGCTGGCGAATCGGCGGCACGCTCGAGCAGCAGGCAGCTGTGCCCATGCTGACGCAATGCCAGCGCCGTGGCACAGCCGGCCGGGCCGGCGCCAATGATCGCGACGTCGTCGGCGGTGGCCAATGGCGCTAGTCCTGGTCTTCGCGCTCGCTCTCCACGAAACGCGTGCCATCCTTGACCACGAAGCCCAGCCGGTGCCAGCGCTTGATCATGTCCTCCGGGCCATCGACGATGTCGCGGGTCCACTTCACCGGCGTGTCGCTGGTGCCGACAAAGACATCGTCGGGCCGCTGCGCCGGCCACCAAGCGAGCGGCTCCTCGAACTGGCAGTCGTTGAAGTCCGATTGCCATGGCACCGACATCTGCTGCGTCACGTCGCCCGCCGACAACGCAACCAGCGAGAGCCTGAACGGCTCGGCAAAGGGCAACACGTCTCGCAGGGCCCAACCCGCCTCGATGCCGGGGTAGAACGGCCCGCCGACACAGGTGTCCAGGCCAGCCCGATCCAGCCCTTCTGGCGTGATCTCGGTGGCGGGTGATGGCGGCCCGCTCCAGTCGTTGACGAAGTCGCCGTTCTTCCACTGTTCCAGCACGCGGTACTGGATGCGCGTGACGGGCTGGTTCTGGGCCTCGTCCATCTCGGCCATATCAGCCACGTTGCGCGGCGCGGCCCGCTCGTCGGCCTGCATGCCGTAGTGCTCCGACCAAACCATGGGCATGTCGCCGCCCGAGCCGTCATTGGGGTTGCGCAGGCGCTCGAAGATCGCCGCGCGCACCGCGTCGGGCCCCGGTGGCGGCACGATGGCGGCCAAGGTCTTGTGCGCCGAGCCTGCCAGCGCACTGACCCACTTCATCTGCGTGACCCGCGCCAGCAGCGGGAAGATGTCGCGGCTGAACGAGGGCTGCTCGGGCAGCGCGAAACCGAGCTTGTCCACCGCGGTCTGAAGGAGCACGTCGTACAGCGTGCTGATGCTCTGGACCGCCGGCGCGAACTTCGGCGGGCCGACGATGACCCAGGCCCCCACTGCATGCAGCGTCTGGTCCAGGCCGTGCAACTCCACCGTGGCAGTGACGGGGCCGTCGGACACGTCGTCGTGCCAGCCGTCGTTGTTGGCGAAGGAGGTGATTGGCGCACTGGCAGGCGACGCCGAGTGGCCGAAGCCGCCAAGCACCAGCAGCCGGCCCTGTTCGTCGGTGCGGATCTCGCCGAGCGGCACACTGGCGCCGAGGAAGGTTCCACTGTCAAAGCTGGCCGATTGCGCAACCCCGCTGATCGAGCGCGCACCAGGGTCGATCTCGAGCGTCTTGCGATCGGCGACGCCGGCGTTGCGCAGCGGCGTGTCTTGCTTGAGGCCCTCAAAGCGGGGCCCGGCCGCCTTCTTGTTGGCCAGGTGAACGGTCCAATGAATGGTGGCGTCCTTCGAGTCCAGCTCCTGCACCAGCTTTCCGTGTTCGTCGTAGCCGAACAGACGAAAGCGCGCGGCCTGGCGCTTCACACGGTGCTGCTTGTCCTTGTAGCCGCCGGCCGGCGGCGTGCTGTCGCCGGGAATCTCCGGGCCGATGAAGAATTCGCTCGGGCTGTTGCCGACACGCGCGATGCCGATGGCCGGGTGGATCTTCACCGTGCGAATGGTCTCGAGCTTGGACTTCACGCGCAGCCAATGCGCGATGGACGGCACGCCGGCCTGATTCACCGCGAACAGCATGTAGTGGCCGGGTGGCACCAGGTTCGGGTTGTCGCTCAGGTGCGCGACGAGCTTGCATACACCGCTGCGCCTGAACGCGATGTCGACCAGGCGCTGCTCGCTGTCGCACGAATGCGTGGTGGCCATCGGCCGCACCAGGCTCAGCCACTTGATGTCTTCCGCGTTGGGAATGTGCAGGGAGAACGAATCACCCAGCGTGAGTTCGGCGGGCGCGCTCTCGATGCAAGGTCGCGGCCCGCGGAACAGATACGGCGGGTGATAGACCTCGAGCCGCATTTCGTCGTTGCGCCGGCTCGGGTTGGAGCCGGCGGTGAGCACGCGCGCATCCGGAAGCAGCAGCGCGATCGAGTGGTACATGCGCGGCACACGCGCCCGGGCGCCGGTCGTCCAGGTGTTGGTGACAGGGTCGTAGATTTCCGCCTCGGTCGACGCGGTGAGCGCGTTTTCGGCGATGCCGCTGCCGCCTGTGGCGACCACGGTTCGGTCGGGCAGGATCACGGCGTTGACGTGGATACGGTTGCGAAGCATCGACGGTGCGGCGACGTAGTGCGGACCGGGCGCATCGGTATCGATGATGTGAACGGCGTTGATGCTCGGGCTGCCACCGCCCATCACCATGATCTTTTGCATCTGAGCCGGCGGTAGCAGCACAGTCGCGCCCTGGTCGCGGGCGCCGAAGTTGAAGCTGGCGGGAATGGCCGCCGCCGGCAGCGGCGCATAGGCGCCGGTGGCAGGTATCAGGAAGCCAGGTTGTACGCCCGAGCCGCCCAGCCGCATCCCCGAATGGAATACGCGGCCATCGGCCAACAGGTTCAGGTGCGGGTAAAGCGGCCAGCCGAAGCCCGGCCCCGCCACGGACCAGCCGGTGGGGTTGCTGTAGAGCTCGTTCTCCGGGTTACCTCCGCCCGAGGCAGCCATCACCCGGCCATCACCGAGCGTGATCAGCGCGGGGTACCAGCGGCCCCATTTCATTGGATGCACGAAGGTCCAATGCTCGGTCGCTGGATCGAAGAGCAGTGCCGTCTTCAAGCCGACGAAGGGGTCGTAGCGCTCGGTGCCGCCGCCCACCAGCAATCGCCCGTCGGGGAGGAACGACTGGCCGGCGCAGAACACATCGGCGGGCGTGTTCGGCATCGTCATGGTGCCGCTCTTGTAGTCGTAGACCGCACTGCGGAAGCCCGTGGTATAGAGTTCGTCGTTGCCGCTACCAGCGAAGAACACGATCCTGCCGGTGTGCATCAACGCTGCATGCACCGCGAGCACGGGCAGCTCGCATGGCAGCAGTTCCCAGTAGCCGAGCTTCGCCACGGTCTGCGCGTCAACCGGGCCGGTAGCGGGAACCACCACCGGCTCGAACGGGTGCTCGTGATCCATCGCATCCGGCGTGTGGGCATGCTCCTGCATCTGCACCACGTGCTCGGGTGTGCCCGCGTCGGCCGGCATGGTCATCGGCATCGGGCTGTCACCGCGCGTCGGGGGCTGCTGCGTCGGCCGCAACGGCTCGCGGCCCATGCAGCGCGTCAGGTCCACCGGTGTGCACTCGTTGTCGCAGCAGCCCAGAGGCAGCACCAGCTGGGTCTGCTTGAGCACCGCATCCGTGATCCAGACCTTCTGCGTCGCGCGAATCAGCCCGGCGAGGCCGGCCATCATGTGCTCTTCGACGTGGCAGTGGAACAGGAAGTCGGCGCACAGCTCTGTCAGGCACGCATCGGCCGGCGGGCAGCACTGCAGTTGCTCCAGCTCGCAGGGCAGGCGTAGGGCCGGAGGCACTTCAGTGTCGACAATGAAGGTCTCGACCGGACTCAGCGCGTGCACGTCGCTGGCGCCGCCTGGCGGCGACGGAATCTGCCAGCGCGACGCGTGGGGGTGGAAGTTGTGCCACATGCTGCCGGTGTCGAGATTGAACAGGTACCAGCGGATCGTTTCGCCCGAGTTGGCGCTGATGATCGGCGTGTTGCCGACGAACGCGCGGCCGTTGAGGCAGAAGCTCGCCTTGCCGCCACCACCCGAAAACACGATGTGCTGGTTGTCACCGGAATTGGTCCAGATCACCTCGGTGCCGGCGGTGATGGTGATGTCGGCCGGGGTGAATTTGTTGTCTTCGATCTTCACGTTCACCGCCGCGGTGGGCGAACCGGCCACCACGTGCACACTCCCCGCCATGCTGGGGCCGTGAATCCGGCAGATGTAGTCGGTGGTCTGGTCGGCCGCCAGGAACTTGAACTTGAACACGTCGCCGTGCGAGAGCATCGGACTTTCGAACTGCACACTGCCGCTGGAGCCGGCCATCACGTGAAAGAACATCGGCACTTCGTGATCGACGCGTGTTGCGCGCGGGTCTCGGACGATGATGCCGCCCAGCAACCCACGGTTGATATTCATCTGCACGTGCCGCACGTGATCGTGGAAAGGCCATGCGCCGATCGTCTCGGAGGTGATGTCGAAGACATAGGTCCAGGTCTGGCCGGGCAGGATCTCGTCGCTGCGCCGCCCGTCCTTGCTCGCCACGCCGCGCGGCCATGCGCCATCGGAGTCGATGCCATAGCGCAGGCCGTGCACGTGCAGGCTGTGGCAATCGCGCGGGTCTGCGTTGCGCAAGTGGATGCGCAGGCGCTCGCCGGGCTTGGCCCAGATCAGCGCGCTCGGTACGCGCCGGTCCCATGGGGGCTCGGCGACGTCGGAAGGCACCAGAGGCGCGGTGTTCGGGATCGTGTAGTCCCCGTCGAGGTACTCGCGATAGACCAATGCGTCAACACGCGCGTCGAGAATCTCCTCGGCCGGGATACGGCCGAGTTCATGGCCATCGTTGAACTGGCAATCGCGACCATAGCGCCTCGCGCATAGAAGCGGCGCGAGTGGGCTGTAATCAAGGAGGGGCTCGATCTGCAGGAAGATGTCACGGCTGGCGCATGCGGACATGGCTCGTCCCCCTAAGTTGTTGGGACCTCATTTGAGATCCCCTTGGTGGGAGCAAGCATCCCCATCTTTGTGGATTGCAGTTCGCCAAGGGTCGTGGGTGATCCGTGACCGCAGTCAATCGCTTCACTTGGCCACGCTTTGACCTGCGTGCGTGCGCACTCCATCTGTTGGATGCAATCAAAAAGGAGAAAGGGCGTCCGCATGCAACGGACGCCCCTTCAATTGGGCAGTCTCTACCCCTACGGAATCAAACGCACCGCAAATCGCGTGACGGGCCGCTCAATCCGTCGCATGGCTCCTCCGAGGAACTCACTGCTTTTCCATGCGCGCAGCGGTGTCTTGCAGCGACTTTCTTGCGGGCGCACTGTGCACCATCCCAGCCAATTCGTGCACTACTGAACCGAGCAGCTGATCCTTCTGCCGGGCCGATAGTTGATTCCATACCGGACCGGGACCACCCGGCACTGGGTGAGGCTTGCCGTCGGGCCCGATGACCACACCCGGCGCATCGTTGATCACACCGAACAGTACCCGCGTGAGCGAGAGCACGTTGTCAAACTTGGGCACCCGGACCTCGTCGTCATAGACATAGCCCAGTGGATGGGTGTCAATCACGCTTGCCGGCGTGGCGGTGCCGGCCCACGGTGGCGGCGGTTCGGCGTTGAAGATCATCGCGTCTTGCAAGTTGTGACCTTGAGCTGCTCCGCTGACCGGAAGGTACGGAGCGGAACTCAAGTGCCTACCCTGCCATCGCGACCACAGGCGATCGATGTTTGCGTGATGCAAGAAGAACACCGGGTCGTTGGGCGAGGTCATGTTTCCCATGGTGCCGCCGACCCACCGGTGGACTAGATTGTGCAGAGAGATTTCCAGGCTGGCACGAAAGCCGCCTGTATTCCCTGCCCACGGGAAGTTGTCGTACGGAGTGATGCCGAGAACGCTATTGACCTGTGCGAGCGACGGAAGTGCCGTGGCCGTAGGGTCTGCGCCAAAGTTGCGCTGCAAGAAGTTGGGATCGCCGGGGTTGTCCTTGATCTTGATCGTCCAATGCGCAGACGCGGTAGATGCAAATGGCCCGTCGACAACCATACTTGTTGGCCCCGAGCCATTGGTGCCGAGGAAATCGACCGTGAACGGGAAGGATGCTGGATCCGTCCAGTCCCAGTAGGGCAGGGTCACAGCGGGATCGACTGCCTCCAGATCGTTCTCGAACTGCAGCAACATCTCGCGATGCCATGGGAAGAAGGCGGGCCGCTGATGTGCCCAACCTGGCGTGGCCGTCATGGCGTTCATGTGGATGTCCGCATAGTCGTCGTAGCGGCTGAGCGAAGCGTCACCTGGGTGCAGAACGCTGGGTCGATTCTTCAGCGCAATGACAGCGTTGACAAATGCCTTCTTCTCGCCCGCGCTCAGACGGGCCACACTTTTCCTGATTCGCATGTCAGTCCTCGTTGGTGGTGGTTGGTCGGGTCGGGGCAGAAGAGGAATGCGCACTCCTGCCTCGCGCACCCGAGTGATACGGCGATTGCCGCCTGTTCGTCATCCCCAACGGGTGGGAGTCTGGAGTCGGCAGGACAACTCTGAGCGGCTGCCGCTGTCCATGGCGCAAATCAGCACGGCACGTGAACGTCGCGAGTGCTTCGATTCCGCGACACGTTGGCACGCATTGGCTGCTCAGCTCGATTGCTTCCCTGAAAGGTGAAGCCAGTGCCAGCAGGAGCGCCCCAAAATCTGGGGGGCCATTCCCGCTGCCAACAAGACGGCGACTGCCGCTCTCAATATCCTTGATGCCAGAAGCCGCCTGTGGCCAACGACAACACATGGCCCGACTGTGTGATGGACATGAAGGCTCTGGCGTGCCCAGCCCGTCTCTCAGAGCCCGCAGGGGGTTGCGTGAGCATGGCCCGGCTGCTCGCGATGCCAAAGAGCTGGATGTGATCGCCCGTCTTGTCGACAGCATCTTCGGGCAATTCAATGTTGCTGCTTGGCGTACCCGAATGGCCTTCTGCGACAACGAGGCGCGGTGAATGCACCAAGCCGCCACCTGAAGGTCCCTCATGGACAGGCGGCTGCAGGCACGCGCTCATCGCGGCAACGCGGGGGTTATCCGGCGAATTCCGCGGCGCTGTCGACCGTCCACTTCTGGTCCGCTTCTGACCCGGCTGCGAAGGGCTCTTGGCCCGACTTTACGAGCTCAGTTTCGACACTCGGGAGATAGCAGGCTCGGATTCATGTCTAGCGAATCTCGCAAGCACGCAGAAGCTACCTACTCGCGCCTTCTGCGATTCGCAAACTTCGAGGGCGTGCAGGTCCTTGAAGCCCCCAATCCAAGTATTGCAGCCCGACTCTTGGACTCTCCCTATAGCTACGGATGACACGGTGCGTTCAGGGAACTGACGACTCGCCATGACGCTCCGATGCGGTGGCTTCACCCGCAGCTGAAGCAAGGAATTTGTGCTGAGCGAGCTTCGAAACCTGATACCCAATCACTGCTTGCCAAGTCTGGGGCTGCCTTCAAGGGATGCCCAGCCAAGGCTCCGTGAAGATCGTTCGTGTCAGTCCGGCAAGATTTGTTAGGTTCTATACACCCTATACGGCGACTTGTCGCCGGCAGCGATGAGCGAAGGCAGCGCGCAACCTGGCTTACATGTGCAGCGCCGCTTGGACTCCATCGTGGAGTCGACGAAGCGATACCGCTGAACGCCGCTGTCGGCCAGCCCCAGGGGCGCGATCACCAAGTTCAGCATCTGGAGGAACTGCTGGCTGGCGCAGGCCATGGAAAAGCCGAACACGTTCTGGCGGGCCCTGAGGGGGTGGTCCCCGGGCAGACCCTCGATGTACTGTGGGTCGTCCAGGCGTCCTTCACGCTCCGTCTGCACGTACGCGGTGTCGTATTGGCCCAGGCACTGCAAGCACGCACGGCCCGGCCCCACGGTCTGCGCTGTCCAGTCCGCGCCGACCAACTGCCGGCTGCGATTGGTCCGCACCAGGATTCCTCCATCGATCACCGGGATCAGGTGCCCGTACGCAATGTGGTTCAGCACATGACGGCCCCACGGCCGGTCCACGCACGAGAACAGCACGTCGCAGTCCAAGGCCAGTCGGTAGGCCTCTGGTTCGTAAACGGCATGCGGCACCTCCTCGACCAGGAACCTCTCCGCCGTCGCGATGGAGCGCAGCCTCTCGGCGAACACACGCACCTTGGGCTTCCCCACGTCTGAAGGAAGGGCGTAGCACAGACGGTCGAGATTGTGCTCGTCCACCTTGTCGAAGTCGAACACCCGCACGTGCTGGATGCCTGTACGTGCCAAGCCTTCACCGATGAAGCCGCCGGTACTTCCCGCCCCCACAACGCCGACCCGTAGCCGGGCGAGATCGGCCTGCTTCTGCTCACCCCACGCTGACACGGTACGGACCAGCCGTCCGCTCGCCCGAGGCGCAGGCACCAAGTCCGGACAGAAAGTTGTCCGGAGAGCTTCGCCGACCACGCGCACGTTTTCACACCAGTTGGGACGCCAGTCTCGGGGAGCATGGCGATACCAGAACCTTGCGCTCCAGGACTGGTCAGACCCTGCGAGAGTAAGCCCCACGAAGGGAAAATCCGTTGCGCCCATCACGGCACCGGCGTTCCCACTCTCCGCAGCGACATCTGGGACGCTCATACCCTGCCACCCTGCGCCGAGCGGATGGCTGTGCAGCATCGCAAGCCCTGCGCCGCGGGCAGCGGCGGTGGCGAGTGCGCGCTCAAAGAAAAGCGGCGTGAAGCTCACGTTGCCGTGCAGTATCCGGTCCCCTTCGCCTGGGAGGATCAATTCCCGGACCAGTGCCGTAGTCCGAGTGGCACCGGAACTCGGACTCCACAACGCGAAACATATGTCCTCCTGACCGTCGGCACGGAGCAGATGGGCGGCCGCCTGCTCGTGCACGGCGGCCGTCATCGCAGCGCTGAAGGTGGGTGTCCCGCTCATTGGCTATCCCACAGGCGCCAAATGTGGCTCAGGTAGGCAGCCACGGTCTTGCGGCCGGTGCTCCAGTCCTGGAACGGTCGCGACCAGTATTGCCACGGCTCGCTCAGGGCTTGGCTGAACTTCGCCGAGTGCTCGAGGTAAATAGCGCCGTACGGGTGCGTGCCGCTCGTGTTGATAGGGAACACGCGGGGTGAGACGTGAGGTCCGCTGGGCGGGGTTTCAGGAAAGTCCTGCGGGACGATCACGCCGACCTTTACTTTGGTGCCTGCTTTCGTTCCTGAGGGCACCACGTAGTCGAAATAGAGGTGATCAGGATGGCCGGGTACGGTCGCAACGCTGAAGCCCGCCTCGGCCAAGCCGCGGGCGAATGCCCCGGGCCCCGTCAAGGCGCCGTCGGAAACGGGGGTGGCGCCGGAGAGCACGGTCTGGAAGTGCACCCCGTTCTTGAGCGCGATGGGCTCATCGGGATTGCCCTGGTAGCTGATCCGGTCGTTGCCGTGAATCTGCACCAAGTAGTAGTTTGCGGGGTCGCGCTTGGCCAAGTCGGAAATGATCTGGCGCGCTGTGAGGCTGCTCACCTCCACATCCTCGCGTTCACCGTCCACGAAGATGTGAACGTCCTGTTTCCGGTCGCCATCCGGCTTGCTGGCTGAAGCGTCAGCTTGCATAGGTTTTCCCTATTTGCAGTCGACCCACTTCCAACGCACAATGCGGAAACGACAAGATCGACTTGTCGAGAAATATAGCGATAACTTGTCGATACCGTCAAGTTCTAGTTGTCGACTTCGAAAATGAACCCCAAGGACGATCTCTTCCCGTCACGGCTAAAGGCTGCCCGCGAGCTACGGCAGCTGAGCCAGCAAGCACTCGCCGAGGCCGCTGCCCTGCCTTCCACATCCATTTCCCACTTCGAAGGAGGCACGCGCAAGCCGTCCTTCGACAACTTGAAGCGGCTGGCGGATAGCCTCAGGGTCAGCGCCGACTACCTGTTGGGCCGGGTTGACGCGCCTGAAGAGGTTGGCACCCCGGACACACTGGCGCGGCACGCGGCGAAGCTCACCCAGGAAAATCTACAACTGGCCGAGGCATTCCTCGACCTGCTGGCAAAGAAAGACGCGGAGAAGCGCAAGTCGTGAGCCGGCCCATTCCTGATGCTGGTGCCGCGGAGATCCAGGCCCAACAGGTTCTTGCAGAGCGCGGCTTCAAGGCTTTGCCCGTGGACCCGATCGTGATCGCCGAAGGGTGCGACATCGCAGTGCAGCCCGCGCCGAGCACAAAGCCCGGCGTATCTGGGCTGCTGCTTCGTCACGGTACGACGTTCGGCATCCTGTACTCGACGGCGATCTCCAGCACCGGTTTCCAGAGATTCAGCGTCGCACATGAACTGGGGCACTACTTCATGCCAGGTCACGTGGAAGCGGTGCTAGGAACGAACGGTAAGGTCCACGAATCACGCGCCGCAAGCGGCAGCAGCGACCCCTACGAGCAGGAGGCGGATTCCTTCGCGGCCGCTCTCCTGATGCCGAAGGATTGGTTCACCAGTGCCCTCCGCAAGAGCGACGACGGCATGGACGGCGTGGAGCACCTGGCCGAACTGTGCGGGACTTCGCTCGTTGCCACCGCGAACCGATATGTGGACCACACGTCTATTCCCGCGGCAGTGATCGTCAGTTCGAATGGGCGAGTCGAGTACTGCAAGTGGTCGCCGTCGCTGCGGGAGTTCCGCGGCCTAGACTGGCCTCGCCGTGGTGAACCGGTTCCTATCGGCAGTATCACCGCCCGCTTCACCGCTTCGTCGGCCTTGGTGTCGGGCGCGAGTCGCTCCGATGGGACCGGGGAGCTGAAGGACTGGTTTAACGGTCCTTACGATCTTGAGGTGTCGGAGGAAGTCCGTAGCCTTGGCAACTGGGGCAAGGTCCTCACCGTGCTCACCCTCGACACTTTCGCTGACGAAGTCGAGGACGATGCGCCGCCCCGCTGGGGAAATCGGTTCAGGTGAGGCGAGCCAACGGCCGAAGCTACTGCAGATCCGCTGTTTGCGGCGACTCGCGGCCCTGGCGCTGAATGAATTGCGTCCAACCTGGATGAACGTCTGAAATGAGAGCGAGCGCGCAGGTGCGATGACGATCTAACATTCTGTTTGCTGGACGCGGAGGCGAGTAGCGCAACCAGCGCCGTGTTGACAATTTGCACCTGTGGGTTGCGGTCTACGGCGCCTGAATTCCGAACAGCTGCGGGCGCAGATGTTGACAATGTGTTGGGCGCTTCTGGCAGACCTTCGTGCAGATCGCAGATCACGGCAGCCTGACCAAGGCGGCCGACGTGCTCGGCAGCTCGCTGCCCGCGGTCGTGCGCTCGCTCGCCGCGCTCGAAGCGCATCTGGGGGTTCGGCTTTTCCATCGCACCACGCGCCGCATCTCGCTCACCTCGGAAGGCCGCACCTACCTGCAGAGCGCACGCGAGGTGCTGGCCGCGGCCGATGCCGCCGATCGCGCGCTCACGGTCGACGCGGCCGAACCGACCGGCCGGCTCATCGTGACCGCGCCGGTGCTGTTCGGCCACATGTACGTGTCGCCGGCGATCGTTCGCTTTCTGCAGCGCTACGAGAAGATGCGTTGCAGCGTGCTGCTGCACGACCGGCCCGTGAACCTGCTGGAAGAAGGCGTCGATGTCGGCATCCGCATCAGCGCGCTGGAGGACTCGTCGCTGGTCGCGCAGCAACTCGGCAGCATCCGCCGCGTGGTGGTCGCGAGCCCCGAATACCTGCTGAGGCATGGCAGACCGAAGCATCCGCGCGATCTGCTGAAGGCGAACTGCGTGCACATCCACCCCACCACCACCGGCCCCTGGCGGTTCCGCGACGAAGGCCGGCCGATCGCCGTGTCGACCGAGGGGAATCTGGAGTTCAACCACATCGCGCCCGCGGTCGAGGCGTGCGCCGCGGGCATGGGCTTCGGCAGCTTCTTTTCCTATCAGGTCCTGCCGCACGTCACGCGCAAGCGCCTGGAAATCGTGCTCGAGGAATTCGAGCCGCCGCCTCGGCCCGTGAGCGTGATCTATCCCCACGCCCGCCTGCTGCCGGCACGCACGCGGGTCTTCGTCGAATGGATGAAGCAGGAATTCGCCGGGATTCGGCTCTGACGGTCCTGCGCCACAATGGGCCGGTGCCGACACCCCTCCTCCAGGCCCACGGCCTTTTCAAGCGCTACGGCGAGTCCGTGGTGGTCAACGACCTCTCGTTCGAGATCGCGCCCGGCGAATGCCTCGGCGTGATCGGCCCGAACGGCGCCGGCAAGACGACGACCATCCGCATGTGCCTCGGCCTCACGGCGCCGGACCACGGCACGATCGAGGCGCTGGGCGGGCTTTCGATGCCGCGCGATGCGCGCGCGATCAAGGCGCAGCTCGGCGTGGTGAGCCAGTTCGACACGCTCGACCCCGACTTCACCTGCGCCGAGAACCTCATGGTCTACGCGCGCTACTTCGGCATGCGCCGCTCGCAGATCATGCCGCGCATCCCTCAGCTGCTGGAGTTCGCGGCGCTGTCGCACAAGGCCGATGCGCGGCCCGGCGAGCTCTCCGGCGGCATGCGGCGGCGCCTGTCGCTGGCGCGCGCGCTGGTCAACGATCCCAAGCTCCTGATGCTCGACGAGCCCACCACCGGCCTCGACCCGCAAGCGCGGCACCTCATGTGGGAACGGCTCCAGGTGCTGCTGCAACAGGGCAAATCGATCCTGCTGACCACGCACTTCATGGACGAGGCCGAGCGTCTGTGCTCGCGGCTCCTGGTGCTCGACCATGGGCGCAAGATCGCCGAGGGCCGGCCGCGCGACCTGATCGCGCAGCATCTGGAGCCGGACGTGGTCGAGCTCTACGGCGACGGCGCGCTCGAACTCGCGCACTCGCCGCTCAAGGACTACGCGGCGCGCGTGGAAGTGAGCGGCGAGACGGTTTTTTTCTACACGCAGGACGCGCGCGGCCTGATGGCGGCGCTGGGCGACCGCAGCGGCCTGCGCACCTTTCATCGGCCGGCGAATCTGGAAGACCTGTTCCTCAAGCTCACGGGTCGCCAGATCCGCGAAGATGGCTGACCGCGACCCAGGAGACAAGACGCATGTCCGCAGTGATCGATGCCGCACCGCCCGCCCGCTCCGTCTGGCGCCCGCCCGAGCTCTCGACGCGCTGGTGGCCGGTGTTCCTGCGCAACCTGCTGGTGTGGCGCAAGCTCGCGATCCCGAGCCTGATCGGCAACATCGCCGAGCCGCTGATCTGGCTGGTGGCCTTCGGCTACGGCATGAGCGCACTCGTGGGCCAGGTCGAGGTGGAAGGCACGCGCATCCCCTACATCCTCTTCCTGGCGAGCGGCTCGATCTGCATGAGCGCGATGAACGCGGCTTCGTTCGAGGCGCTCTATTCGGCCTTCTCGCGCATGCACGTGCAGAAGACCTGGGACGGCATCATGAACGCACCGGTCGGCCTCGACGACGTGGTGCTGGCCGAGATGCTGTGGGCCGGCTTCAAGGCGATCTTCACCACCACCGCGATCCTCTTCGTGATGCTGGCGCTGGGCATCAGCCACACGCCGAAGCTCTTCATCGCGTGGCTGGTGCTGGTGGGCTGCGGCATCACCTTCTCGTGCATCGCGCTGATCTTCAATGCGCTCGCGAAGGGCTACGACTTCTTCACCTACTACTTCACGCTGTTCATGACGCCGATGATGTTCCTCTCGGGCGTGTTCTTTCCGCTGGAGCAACTGCCCGGCGTGGTGCGCGCGGTGGCCGCGTGGCTGCCGCTGACCAATGCGGTGATGCTGGTGCGGCCGCTCTTCATGGACCAGTGGCCCGACGACTGGCTGCGGCATGCCGTGGTGCTCGTCGCCTACACGGTCGCCGCGTACTGGATTGCGCTCGGACTCACGCGCCGCCGGTTCAGGGCCTGAACGCGAAGGAGATGGCATGAAGCGGATCATGGGTGGCGTCCTGCTGGCATCGGCATTTCTCCTCGGCGCCTGCACGACGGCGCCGACGGCGCCGCCCAGACGGCCCGCTGGATGGGCCGCACCGGAGGCGATCGTCGCGCCTTCGTCCTTCAACGGCGTGCACGGCTTCTCGATCGAGGCCCTGGACCCCGCCACCGGCGATCCGCGCATGCCGACCAGCGGCAAGCTCGCGGTACCGGCCGGCATGAAGATCGACGGCAACGACCTCTTCGTCGCCGACGTCTTCGGCTTCCGGCAGGTCGATGCGACGAGCGGCGCGGTGCGCGACATCTTCCGCATGCAGCGCGATCCGGATCTCGAATACCCGTTCGCGGTCGGCCTCTCGCCCACGCACTTCGCGCTGGCCTCGTGGTTCAGCGGCACGGTGCAACTGGTCGATCGCAAGACCTTGAAGACCAGCGGCGTGATCCGCGGCCTGAAGGCGCCGTACGACGCCATCCCGATGCAAGGCGGCAGCGTGATCTACGCCGAGTTCGCGACCGGCAGCATCACGCGAGCCAACGGGCCGAAGTTCGAGCAGAAGGAAGTCATCGCCAGCGGCCTCGGCGGCCCGGTGCAGATGATCCTCGGCAAGGACGGCGCGCTCTACGTGACCGAAGCCACGGGCAAGCTCACGCGCATTCCGCTCGATGCCAGCGCGCCGCTGCGCGCGGTCGCGGAGGGCTTGGCCATGCCCGAGGGCGTGGCGCAGACGCCGTGGGGCAGCTTCATCGTCGCGGAAAGCGCCGCGCGGCGGGTGGTGGAGATCGACCCGGCCGCCGGCACGCGGCGCAGCGTCGCCGAAGGCCTGCCGATCGGCCTCGAGGGCGGCCCCGGCGTGCCGCCGCCCTACGTGCCAACGGGCGTGGCGGTGGGCAGCGACGGGACGGTCTACGTGACTGCGGACCGCAACAACGCGCTCTATCGGATCCGGCCGCAGCGCTGAGTTCCCGCCGGCTTCACGCGCCGGGCGCTGCCCTGCCGCAGTACGCGGTCAGGGCGGCGACCAGATGCGCGAAGGTCACGTGCACGCGGCGCATGCGCCGCAGGTCCTCGTGCATGCTGACCCAGGTCTCGAGCCCGTGGCTGAAGGCGCGCGGCAGCACCGGCACCAGCTTCGGGTCGCGCGCGGCCAGCGCCTTCTGGCACACGCCGATGCCGAGCCCGGCGCGGATCGCACCGAGCTGCGCGATCTGGTTGTCGGTGCGGCAACTGAACATCGAGCGCCGGAGGTCGATGCCGAGGTCGCGCAACCAGCGCAGGTGGGCCGTCTCGCGATCCGGCCCGATCAGCGCGAAGCGGCCGAGATCGTCGAGGCTCTTCGGCGTGCCGTGCTTCTTCAGATAGTCCGCCCGCGCGAAGAAGCCGAGCTCGACCGTGCCGACGCGCGTCGCGACGAGGGCCGCCTGCGTGGGCCGTGCCATGCGTATCGCGATGTCGGCTTCATGCCGCAGCAGGTCCTCGTTGCGATTGGTCAGGCTGAGCTCGAACGCGAGGCCCGGGTGCTTGCGCTGCAGGTCGGCCAGCATCGAAGGCAGCACCTCCGCGCCCATGACCTCGCTGACCGTGATGCGCACGCTGCCGGACGCCGCACCGGTGTCGGCCGACGCCGCGCGTGCAAAGGCATCGGCCGCGGCGCCCATGGCCTCGGCATGGGCGCCGAGATCGCGCGCCGCATCGGTCGGCGTCAGACCGGTGGGCGAGCGCGTGAACAAAGCGACGCCGATGGAGCGCTCCAGCGCATCGAGACGGCGCCGCACCGTGGGCTGCGCCACGCCCATCGCGCGCGCGGCGGCGGAGAGGCTGCCCTCGCGCAGCACGGCGAGAAAGGCGCGCTGGCTTTCCCAGTCGAGTGGATTCATGCTCATACATTTCATACTAGCTGACTGCACAGTTAACACAATTGTGTTTATCCATGCCTGGCCGAAGAATCGCTTCATCACGCAACTCAAGAGGAAGCAGTCATGGAAAGAGGTACGGCACTGGTGCTCGGCGCGACCGGCGGCATCGGCGGGGAAACCGCCGCAGCCCTGCTGCGGCGGGGCTGGAAGGTGCGGGCGCTGGCCCGCGACCCGGCCCGGGCAGCCGCGCAATGGCCCGCCGGCACCCTGCGCCCGGAGTGGGTCGCGGGCGATGCGATGGACGCCGCGAGCGTGCTTGCCGCCGCGCGCGGCGCCGCGCTGATCGTGCATGCGGTCAACCCGCCGGGCTATCGGGACTGGGAGACGCTGGTGCCGCCGATGCTCGAGAACACCCTCCGCGCGGCCGAAGCCACGGGCGCGCGGATCGTTCTGCCGGGCAACGTCTACAACTACGGGCCCGACGCCTTTCCCGACATCGACGAAAGCGCGCCGCAGCACCCCGTCACGCGCAAGGGGGCGATCCGCGTGCGGATGGAGCAACGCCTCTGCGAATCGGCCACGCGCGGGGTGCGCACGCTCGTGGTTCGGGCGGGCGACTTCTTCGGGCCGCGTGCGCACAGCAACTGGTTCGCGCAGGGGCTCGTGAAGGCCGGGCGACCGCTCGCTTCGATCGGCGATCCGGGTCGCCCTGGCCTCGGCCACCAGTGGACCTACCTGCCCGACATGGCCGAGGCCATCGCGCAGCTCGTCGAGCGCGAGCATGCGCTCGCGACCTTCGAGAGCGTCCACATGGCCGGCCACTGGGACGCCGACGGCACGCAGATGCAGGCCGCGATCCGGCGCGCGAGCGGGCGGCCCGACCTCCCGGTGCGGCGTTTTCCATGGCGGCTCGCGATGCTGGCCTCGCCGTTCGTGCCGATGCTGCGCGAGCTGCGCGAGATGCGCTACCTGTGGCAAAAGCCCGTGCGCCTCTGCAATGCGCGGCTGGTGGCGCTGCTGGGGAGCGAGCCGCACACGCCGCTCGACGCGGCGGTCCGCGCGACGCTCGAAGGGCTGGGCTGCCTGCAGGCACCCCGCGCCCGCAGCGGCGAACGGCAGGCGGCGTAACAGCCTGTAGCCACTTCCCGCAAGCGCCCCGCGCCGGGCGCGTCCTACAGTCTCCGGATCAGGCACCACGAGCGGACCGACCGGAGACAGCATGCAGTACACCCACGAACATCTCGAGATCCAGAAGACGCTGCGCCGCTTCATCGACGAGCAGATCAATCCGCATGTCGACGAATGGGAAGCGGCGGAGCAGTTTCCGGCGCACCAGGTCTTCCGCCAGCTCGCGGCGCTCGGACTGCTGGGGCTGAACAAGCCCGAGGCCTACGGCGGCTCGGGGCTCGACTATTCCTACGCGATGGCGATGGCCGAGGCGCTCGGCCACGTGAGCTGCGGCGGCATCCCGATGGCGATCGGCGTGCAGACCGACATGTGCACGCCGGCGCTGGCCCGCTTCGGCAGCGATGCGCTGCGGCGCGAGTTCCTCGCGCCCGCCATCGCGGGCGAGACGGTCGGCTGCATCGGCGTGAGCGAACCGGGCGCCGGCAGCGACGTCGCGGGCCTGAAGAGCCATGCGCGCAAGGACGGCGGCGACTATCTCATCACCGGGCAGAAGATGTGGATCACCAACAGCCTGCAGGCCGACTGGATGTGCATGCTGGTCAACACGAGCGACGGCCCGGCGCACCGCAACAAGTCGCTGGTCATGGTGCCCATGAACAGCCCCGGCATCACGAAGGCGAAGAAGATCCGCAAGATCGGCATGCATTCGAGCGACACCGGCCTCATCTACTTCGACGAGGTGCGCGTGCCGCAGCGCTATCGCATCGGCGAGGAGGGCCAGGGCTTCGTCTACCAGATGCAGCAGTTCCAGGAAGAGCGCCTGTGGTGCGCCGCCAGTTCGCTGGTGCCGCTGGACGAATGCATCGCCGAGACCATCGAGTGGGCGCAGCAGCGCAAGCTCTTCGGCGGCACGCTGGCCGACCAGCAGTGGGTGCAGTTCAAGCTCGCCGAGCTCAAGACCGAGGTCGAGGCGCTGCGCGCCCTCACCTACCGCGCCTGCGAGCTGCACATGGACGGCCAGGACGTGACCGAGCTCGCCTCGATGGCCAAGCTCAAGACCGGCCGCCTCACGCGCGAGGTGGCCGACACCTGCCTGCAGTTCTGGGGCGGCATGGGCTTCACCTGGGAGAACCGCGTCTCGCGCCTGTACCGCGACGGCCGGCTGGCCTCGATCGGCGGCGGCGCGGACGAGGTGATGCTGGGCATCCTCGCGAAGACGATGGGCATCGCGAAGCGGCCGGCGAGGGAGTGAGCAGGCTCCGTGCGGCCGTAGAGAATCCGGGCATGCACGACCCCACTCCATCGGCCTCCCATCCCGCCCTGCGGCCATGAAGCCCGAAGACCTCGAAAAGCTCGTCACGCTCGAAATGCCCTTCGGCAAGTACAAGGGCCGCGTGATCGCCGACCTGCCCGGCAACTACCTGAACTGGTTCGCGCGCGAAGGCTTCCCCAAGGGAGAGATCGGCCGGCTCCTGGCGCTGATGCAGGAGATCGACCACAACGGCCTCAAGGGCCTGCTCGCACCGCTGCGCCGCAAGGGCTGAAGGCCCGCTGCATCCGCGTACGCGCCACTGCCGATGGTGCTAGGTGGAAGTGCCTACCGAACAAGTCAGCCAAAAGTCAGGTAAGCGGGATGACCCTCATCGAGTTCTTCATGACAACGAGGGTCGAGAGACAAAGAGACATGCGTATCAAGAGTCAGGCAGACTTCTATTCGGGACTCATGTTCATCGCCGCGGGCGGCGCCTTCGCCATCGGCGCCACCTCCTACAGCATCGGCGAAGGCGCCCGCATGGGGCCGGGCTACTTTCCGCTCATGCTGGGGATCCTGCTGGCGATCCTCGGGGCAGCGGTGCTGTTCCAGTCGCTGGTGGTCGAGACGGTCGACGGCGACCCCATCGGCAAGTGGGCGTGGAAGCCGCTGTTCTTCGTGCTGGCGGCCAACCTCGCCTTCGGCGTGCTGCTCGGCGGCCTGCCGAGCATCGGCGTGCCGGCGATGGGCATGATCATCGCGATCTACGCGTTGACGATCATTTCGAGCCTCGCCGGAGAAGACTTCAATCTGAAGGACGTGCTCATCCTGGCAACGATCCTGGCCGCGGGCAGCTACATCGCCTTCATCTGGGCGCTGAAGCTGCAGATCCAGGTCTGGCCCACCTTCATCTCGGGTTGAGGAGGGCGCCATGGATCTGATCCAGAACCTTGCGACCGGCTTCGGCGTTGCGTTCACGTTGACCAACCTGCTCTATTGCCTGATCGGCTGCATCCTGGGCACGCTGATCGGCGTGCTGCCGGGCATCGGGCCGGTCGCGACGATCGCGATGCTGCTGCCCGCCACCTATGCGCTGCCGCCGGTGTCGGCGCTGATCATGCTGGCCGGCATCTACTACGGCGCGCAGTACGGCGGCTCCACCACCGCCATCCTGGTCAACCTGCCGGGCGAGTCGTCCTCGGTGGTGACCTGCATCGACGGCTACCAGATGGCGCGCCAGGGCCGCGCGGGTCCCGCATTGGCGGCGGCCGGTCTGGGCTCGTTCTTCGCCGGCTGCGTGGGCACGCTGATCCTGGCTGCCTTCGCGCCGCCGCTGACCGAGCTGGCCTTCAAGTTCGGCCCGGCCGAGTACTTCTCGCTGATGGTGCTGGGCCTGATCGGCGCGGTGGTGCTGGCCTCGGGCTCGCTGCTCAAGGCGGTCGCGATGATCGTGCTGGGCCTCTTGATGGGCATCGTCGGCACCGACGTGAACTCGGGCGTCGCGCGCTTCAGCTTCGACGTGCCGGAGCTCACCGACGGCATCGGCTTCGTGGTGATCGCGATGGGCGTATTCGGCTATGGCGAAATCATCGGCAACCTCTCGCAACCGGACGAGGAACGCGAGGTCTTCACCGCGAAGGTATCCGGCCTGTGGCCGACCAAGGACGACTTCAGGCGCATGACGCCCGCCGTGCTGCGTGGGACCCTGCTGGGCTCGGCGCTCGGCATCCTGCCCGGCGGCGGCGCGCTGCTGGCTTCGTTCGCGGCCTATGCGCTCGAGAAGAAGATCCGCATGCGGCCCGGCGAAATCGCCTTCGGCAAGGGCAACATCCGCGGCGTCGCCTCGCCCGAATCGGCCAACAACGCCGGCGCGCAGACCTCGTTCATCCCGCTCTTGACGCTGGGCATTCCGCCGAACGCGGTGATGGCGCTGATGGTGGGTGCGATGACCATCCACAACATCCAGCCCGGTCCGCAGGTGATGAGCAGCAACCCCGAACTCTTCTGGGGCCTGATCGCCTCGATGTGGATCGGCAACGCGATGCTGATCATCCTGAACCTGCCGCTGATCGGCATGTGGATCAAGCTGCTGACGGTGCCCTACAAGTTCCTGTTCCCGGCCATCGTGCTGTTCTGCGCCATCGGCGTCTACTCGACCAACAACAACACCTTCGACGTCTGGATGGTCGCGGCCTTCGGTTTCATCGGCTACCTGTTCCTCAAGCTTGGCTGCGAACCTGCGCCGCTGCTGCTGGGCTTCATCCTGGGCCCGATGATGGAAGAGAACCTGCGCCGCGCGCTGCTGCTGTCGCGCGGCAGCTGGGCCGTCTTCGTCACGCGGCCGCTGTCGGCCGGCCTGCTGCTCGCCGCGTGCTTGTTGCTGGTGATCGTGCTGCTGCCTGCAGTGAAGTCCAAGCGCGAGGAAGCGTTCGTCGAGGATTGACTCACAAGCGCAAGAAATGCGGCATGGGTATGCGGATTTCTTCGTGTCTCCTGGTCGCTGCTGGCGACGCAGTTTCAACGGGTCCTTCGGGACCCGTTTTTTTCCTGCCGGCCCTACACTGCGCGACGGATGTGGCTCTTGTTCTGACTGGAGGCAACGCATGAATCGCTGGTTGATCCAGGGCGCCGTGGTCTGCGCCCTCTCGATGTCGGTGTCGGGTTGCTACTACCCGCCGGTCGCGTATCCCGCGCCGGTCCCCGCGAGCTTCGAGCGCTCGTTCAGCGCCGCCGGCAACGCCATGCGCGAGCAGGGACTCGCGATCCGCACCGAAGACCGCGCCAGCGGCACCATCGTCGGCACCCAGGGCAACGCGACCGTGACGGCCAGCGTGCGCCAGCAGGCCGACGGCAGCGTGCGCGTGCAGTTCGATGCCAGCGGTGCGCGCGACCCGGCGCTGATCGACCGGGTCTCGCGCAGCTACGACCGGTACATGGGGCGATAGCGGCGCGAGGCCGGCGCGCCTACCAGTTGACGCGCAACCCGACCGAGCCCTGGACGCCGCTCTTGAGCCGCTGGTCGCCGCCGGAATCGAAGAGCTGGCCCACCTCGCCGTACACGCTCGTCGCGGCGCTGAGCTGCAGCGTCGCGCCCAGCGCCACCTCGGTGGTGGTGTAGCCGGTGCGCGAGCTGATGTCGGTGAAGGCGGCGGGGCCGATGAAGCGGGCCACGTCGGTGCCGCTCGCGGCGTGGTAGACGTTCACGCGCGCATACGGCTGCAGCATGCCCGCGCCGGTGGCGATCTCGCCCTTGACGCGCACGCCGGCGCGCAGGAGCCAGCCGTTCTCGCCGTCGTTGTGCACCAGCGCGCCGGAGATCACCGTGTCGTCCAGGCTCAGTTGCCGGTGCGCGACCTGCAACTGCGGCTCGATGGCCCATCCCGGCGCGATCGCGAAGGCCTGCCCCACTTCGAGCGAGGCGAGGAAGCCGCTGCCCTTGCCGTCCACCGAAAGCGCCGACACCGGATTCACCGTGTAGCGGTGGCGCGATCCCTGCAGGACGGCATCGGCGTAGAAGCCGGCCTCGCTCATGTACGTGCCGTACACGCCCAGGTACTGGCTGCGCAGGTCGTTGTGGCCCACGGCCAGGTTGCCGATGCCACTGGCGAAGCCGGTCACGTCCACGTTGCCGTCGAGCTGGCCGGCATAGACGCCCGCGCGCCAGCGGCCATCGGCCCAGAGGTCGGTGCCGGCCTGGAAGCCGTTGAGCCGGCCATCGCTCGAAGGACTCACGGTGCCTTCCTGGCGGATGTCCATGTCGGTGCTGATGACGCGGCCCCAGGCGCGGCGCTGGCCAGCGGCCGGCGGCTGCGTCGCGCCGCCGGCGACCACGTCGGTGTCGCCGATGCGCTGGTGCATGTTGCCGAGCATCGCGGCGTCGGCCTGGCGCAGCTGCGCCGGCAGCGCGGCGAAGAGCGGCACCTCGGCGCGGTACAGGGGAACCACGACCGCTGCCGGCGTGGAGACCGAGACAGCCTGTGCGGTCGACGTTGCAGTCGAAGTGGGCGCCTGCGCAGCGGTGGGCGGCACCACGGTGATCGTGTTGCTCAGATAGGCCGCCGTGCCCGTCGTGTCCAGCCGGTACTGGTAGGCGCCGGCCGCGACCGGCGCGGCCAGCGCGAACGCGCCGGACTGGATGCTGCCGCCGTTTTCCGTGCCGATGATCTCGATGCCGTTGCCCGTGGTCTGACCGCCGAGGCCGCCCAGGTTGGTCACGAGCACGCCGGTGGTGCCGCTGGCGATGGCGGTGGCGCCGCGCAGCACCAGCCGGTCGGTGGCGCTGCCGTCGGTGCCGAGCGTGGTGCCCACGCGCAGCGTGCCGCCGTTGCCGACCCAGGGGCCGGTGACGGTCAGCGTCGTGCCCGGCGCGGCGCCGACCAGCGACACCGTGCCCGCGTTGGCGACGGACTGCAGCGTCTGGCTGAAGCCCGCGAGGTCCAGCGTCGCGCCGGCCGCGACGGTGTACGCCGACGCCGCGCTGAAGGTGTTGGCCGCGCCCGCGCGCAGCGTGCCTGCCGCCACGTTGGTCGCGCCGGTGTAGCTGTTGGCGCCGGTGAGCGTCAGCGCGCCCGTGCCTTCCTTGGTGAGGAAGCCGGCGCCGGTGATCGCGCCGGCCACCGTCGCGTTGAACGCGCCGGTGTCGATGACCGGGTCCTGCGTGCCGGTCAGCCGGATCGCATTGCCGATCGTGAGGCCGTTGGCCGCGAAGCCGAGCGTGGTGCCATCGTCCATCGCGAGCTCGCCGGTGCCGAGGGCGGTGTTGCTGCCGACGTTCAGGCGCCCCTGCTTGAGCGCGGTGCCGCCGCTGTAGGTGTTGTCGCCGCCGAGCGTGAGCGCGCCGCTGCCGGTCTTGGTCAACCCGGCGCCGCCGGAGATCGCCCCCGACCACGTCATGTCGTTGCCGTTGGTGTCGAAGGTGCCGGCGCCGCCGAGGATCAGCGCGCTGCTCGCGCTCTGGTTGGCGCCGCCGGCGCGGATCGTCGCTGTTGCGGCACCATCGATCGCCACCGCCCCGACGAGTGAACCGCCGCCGAGCGTGAGCGAATTGGTGCCGCCGGTGAAGTGCACCGCGTCTGCCCGCGTCGTGCCGTCGCCGCCGAGGCCGCCCGAGATCGTGCCGCCGCTGCTGTTGGTGATGTCGACGTTGACGCCGAGGACGCCCGCACCGCCGGCGCCGTTCGCACCGCTGGCGCCGCCGTTGCTGTTGGTGCCGCCGACGCCGCCATTGCCGCCGGTGATGAGTCCGGCGTTGGTGACGGTCAAACCCGCCCCTTGCGACCACAGGCCGACACCGCCGTCACCGCCGCCGCCCGGCGCGCCGGTACCGTTGGTCCGTTCGCCGCCTCCGGCACCACCCGCGCCACCGGCGCCGCCCGAGATCACGCCGTTGTTGCTCAAGGTCCCGCGATTTCCGGCGAAAACCACGCCGAATCCGCCTTCACCACCGCCACCGCCCGAGGCGTTGCTGTGCGCACCGACCGGAAACTCCGAACCGCCCGCACCACCGGCGCCGCCAACAATCGAAGCGCTGTTGGTGAGCGGGGCTGCCGCGCCGCCGATGCTCACGAACAGTCCGCCGCCGCCGCTGCCACCGCCGCCGGCCTGCGACCAGGCGTCCCCGCCCTTGCCGCCTGCACCGCCACGGATCGATCCGTCGAGTGTCCACGCGGACAGCGGTGAAAAGAGCGTGATGCCATAGCCTCCGGCCCCCCCTCCACCTGCGGCCCAGTCGCCATCGCCACCGTTTCCGCCACTGCCGCCCGCGACCACCCCGGAGAAGGAAGGGATGCCGCTCGGTAGCGCATAGCCGACGAAACCTGCACCGCCCCCGCCGCCATAGGCATTGGCCACGCCCGGGCTCTCGCCCGCCGCGCCGCTTTGACCGGGGGAGGTGCCCGCCGCACCGCCAGCGCCTGCGATCGCGCCGAAGAAGCCGCCGATGTCCGCGTTGGCGCCCGCCGTGGAGGTCGATTCGTTGGCCGAACCGCCCGCGCCGCCGTGGGCTTGCGAACCGGAGTCGTTCAGCGCGCCCCCACCGCCCTGCCCGTTGCTCCCGCCGCTGCCGGCGTAGTACGTGGAGTCCGGCTGCCCGCCCGCGCCACCTGCGGCAAGAACCGGCCCGGCCCAGAGTCCGATCACCGCGACAGCCGCGGCACAGGCACCGCCCACGCTGCGCGTGCGCGCCGGGCCGCGCGCGGTTTCGGGTGCGGCGACCCAGGTGGAAAGCGAAGGATTCCAGAGCGTACGAAAGGTCTTGTTCATGGCCGTGAAGGAAGCAATTCGTTTTAAAACGGTAGCAAATGTAATTCATTTGTATCAACTAATGCCGTGAGTTTGTTCACATTCCGGGTCCGCCACGCGCCGCCCATACTTCCCCGCTCCCTTGCTCGACAGGAGCGCGCCATGGCAGCAATCGAGACCGACTACCTCGTGATCGGCACCGGCGGCAGCGCGATGGCATTCGTCGACACGCTGCTCACCGAGGAACCCGCGGCGCAGTTCGTCATGGTCGACCGCCACCACCGCCCCGGCGGCCAATGGAACGACGCCTACTCCTTCGTGCGCCTGCATCAACCCGCCGCGTGGTACGGCGTCGCGTCGTACGAGCTGAGCGACTGGCACCGCGAAACCACCGGCCTCAACGCCGGCATGTGGAGCCTGGCCTCGGGCCCGGAGGTGCTCGCGCATTTCGAGCACGTGATGAAGCACCGCTTTCTTTCCGGCGGGCGCGTGCAGTGGCTTCCGAAATGCGAATGGCTGGGCGCGGAGGATGGCGTGCATCGCGTGCGCTCCCTCATGGCCGGCGAGGCGCACACGGTGAAGGTGCGCCGCAAGCTGGTGAACGCGACGCACGCGCGCGTCGAAGTACCCTCCACCCATCCGCCGAAGTACGCGTTGACGCCGGGCGTGACCTGCATCCCGCTCAACGGGCTGCCCGCCGTCGAGCGCACCTGGGCGAACTACACCGTCGTCGGCGCGCGCAAGACCGGCATGGACGCCTGCATCTGGCTGCTGGAGAACGGCGTGCCGCACGAGCGCATCCGCTGGATCGTGCCGCGCGACCCCTGGATGATGGACCGCGCCAACCTGCAGCCCGGCCCCGACGGCTGGCGCAGCAACTTCGCGTTCTCGATGGCGCAGCTCGACGCGCTGTGCGAGGCCACCGATCTGGCGGACCTGTTCCGCCGCCTCGAGGAAAGCGGCGCCCTGATGCGCATCGACCCCGAGGTGCAGCCCGCGACCTACCGCTGCGCCGTGGTCTCGCGCGGCGAACTCGCGCAACTGCGGCGCATCGGCGAGGCCGGCGGCATCGTGCGGCTCGGCCGCGTGCGGAGCATCGCGCCTTCACGCATGGTGCTCGAACGCGGCGAGCTCGCGTCGGATCGCGATACGCTCTACATCGACTGCTCGGCCTCGGCGATCCAGCCGTTGCCGGACCTGCCGATCTTCGAGCCGGGCGCCATCAACCTCCTGATGCTGCGCTTCTGCCAGCCGCTGATGAGCGCGAGCGTGATCGCCTGGGTCGAGGCGCACACCGCCGGCACCGCGGAGCAGAACGCCCTGTGCAAGCCCGTGCGCGGACCGGAGCGGCCCGCCGATTTCGTCACCATGTGGGTGGAAACGCTCGCCAACGCCGCGCAGTGGCGGCAGCAGCCGGAGCTCATGGCCTGGCTGTCGAAGTGCCGGCTCAACGCGCAGGCCGTGATCCTCAGGGGCGTGGAAATCACGCCCGAAGTCAAGGACAGGCTCGCCGCCATCGCCGCGCGGGCGGCGCAAGCCACGGCCCGCGCGCCCGAACTCCTCGCGATGGCCGCGAAGCAACTCAGCCCGTGATCGGCACCACCCGCCAGGCCGGCACCTTGCGCTGGAAGCCCTTGAGTTCCAGCTCGCCGGCCTCCTCGAAGCGCCATTCGCCGTCGGGCGCGATGTCCTGCAGCGCGCCCCGCACGCGCTGCGAGATCAGGATCTCGCCGCCCGCCGCCTCGCCGCACAGGCGTGCCGCGAGATTGGTCACGGTGCCGATCGCGCCGTAGTCGATGCGGCCGTCGAAGCCGATGCCGCCGAGCGTCGCGAAGCCCTGCGCGATGCCGACGCCCATGTGCAGGTCGTAGCCCCGGCGGCTCCACTGGCTGCGCAGCGCCGCCATCTCGCGCTGCATCCGCACCGCCATGCGCAGGGCGCGCACCGGCGCATCGGGCACCGGCTGCGGGTCGTTGAAGAAGATCATCATGCCGTCGCCCGAGAAGCGCTCCAGCGTGCCCTGGTGCTCGACCACGAGCCGGCCCATCGCCGCGTGGTATTGCGCGAGCACCGCCATCACTTCCTCGGGGTCGGCGGTTTCGGTGAAGGCGGTGAAGCCGCGCAGATCGAGGAACACCACGGTGATCTCGCGCCGGTGGCTCCTGAGCGGATCGTCCGCGCCGCCGGCAAGGATCGCCTCCGCGAGCTGCGGCGAGAAGAAGCGCTTGAGCCGGCCCACCCGTTCGAGCTGCTGCACGCTTTCGGCGACGCGCTGTTCGAGCGTGGTGTTCCAGGCCTGCAGCTCGGTGCGCTGGCGCTGCACCTCGTCGTAGAGCGACTTCACGCGCAAGAGCGATCGCACGCGCGCCATCAGCTCGGCCTGGTGGATCGGCTTGGAGAGGAAATCGTCCGCGCCCGCGTTCAGCCCGTTGACGCGCTCGCGCTCCGGGTCGAGCGCGGTGACCAGCACCACCGGCAGCACCGCGAAATGGGGATCGGCCCGGATCGCGCGGCACACGTCGTAGCCGTTCATGCCCGGCATCATCACGTCGAGCAGCACCAGGTCCGGCGGGTCGGCCGCGAGGCTCGCCATCGCCTGTTCTCCGGATGTCGCGGTGGTCGTGCGGTAGCCGCGCGCGGTGAGGATGTCGGTCAAGAGCTTGACGTTGCTGGGTACGTCGTCCACGACGAGGATGTGCGGATTCATGTCTGGCGCCCTTCATTCCATTCGAGGGCCTCCATGTGCTTCAGAGGCAGTACCAGTGTGAACGTGGCGCCCTCGCCCAACCGGCTCTCGACCGCCAGCGTGCCGCCATGCAGTTGCGCGAAGCGCCGCGCGAGCGAGAGCCCGAGCCCCGTGCCTTCGGCCTTGCGCAGGTAGTCGCCGCCGACCTGCCTGAACTCTTCGAAGATCAGCGCATGGTCTTCGGGCGCGATGCCCACGCCGGTGTCGGCCACGCAGACCTCGGCCGCGGGCTGGCCGGCGGATTCGATGCGCCGCGCCGTCACCCGCACCTGCCCGCCCGATGGCGTGAACTTCACCGCGTTGGCAAGCAGGTTGACCATGATCTGCTTGACCTTGCGCGCATCGGCGACCCACTCCCGGAGCCCCTCGCCGACCTCCAGCGAGAGCGCGAGCCCGTTGCGCTGCGCACGTTCGCGCACCAGCGTGAGCGCGTTCTCGATCAGGAGGCCGAGATCGAAGCTGCTCAGGTCGAGCTCCATGCGGCCGGCCTCGATCTTCGACAGGTCGAGCACGTCGTTGATGAGCGTCAGCAGGTGCTGGCCCGACGAGTGGATGTCGCGCAGGTATTCCATCTGCTTCTCGTTGACCTCGCCGAACATGCGCTCCACCAGCACTTCGGAAAAACCGATGATCGCGTTGAGCGGCGTGCGCAGTTCGTGCGACATGTTCGCAAGAAACTCCGACTTGTGCTGGTTGGCGACTTCGACCTGGTGGCTCTTGTCCTCGATCTCCTGGAACAGCCGCGCATTCTGGATCGCGATCACCGCCTGGTCGGCGAAGGTCTCGACCAGCCGGACCTCGCCAGCGGAGAACGGCCGCACTTCCTGGCGGATGACCGCGATGACGCCGACCGATGTGCCCTCGCGGATCATCGGCACGCCCAGCACGGTGCGGAAGCCATGGCGCGACTGCGGCTCGCGCGAGTCGGGGTATTCGGTGTCGAGCAGGCCCACCACGTCCTCCACGTGCACCGTGTGGCGGTCGATGAAGGCGCGCCCCACCACCGAGCCGCGCGTGAGCCGCACCACCTCGTCGAGGCCGGAAATCACGTCGCCGTTCGCGCCGAGGTAGCCGGTCACCGAGCGCAGGTGATCGTCCTCGGGCAGCCAGACACGGCACCCGTAGGCCTTGCACAGCATCGCCGAGCGCTCGGCCACCGCCTGCAGCACCGGCCGCAGGTCGGTCGGCGAGCGGCTGATGACGCGCAGGATTTCCGCCGTCGCGGTCTGGTGTTCGAGCGCCGCGCTGAGCTCGGCGGTGCGGCGCTCGACCTTGCGCTCCAGCCCGCCGTAGTACTCGCGCAGCTTGGCGGACATGCGATTGAACTGGTCCGCGAGCCCTTCGAGCTCGTCGCCGGTATTGACCACGATCTGCTGGTTGAGATCGCCCTGCCCGATGTGCCGCGCGCCGCGCGCCAAGGTGCGGATCGGCCGCACCATGCTGCGCGCGAGCACCGAGGCCGCCACGGCCGAGATCAGCAGCCCAGCGAGCAGCAGCACCGCGGCGCGCAGGAACGAGGCATCGAGCTTGGCGTAGACCTCGCCGATGGGTTGCTCGACGAACACCTTCCAGCCCAGCGGCTTGATGCGCGCCATCGAGGTCAGCACCGCCCTGCCCTGCAGGTCGCGCGACACCATCGCATCGCCTTCGAGCGCGCCCGCATCGGCATCCGCCGCCTGCACGTGCGGCAGCGCGGCGAAGCTGGTCTTGCGCAGCACGAGGCCGATGTCCGGGTCCGCGATGAGCAGCCCGTTGCTGTCGAGCACGTAGGCCTTGCCTTTCTCGCCGATCTGGATGCGCGAGACCACGTCCCAGATGAACTTGAGGTTGAGCTCCGCCACCGTCACCGGGCCCTTCTCGCCGCCGGCGCGGACCGCGACCGTCATGTAGGGCTCGGTGTCGCGGTTGAAGTAGACCGGGCCGAACCATGCCGAGTCCGCAGCCGCGTGGCGGAAGGCGGCCTCGCGCGAGCGATCCTTGCCCGAGCCCATCACGTCCATGCCCAGGCGCGACACCGCGATCTGCTCGCGGCCGTCGCGGCCGATCTGCGCGATGTCGGTCACTTCCGGGGCCTGCCGCAGCAGGCGCCAGAACTCGGTGCGGCGCGATTCCAGGTCCGAGGCATCGAGCTGCGCGAGCGACGCATAGGCGAGCTGCTGCGTCATGTGCTCCACGTACTGCTCGATGCGCGACGCCGCGCCGAGCGCCTTCTCGTGCTGCAGGCTGGCGAGCGCCGCCTTGTTCTCCTGGTAGGAGAAGTAGAGGCTGATCGCGCTCGACACCAGCAGCACGGCGGTGACCAGCGAGAGGATCAGCAGGAAGTACTTGCGAAACAGCCGCCCGCGATGCACTTCCCGCGTGGCCTGCGAGAAGACCGTGAAGCGACGGCCGCTGCCGTCGGCCGTCGACGCTGGCTCGCCCGAAAGCGAGCTGGGAGACGAGTCCGGGGGCGTCATGGCCCTGCCATTGGACATCGCCGCCCGCGCCGAGGGAAGACCGCGCCGCTACGCCGATTGGCCGATGCATGGCCGCCCGGCAGCGCGGAAGTGGCACAGGCAAGGCGGCCGAAGCGGCGCAAAATCCCCGTTCGAAGCACGCTGGCCACCCGAGGAGACGCGATGCCCGGCAAGTTCCTGCGGTTCCTGCTCTGCGCCGCGCTGCTGGCGGCCGGAGCCTCATCGCCGGCGCAGCAGCCGGCGAAGAAGACGGTGCGCATCGGCTACCTCGCGGCCGTCTCCGCCGTCGCCGACGCACCGCGCCTGGCGGCCTTCCGGCAGGGCCTGCGCGACCTCGGCTATGTCGAAGGGCAGAACCTCCAGATCGACTACCGCCACGAGAGCGAGGACCTCGGCCGGCTCCCCCAGCACGCCGCGGACCTCGTGGCCATGAACATCGACGTGCTGGTGGCCGTGACCACCAACGCGGCGCAGGCGGCGAAGAAGACGACATCGACCGTGCCGATCGTCTTCATGGGCGTGACGGACCCGATCAGCGCCGGCCTCGCCGAAAGCCTCGCGCGCCCCGGCGGCAATGCGACCGGCATCACCAACGTGGCGGCGATCCTCACCGGCAAGCGGCTGGAGATCCTGAAGGAGACGAATCCGAAGATGGTGCGCGTCGCGGTGCTGTGGGACCCGAAGGCGCCCGGCTCCATTCCGCAATGGGAAGCCAGCCAGCAGCCGGCGCGGCAACTCGGACTGGAGCTCTACTCGATGGAGGCGAGCAGCGCGCAGAGCTACGCCGAAGCATTCAGGCAGGCGGTCCAGGCGGGCAGCCACGCGGTGTGGGTGACGCTGAATCCGGTCGCCAATTCCAACCAGAAGCTGATCGCGGATCTCGCGATCGAGAACAAGCTGCCGTCGATCTGCGCACGCGGCGACTATGCCGAGAACGGCTGCCTGATGGCCTACGGCCCCGGCTATGGCAACGAGGGCAAGGACGGCGCGCGCTACGTGGTGCGCATCCTCAAGGGCGCGAAGCCGGCCGACCTGCCGATCGAGCAGCCGACGAAGTTCGAGCTGCTGATCAACCTGAACACGGCGAAACGGCTGGGCTACGTGATTCCGCGCTCGGTGCTGACGCGGGCGGACAGGGTGATCCAGTGACGCTGTACGGCGTAGGCACAATATCGCCCCTCATGCGAATCCACGAACTCAGGCGCCGGCTCCACGAAGCCGGCGCGGGCCCACTCCACGAGCACCGGGTGCTGCGCCTGTGGTCCCATGCGCTGCCGCGCAACAGCGGCCGGCGCCTGCCCGAGAGCTTCTTTCCGTCGTCGCTGCTCGCTGCCCTGCCCGGCATCGAAGCCGATCTGGCGGCGCTGGCGCGCATCCACTCGGTGCACCCCGGCAGCGATGGTTCGGAGCGCCTGCTGGTCGCCCTCGCGGACGGCCAGACGGTGGAAAGCGTGCTGCTGCCGCGCGGCGGCCTGTGCGTCTCGTCGCAGGTCGGCTGCGCGGTCGGCTGCCGCTTCTGCATGACCGGCCGGGACGGCCTGCTGCGCAAGCTCGGCAGCGCCGAGATCGTGGCCCAGGTCGCGCTCGCGCGCCAGCGCCGTCCGGTGCGCAAGGTGGTCTTCATGGGCATGGGCGAACCGGCGCACAACCTCGACAACGTGATCGAAGCGATCGACCTGCTCGGCACCGCGGGCGACATCGGCCACAAGAACCTCGTGTTCTCCACCGTGGGCGACCCGCGCGCCTTCGAGCGGCTGCAAGAGGGCCGCGTGAAACCGGCGCTCGCGCTGTCGCTGCACACGACCCGCGCCGAGCTGCGCCGCAAGCTCCTGCCGCGCGCGCCGAACCTGGCGCCCGAGGAACTGGTGGCCGAATGCGAACGCTATGCGCGCGCCACCGGCTACCCGATCCAGTACCAGTGGACGCTGCTCGAAGGCATCAACGACGGCGAGGACGAGATCGAAGGCATCGTGCGGCTGCTCTCGGGCAAGTACGGCGTGCTGAACATGATCCCCTTCAACACGGTCGACGGCACCGGCTTCAACCGCCCGTCGTTCGAGCGCTGCAGGCAGATCGCCCGCACGCTGCACGAGCGGGGCATCCTCACGAAGCTGCGCTACTCGGCGGGGCAGGACGTGGATGGCGGCTGCGGACAGCTGCGGGCGCGGGTGGGGGAGGTGCAGCAAGTGCGGATGCTGGACCTGCGCTCGGTGGAACCGGGTTAGCCGAGCGGCGCTGCTTGCGTCTTGGATTTGTCGTATTTTTGGGATAAATTTCCCAAAATGGACGCCCGCTCGAAGATGCATCAGGCCCTGGAAGCCGCGGTCACGAATGTGCTGCGCGCCCTGTTCCGGGTGCTGCTGCGTCATTCCATGTCCTATTCCGCCTTCGACGAGCTGGCACGGCGCGCCTATGTCGAGGTGGCCATGAAGGACTTCGCCATCGACGGCAAGAAGTCGACCATCTCGCGCGCCTCCATCCTCTCGGGACTCACCCGCAAGGAGGTGCGGCGGCTGCTTTCGCTGCCCGCACGCGAATCGGTGGAAAGTGGCGGCGAGCGCTACAACCGTGCCGCCCGCGTGCTCACCGGATGGGTACGCGACCCCGACTTCCTCGACGATGCCGGCGAACCGCGCGCACTGCCGATGGACGGCCCCCGGGGCTTCGCCGAACTGGTGCGGCGCCACAGCGGCGACATGCCGGCACGCGCGGTGCTCGACGAGTTGCATCGGGTGGGTGCCGTGCACTGGCATGACGACCAGCATGTGCAACTGCATGCCCGCGCCTACGTGCCGGCCGGCAGCGAATCCGACAAGCTGGGCATCCTGGGCCAGGACGTGGCGGCGCTCATCGCCACGATCGACCACAACATCCAGCACGGCGCCGGCGACCCGCGCTTCCAGCGCAAGGTGATGTACGACGCCATCCCGCGCAGCGACCTGCCGGCCTTTCGCAAGCTCAGCGCCACCCAGGCGCAGTCGCTCCTGGAGCGGATGGATCGCTGGCTGCAGGTGCGCGACAGGGTGGCCACTGCAGGCAAGGACGACGATTGCGCCGGCACGCCACGCATGCGCATCGGCCTGGGCATTTACTACTTCGAGGAGCCGGAGGCTCCTTCATCCCAAGGAGAAACACGATGAAGATTCAAAGATTCCTGGCCGCGGGCGTTGCCTCGTGTTCCCTGCTCCTCGCGGCGTGTGGCGGCGGCGGCGGGGGCTTCGCGGGCGGCGGCATCGGAGGGACCGGCGCGAGCGCGGACAAGGGCACCATGCGCGTCTCAATGACGGACGCCCCGGCCTGCGGCTACGACGCGGTCAACGTCACGATCGACAAGGTGCGCGTGAACCAGAGCAGCGACGCCGCGGACACCGCCAGCGGCTGGGTGGACATTGCGCTGGCCAGTCCGCAGCGCGTGGACCTGCTCACGCTGACCAACGGCGTGCTCTTTCCGCTCGGCGAAGCGCCGCTTCCGGCCGGCAAGTACCAGCAGATGCGCCTGGTCCTGGTGGACAACACGCAAGCCAATCCGCTGGCGAACTCGGTCAAGCCCACCGGTGGCAGCGAGACGCCGCTGGACACCCCGAGCGCCCAGCAAAGCGGCCTGAAGCTCAACATGAACGTCGACGTGCCGGCCGGCCAGGTGCTGGATGTGGTGATGGACTTCGACGCCTGCAAGTCCGTGGTGAAGCGCGGCAACTCCGGCCACTACAACCTCAAGCCGGTGATCACCGTGGTGCCGGTCGTCAACAGCGGCGGCCAGCGGATCCAGGGCTGGGTCGATCCGTCGCTGGCGGCCGGCACCACCTTCATTTCGCTGCAGTCGCAAAGCCAGCCGGTCAAGGCCAGCATCCCGGACGGCGGCGGCCGCTTCGTTCTGTTCCCGGTTCCGGTCGGCAACTACGACCTGGTGGTGACCTCGGCGGATCACGCCACCGCGGTCGTCATGGGCGTGCCGGTCAGCGCGACCGCAGTCACCAGCGTCGGCAGCGACAGCGTGCGGATCAACCCGCCGGGCACGCTCATGCGCGCGGTCAGCGGAACGGTGAGCCCGGCCAGCGCGACGGTGCGCGCGTTGCAGAACCTCAGCGGCGGGCCGGGCATCGAGGTGGCGTCGCCCCCGGTGGATGCGACGAGCGGTGCATTCAGCTTGAATCTGCCCATCGGCGCACCGGTGCGCGCGCCGTTCGCGGCCAATGCGTCCTCGTTCGGCTTCACGGCCGACTCGGCGGTCGCCGGCCTGTACACCATGCAGGCGAACTCCAACGGCAGTGTGCAGAGCACGGCGATCGACACCAACGCGCCGGTGCCGCCGCTCAGCTTCAATCTGCCCTGATCAGCCCGGCCGCGACCTGCGCGGCCATCTCGCCCGTGATGCGCAGGAAGCGGTCGATGTCGGCGGCCGAGTGGCAGTGCAGCGGCGAGACGCGGATCGCGCCCTCGAGGCCGAACGACTGCAGCATGCGCTTCGAGTAGAGGCTGGTCGCGACGCGCTCGTAGACGATCACGCCGCGCTTCTCGTACTCGCGCACCGCCTGCGCATGCTCCAGGCCGTCGATGCCGATCGCGAGGATCAGGTCGCGCCGGCTCAGGTCGTCATGGTCGAGGAACACCTGGACGCCCTCGATCGCGCGCAGTCCCGGCGCCTCGTCGCTGCCGTGCAGCAGGCGCGTCAGCAGGGCGCGCTCGTGCAACTCGATGCGCTCGATGCCGCGTGCGAACAGGGTCCGCCGGGCGCTCGCCCCGCTGAACTGGCTGCCGAGCCAGGAGACGTAGTCGGTGATCTCGGAGATCACCGCGAACTGCCACGGCGCGGCGCTGCCGAGATCCCAGAAGTCCCGGCTCTTGCCCGCGAGCTTGTGATGCGGGAGCACCGAGGCCCGCTCCGAGAGCCAGGACATGCCCGAGCCGCGGCAGCCGAAGAACTTGTAGGGCGCGACGTTGATGCCGTCGATCGGCGTCTTCTCGAGGTCGATCAGCCCGTGCGGCGCATGCTGCACCGCGTCGACGACGATGTAGAGGTCCGGCTTGACCTCGCGCGCGCGCTTCACGATCGATGCGATGTCGAGCTTCGCGCCCGAGATGTTCGATGCGTAGATCACGCTGAGCAGCGCGGTGTCCTGGTCGACCAGGCCGACGATCGCCTCGACGTCGACGCCGCCGGTCACGGGGTTCGAGGGCGCGACGCGCAGTTCGCGGCCGAGCCGCTCCGCATAGAGCGACATCGCATCGAAGGACGACGGATGCTCGAGCACCGTCGTGACCATGTTCGTGCCGGGCACGTTCTCGGCGATCGCGCGCACCATGTCGAACATCGCGCCCGAGGCGGTCAGCGAGGCATAGACGCTGCCGCCTTGCGCATTGAGCATCGTCCGGAAGTCCTGGCTGCCCTTCGCCTGCACGTCCTGCAGGTAGCGCGCGAGCTCGTGGATGCGCTCGGGGCAATCGGGCAGCGCATCGATGCGCCCCGCCTGCTCCACGGCGGCCTTGAGCCGGAACGAGCCGCCCGCGTTGTCGAAGAACAGGCGCTCGCGGCCGTTCATGTCGTGGTCGACGTAGTGGAAGCGGCTCTTGATCTGCGCCATCAGGGGGGTCGGGAAGAGTTCGCCGTGCACGGCAGTCATGTGAGGTTCCTTTGAAGCGGGCCGATGGATTCTGGCGGCGGGCACAGTTTTCCAAAAGCGATATTTTTAGATAGCATCGAGAGAGAAAAAGTGATGCATTGAACCGGCAGGAGCGCGCCCCATGATGACCTTCAAGCAGCTCGAGGCGCTGTACTGGATCGGCGAGCTCGGCAGCTTCGCGCTCGCCGCCAACAAGCTGCACACCTCGCAATCGGCGGTCTCCAAGCGCGTGCACGAGCTCGAGACCGCGTTCGACATCGAGCTGTTCGACCGCAGCCAGCGCACTGCGCGCCTCACCGACAAGGGCGAGGAGATGTTCATGCTCGCGAAGAAGCTGCTCGAGCAGCGCAATGCCGCGGTCGAGCAGTTCAGCCGCGTCGACGTGATCGAGCGCCGCGTGCGCATCGGCGTCACCGAGCTCACGGCCATGACCTGGCTGCCGCGCTGGGTCGAGCTGATCCAGCAGCACTATCCCAAGGTCACGCTCGAGCCCGACGTCGACAGCAGCGTCAACCTGCGCGAGAAGGTGCTCTCGGACGAGCTCGACCTGATCATCGTGCCGGACGCCTTCGCCGACACGCGCATCCCGAGCAAGCCGGTCGGCCGTGTCGAGAGCGCATGGATGTGCAAGCCCGGCCTCGTGGCGCCGCGGCGCTCGATCCGGCTGCACGAGCTCGCGGCCCGGCGCCTGCTGCTGCAGGGCTCCAAGTCGGGCACCGGGCTGCTCTACGACAGCTGGATGAAGGAGCTGGGCGTCGCGCCGGCCGACTCGATCGTGGTGCACAACCTGGTCGCGCTGATCGGTCTCACGGTCTCGGGGCTCGGCGTGAGCTACCTGCCGAAGCAGGCGCTGGGCCCGATGGTGGCCGACGGCCTGCTGCTGCGGCTCGATGTCACGCCAGCGCTTCCGCCCGTCACCTACGTCGCGATGTACAAGGGCGAGCACCGCAGCGCGCTGCTCGCCTCGGTGGTCATGCTGGCGCAGGAATGCTGCGATTTCACGCGCATGTTCCAGGCCGCGGCGTAGGGCCTGTTCACGCTATTTCCGGGGTCGCGGAAATAGCGTGAACAGGCCCTATGGCGACGGTCGTCAGACCCCCTTGTTGTTCGGGTTGCGGTAGATCTCCTTGACCGGCTCGGTCATCGGGAAATTCAGGTTCGCGTTGCTCGGTGGAATCGGCCGCATGAACCACTTCGCATAGAGCTCGTTGATGGCGCCCGACTTCATGATGTCGGTCACCGTCTTGTCGACGAGCTCCTTGAACGCCTCGTCGTTCTTGCGGTACATGATGCCGTAGGGCTCCTGGCGCAGCGATTCCTGGCTCAGGATCTTGTAGTCGCCCGGCGACGGCGAGGTCGCGATCAGGCCCGCGAGCTGCACGTCGTCGAGGATGTAGGCCACCGTGCGGTCCGACGCGAGCATCAGGAAGCCGTCGGCCGTGTCCTTCGCGGGCAGGTCCTCGACCTCGATGTTGCCGGTCTTGCGATAGCCGCGCAGCAGCTGCACGCCGGTGCTGCCGGCCACGGTCGACACCTTCTTGCCGTTGAGGTCGGCAAAGCTGTTGATGCCCGAGTTCTTCTTGACCGCCGCCGTGATGTTGGTGACGAAATGGCTCGGCGCGAACGCCACCTGCTGCTGGCGCTGCACGGTGTTGGTCGTCGTCGCGCAGTCGAGGTCGACGCTGCCGTTGGTCAAGAGCGGGATGCGGTTGGTCGAGGTCAGGATCGTGTAGCGGACCTCGAGCTTGGACAGGCCGAGCCTGGCCTTGATCGCGTCGACGATCTTCAGACAGATGTCGTTGGTGAAGCCGACCGGATCGCCACCGCCGGCCGGCTTGTACGAGAACGGGATCTGGCTGTCGCGCCCGCCGATGTTCACGACGCCGCTTTCCTTGATCTTTGCGAGCGTGTCGCTTTGCGCCATGGCGCTTGCGCACAGGAGCGCGGCGGCGATGCCGAGCGCGGACGGGAGAAGTCGTTTCATCTTCGAGAAATCCCTCATTGAACGGAGTTCGCAGCACCCGGCTCGCGGGCTTTCGAAGGCGATTCTGCGCGCGGGATTGCAAGACCAAAAGCGATTAAATTTCACCATCCAACGATCGGAAAAGTGATACGTCGATCGCTTCAGCGCGGGGCAAAAAAGTCAGGCTCGCGCGCCGCGTGCGCGCTACGCGCCGGCATCGAGAAAGCGCACCCGCCCGGTCTGCAGCTCGTACACGGCACCGACCAGTTTCATCAGGCCTTCGCGCTCGCGCGCCTGGGCTTCGGGTGTGGCACGCAAGGCGCGTACGGTGTGCCGCACGTTGGCTTCCACGGCCTGGCAGAGCAAGGCTGCCGGAGGCTGCGAGGCGTCGAGCCCCTCCAGGACGGGAACGATGTTCTCCAGCAGGATCTCGATCCTGCTCTTGTGCTCGGCGCCACGGAAGCGCGAAGCGATGGCGGCTTCCACCGCGCCGCATCCCTCGTGCCCCAGCACGACGAAGAGCGGCGTCTGCAGATGCGAGCCGGCGTACTGCAGCGTGCCGAGGATGCTCGAGCCGAGGACATTGCCCGCGACCCGGATGACGAACAACTCGCCGAATGAGGCGTCGAACACGAGTTCGGGCGGCACGCGGCTGTCGCTGCACCCCAGGATGGTCGCGTAAGGCTGCTGGCCCTTGGCGAGTTCGGCCAGGATCTCCTTCTGAACGGTCGGAAAGCGTGCGCGGCCCTGGACAAAGCGTTCGTTGCCCTGCTGAAGACGCTCGAGCGCCTCCGCAGCGGTGCACGGAGGGGAAAAGCTTGCCATGCCCCTTCAGGCGAAGTTGTCGCGCAGCACCTGCACGGTCAGCTTGCGATGCTTCCAGAACAGGTCGTGGATCCGCGGGACCAGCATTCGCAGTCCTTCGGGCGAGGCGCCTTCGAACGTGGCGATGGCCGCCGGCCGCGAGCCGTCGCTGGCCACCCGCTCGAGCGCATCGCAGGTCGGGAAGCCGTACTTGGCGAGCAGTTCCCGCAGTTCCTCGTCGGAGGTGTCGGGTTCGATGTTTCCGATCCAGATGCGTGCCATACCGGTTCCTCTTTCGTGGTGGTGATCGAGCCGGAGGCCAATGCTGCGCCGGAAGTCCACCCGCGGCAAGAGGGTCACAGGGAGGTGCTCACATTGGCCATGGTCGCCTGCATCAGCGCGACGACCTTGTAGGTCTCGCCGGCTTTTTCGGGAAACGCCCTTACCTCGCCGGTACAGACGGCGAGGAACCGGCCCGCGTTGACCACGCGCCCGATCGCCAGAAAGCGTTGGCCCACGGCCGGTCTGAGGAGGTTGAGCTTGAACTCCGCGGTGACGACATCGAACCCGGGCGGCGCCTTGGTCAGCGCCGCGTAGCCGCAGGCACTGTCGACGATGCTCGTGGTCGCGCCGGCATGCAGGAATCCGCGCTGCTGGGACAGGGTGCTCGAGAACGGCAGCTCGATGTGGACTTCGCCATCCGCCACCAGCGCGAGGCGCGCGCCGATGGTGGTCATCATTCCCTGCGCGGAAAAGCTGTCGAAGATTTGTCGATGAAGGTCGTCCATGGGAGTCCCGGGAAGTGAAGGCAGGGATGGCCCCTGCCGAAGAGGGTTGCTCATTCTCTTGTGACGGTGCGGCGAGCGAGGAGGTCCACGTAGGCGGAGTCGATCAGCTGGTCCGGTCGAATTCCCAACCGGCCCATGAGTTCGTGGGCCTCGCGGACACCCGATTCCGGCGACTCATCATCGCCAAGAACGACTTCGAGCTCCAGAAAGTGCCCCAGGCCTTCGACCCTGTCGAGATGAACCCGCGTCCTCCCCACCAGGAACAGCGTGCGCAGCTTTCGCACGCGCCCGACCTGTCCATAGGCCAACGAAAGCGACTCGCGCAACGATTCCGGCTCGGACGTTGCCGAGCGGATGTAGAACGACTCCTTGGGGCCCGACCGGTCCGCTCTCCTGTAGAAGATGAGCTCTCCCTTGTCGGAAGAGAACGCACGCAGCTTCAGCCTTCCAGTGTCACAGCGGAAGAAGGTGTCGTCCTGAGCAATCTCCACGGGTCCGGAATTCGCGATGCTCGCCACCGCCGGAATGAGCGACTCGACGTTCTCGACACTTGCCTTGATTTCGATATTGCGGGCCATGGTGCAGCAGTCTATTTCGCAGCCGCCGCGCCAGACCCCGTCCGCTCGCCGAGCAGAAAACCCACCGCGCGGCGCCACCACGCCTCGTCGACATACCGGATCCAGTTGTTGTGGTCCGCACCGCGAACGACCTCGATCCGCTTGGGCTCGGAGAGCGCTTCGTGCAGCGCGATGCCGAAGCGGGCCGGAACGACGCCGTCGCGTTCGGCGACCGCCACGAGCACCGGAGCGCCGAAGGATGCGAGCTTGGCGGCGCTGTCGTAGCGGTCGCGCAGCAGCCAGCCGACCGGCAGCCACGGGTAGTGAAAGGCCGCGACGTTTTCGAGCCGGTCCCACGGCGTGATGAGCATCAGAGCCGCGACGCGATCGCGCTCGCGTGCGGCAGCCGCTGCCGCGACGCCGGCGCCCAGCGATTCGCCGACGACCAGCAGCGGCGCACCGTGCAGCCGATGCGCGAGCGCAATGGTCTGCGCTGCGTCGTCGACCAGGCTGCGCTCGCCCAGGGCGCCGCCGCGCGGACCGTAGGCAGGGTATTCGGCGAGGATCACGCGCAGGCCGAGCCGGGTCAGCGCATCGGCGTAATAGCTGCGATGGCCGGCATGGCCTGCGTTGCCGTGGAACACGATCACGGTGCCGCGCACCGCGCCCTGCGCCTCGGCGACGAGCCCACGGAAGTCGCCTTCGGCCGGCCATGCGGCGAGCCCGGTCGACACCATTTCGGCGACGCTCGCCTGCGCGGGAAAATAAAGCAATCGGTTCTGAAACATGGCGGGTCCGGCCAGCGCCACGGCGCAAGCGGTAACGAGCCACAACATGATGGTGGCGGGTTTCATCTTCGGGCTCGACATCATGGTCCGTCCCCTTGCAGGATTGTTGAAGATCTTTGCACGATCGTCCGGCCAAGGCGCGCAGCCCGAGACAAGCGGCGGCGAGATGCCTAAGCTTCCCCCCATGCTCACTTCCACCCCCCACGTACTGCGCAGCGATCGCCCCTCCGGCCCCTTGCAGGCCACGGTGATGCGGGCCGAGCTCGCCGCGATCATCGACCGCAAGACCGTCACCGACGGCTCGCACGAGACCGCGATTCCGAGGCTCGCCCTGGGCCGCGCCTCGCAGATGCAGAAGCCGGTGCACACGGTGCACGAGCCCGCGTTCTGCGTGCTGGCGCAGGGCAGCAAGCGGGTCCTGCTGGGCGACGAGGTCTACGTCTACGACAGCAACCAGTACCTGGTTGTGTCGCAGAACCTGCCGGTGTCGGGCCAGGTGATCGATGCCTCGCCCGAGGCGCCGTACCTCGGCCTGCGATTGAGCTTCGACGTCAAGGACATCGCGGCGCTCGGGCTCGAGCTCAAGCTGGGCCAGCAGGCGCAGCGCCGCACCTCGGAACGCGGCATCTTCACCGGCGAGCTCTCGACCACGCTCCTCGACCCGCTGCTGCGGCTGGTCAAGCTGCTGGATGCGCCGGAGGATGTGGCGGCGCTCGCACCGCTCATCACGCGCGAGATCCTCTACCGGCTGCTGAAGTCGCCCGACGGCTGGCGGCTGGCGCAGATGGCGCTGGTGGACAGCCACTCGCAGCGGATCGCGCATGCGATCAACCTGCTGACGCAGCGCTTCCAGGAGCCGCTCAGGGTCGAGGACATCGCGGATGCGGTGCACATGAGCGTGTCGTCGCTGCACCAGCATTTCAAGGCCGTGACCGCGATGAGCCCGCTGCAGTTCCAGAAGCAGATCCGGCTGCAGGAGTCGCGGCGGATCATGATCAGCGAGCACGTCGATGCCGCGACCGCGGGGCACCGGGTGGGCTATGAAAGCCAGTCGCAGTTCAACCGCGAGTACAGCCGCTTCTTCGGCCTGCCGCCGGCGCGCGATGTGAAGCGCCTGCGCGAGCTCCAGCTCGGCGGCCGCCCCAACGACTGAAACAACCCGCCAGCCGGCCGTCGCCGCGCGGGCGACGGCCGGCTGCGCATTTCCGATTCCTGACGAGGTTCACCATGAAAGTTCATCTGGTTTTGAATGGCAGGGTGATCGCGGCCACGCTGGCCGACAACGACACGGCGCGCGAGTTCATCGCGATGCTGCCGATGACGATCACGATGCACGACATGTTCCGGCGCGAGAAATTCGGCCCGCTGCCAAAGGCCATCTCGGCCAAGGGAACGAGCACGCAGAGCTACGAGGTCGGCGACATGATCTGCTGGTCGCCGGGGCCGGATCTCACGATCTTCCACGGCCACGACGGGCAGGCGATCAGCGGCGCGATCCAGGTGCTGGGCCGGATCGATGCCGGCATCGAGGCGTTCCGCGAGCCGGGCCCGATCGAGGTGCGGATCGAACTGGCCGGCGAGAAATCCGAGGGCGACGACCGCGGGCCGCCGCGCGCGATTCAGGTGTGCGGCCGCGACAGGTCATCTCTTCACTGGTGCAGTACCAGACGCCTCGAACCGGCGAGGATGTCGCTGGGTCGGAGGCCGTAGACCTGCCGGATCGAGTGGCTGAAGTGGGTCGAATCGGGATAGCCGGTATCGAGCGCGATGTCGGTCAGCGACGCCGTCTGCCGCACGTGGCGCAACAGGCTGCGTGCGCGCTTCCACGCACGGAAGGCACGGAAGGTCACGCCGGTCTCCTGCTTGAAGAGATGGAGGAAGCGGGAGAACGAGAGGCCGACCGCCGCTGCGCATTCCTCGGCCGAGGTCTGCGCCGCCGGGTCGGCGTTGATGCGGTCGACCACCGCGCGGATGCGCGCATCGATGCTGCGCGGCGCGAGCGGTCCGCCGAAGAAGAGCGTGTCGAACTCGAAGCCCTCGAAGCTGCCGCTGCCCGAGGCTTCGAGCAGCCGCGCGTGCGCCTCCCGGACGCGCCGCACGAAGGCCGGCGCATCGGCCGGCCCGCAATGCTGCATGAAGGCCGGCAGCCGCGAAGGGTCGACCGATTCGGCCTCGATCAGGAGATTGAACACCAGCCGCTGCTCGGTCGTGACCTGGTGCGGCACCTGCGGCGGCACCACGAGCAATTCACCGCTCTGCCAGGCGCCGCCGCCGATGCGGATCGAGAGCGGTGCACCGGTCGGCGAGACGTACACACCGAGCCCGCCCAGGACGCGCTCGGTCGCCGCCCCCAGGAGGCCCGCATAGAACACCCGCTGGGCCGTGATCCACATGAGGCGCTCGCCCCGGCCGCCGTCGCGGGGCGCCTCTCTCGTCTGACTGCTCACCAAAATGCCGTCCTCCGCAGGGCGGTGGCCGGCCCCATGGCCGACCCCGCCATGGGGCGATCGTAGCGGCGGGCCGCTCGCCCGGTGTGCGCCGGGACGCGGGGACTTTCCCTTAGGGTCTCAATCGGAGGTGCTCAGGACTTCACCGAAGCCCTGCCACAGGGTCCCCGTGAACCGCGCCAGCTGCCCCTGCTTGACCAGGGCGAAGTCCGTCGGCGAACTGTTCAGCGCCATGCCCGGCAGCAGCAGCGGCAGCTTCAGGCTCTTGATGCTGGCGGCCTGCTTCATCACGTTCTCGCGCGTCAGGTCGTTGCCGCACTGCTTGAGGATCTGAACCATGGTCTGCGCCGCGAGGTAGGCGTAGACGTTGGCGGCATCCTTCGGATCACCCTCGCGGTACTGGCGTCCCATGAAGGCGCGCCATTCGAGCATCGCCGGGTCGTCCTTCCACTGCGGATCGTTCGGGTCCTTGTAGTACTCCAGCGTCAAGAGGCCGACCGACTTGTCGAGCCCCGCCGGCACCAGCACCGAGCCCACCGACGCGCCCACGTTGTTGACGATGTGCAGCGGCTTCCATCCCGAGTCGTAGGCCTTGCGGATCGCCTGCGCCGCGAACTTGGGCGTGGTGATGTTGATGAAGGTGTCCGCGCCCGAACCCTGCAGCGTGACGATCTGCGAATCCACCGTCGGGTCGCTCACCTCGTACGTGGCCTCGGCGACGATCATCTTCGCGCCCTTGGCGCCGAGCCCGTCCTTCACGCCCTTGAGCAGGTCTTTGCCGTAGTCGTCGTTCTGGTAGAGGATCGCGATCTTCGCGTTGGGCTTTTCCTTCAGCAGGTACTTGGCGTAGATCGCGCCCTCCGCCTGGTAGCTCAGGTTGAAGCCCATGGTCCACGGGAAGTTCTTGGGGTCGTTCCACTTCGTCGCGCCGGTCGCCAGCAGCAGGTGCGGCACCTTCTTCGCGTTGACGTACTTGTGGATGGCGGTGTTGCTCGGCGTGCCGAGCGTATTGAACAGCGCGAGCACCTCGTCCTGCTCGACCAGCCGGCGCACCTGCTCCACCGCCTTGGGCGGGCTGTAGCCGTCGTCCAGGCTGATCAGGTTGATCTTGCGGCCGTTGATGCCGCCGCTGTCGTTGATCATCTTGAAATAGGCCAACTGGAGCTTGCCGATGGTTCCGTAGGCCGAGGCCGGGCCGCTGTAGGGCATCGTCTGGCCGAGCTTGATTTCCGTGTCGGAGACGCCGGGCCCGTACTTCTTCTGCGCGGCGGCCGGTGCGGCGACGGACAGGGCCACCGCGCCCGCAACGGCGAGCAGGGCGGCACGGCGGTCTGGACTGAACTTCATGGTGTGTCTCCTTCCATCTCATCGAACGAAACAAACCGGGCGGGCCCGCGGGGCGCGACCGGGCCGGACTCCAAACAGTCAACGTTTGCGCCGCCGCCGGAGTCGACCGATGGCGATCTGCACCATCCCGGCCACGCCGGTGGGCATCAGGTACATGAAGGCAATGAGGAAGATGCCGTAGATCGCCCACGGCGCCGCCTTGGAAATCTGGTCGGCCACGTTGGGGATGAACTGGATGAAGAGGGCACCGTAGATCGCGCCCTGGATCGACGCCAGGCCGCCGATCACCACGCCCACCACCAGCGAGATCGAGAGGAAGATCGAGAACGAATCGGGCGCGACGAACTGGATCACGATCGCCCCCAGCGCCCCCGCGATGCCGGTGTACATGGCCGAGACGCCGAAGGTCAGCGACTTGACCATGGCGGTGTTGACACCCATCGCCTCCGCCGCGATCGGCTGGTCGCGGATCGCGACCATCGCGCGCCCGATGCGGCCGCGCAGCAGGTTCCAGCCGATGGCGAACAGGAGCAGCAAGGTCGCGAGGACGATGAAATAGAGCCACTGGTCCTGCGTCAGGCCGGTCCACTCGGGCGCGTCGGGCTTCACGATGACGATGCCCTGCACGCCGCCGGTCCAGGGCTCCAGGTGCTTGTACTTGAGGATCTGCGGCATCGCCACGCCGAGCGCGAAGGTCGCGAGCGCCAGGTAGAGCCCTTCGAGCCGCAGCGCCGGCAGGCCGAAGAGAAAGCCCGCCAGCAGGCACACCGCACCGGCGGCGGGCACGGTCATCCAGTAAGGCACGCCGAACTTGTCCATGAGGATCGCCGCGACGTACGCGCCGATGGCATAGAAGGCCCCATGGCCGAGCGAGATCTGGCCGTTGTAGCCGGTCAGCATGTTGAGCCCCAGCAGCGCGATCGCATAGACCAGCGCCAGCGTGAACTGGAACACCCGGTAGTTGCTGACCACGAACGGCAGCACGCAGGCCACGGCCAGCACCAGCAGCAGGCCGATGAGTCGCCCCCTGCCGGAAGGCGCGCGTTCGGGTTCGTCGTGTGCCGCCATGGCTCAGACCCGCGTCACGTGGACCTTGCCGAACAGGCCCGAAGGCCTGATCACCAGCACGCCGACGATCAGCACCAGCGCGACCGTCAGCTTGAGCTCGGTGCCGAGCACCATGCCGGCCAGGTTTTCGAGCACGCCGACGATGAAGCCGCCGAGCACCGCGCCGCCGGGACTGTCGATGCCGCCCAGCAGGGCCGCCGCGAAGGCATACAGCAGGATGCCGGCCATCATGTTCGGCTCCAGGAACACGATCGGCGCGACCATGATCCCGGCGATCGCGCCGATGGCCGCCGCGAGCCCCCAGCCGAGCGCGAGCATCCAGCCGACGCGGATGCCCACGAGCCGGCTGGACACGGGGTTCTGCGCCGCCGCCCGCATCGCCAGCCCCAGCGGCGTGAACCGGAAGAAGACGAACACCGCGACCAGCACCGACAGCGTGACGCCGATCGAGCCCAGCTCGTGCGGGCCGACGTACGCATTGCCGAACAGCGGCTGCTCCGGAAACGGGCTCGGAAAGGGCTTGATGGTGTAGGTGAAGATCCACCCGGCCAGGCTGTTGAGGATCACCAGGAGGCCGATGAAGACGATCACGATCGACAGGATGGGCGCGCTCTCCACCGGCTGCACGATGACCCGCTCGATCAGCACGCCGAGCACGAACGCTCCCGCCACCGTGGCGACGAAGGCCCCCCAGTACGGCAGGCCCGCCTGCATCAGGCTCCACGCGATGTAGGTGGAGAACATCGCCAGTTCGCCCTGCGCGAAGTTCACGAGGTGCGTGGCCTGGTAGATCATGACCAGCGCGAGCGCCAGGCTGGCATAGATGCCGCCGGTGGCGAGGCCGGCGAGCACTTGATGGAGCAGAACGTTCATCTCGGTCGCCTTGCCGCTAGTAGCCGAGGTACGAACGCCGCACCGCTTCGTTGTTGCGGATGGATTCGGCGCTGCCGGAGATCACGACGCGGCCGGTCTCGAGCAGGTAGGCGCGGTCGGCCAGGCTGAGCGCCAGCGCAGCGTTCTGCTCGACCAGCAGCATGCTCACGCGATCGCGCCGGTTGATCTCGCCGAAGATCTCGAAGAGCTCCTGCACGATGCGCGGCGCCAGGCCGAACGAGGGCTCGTCGAGCAGCAGCAGGCGCGGCCGCAGCATCAGCGCACGCGAGACGGCCAGCATCTGCTGCTCGCCGCCCGAGAGGGTGCCGGCCTGCTGGCGGCGGCGCTCCTTGAGGCGCGGGAAGTGGTCGTACACGCGCTCGAAATCCGCCCCGACCCCGCCCTTGTCGCGCCGCGTGTAGGCCCCGAGGCGGAGGTTCTCCTCCACGCTCAGGTCGACGAAGGTGCCGCGGCCGTCAGGCACGTGGGCCACGCCGAGGCGCACGATGCTTTCCGTCGCCCGGCCGTCGATGCGGCTGCCGGCGAAGACGATTTCGCCCTCTGTCTTCACCATGCCGCAGACGGCGCGCAAGGTGGTCGTCTTGCCCGCGCCGTTGGCGCCGAGGATGGTGGTGATGCCGCCTTCCTCGACGCCGAAGTCGAGCCCGTGCAGGACCCTGCTCGGGCCGTACTGGGCCTTGAGGCCGCGGACTTCGAGCAGCGCGGGCATCAGGCGGCCCCTCCCAGGTAGGCGCGCACCACCTCGGGATCGGCCTGCACCTCGGCCGGCGAGCCGTTGGCGATGACGCGGCCGAAGTCCAGCGCCACCACGCGGTCCGACACCCGCATGACGAGGTTCATGTGGTGCTCGACCAGCAGCATCGTGAGCCGGAGCCGGTCGCGCACCTGCCGCAAGAGCGCCATGAGCACGCCGACCTCCTCGTGGTTCAGCCCGCCCGCGGGCTCGTCGAGCAGCAGCAGCTTGGGCTGGCTCGCGAGCGCGCGCGCCAGTTCGATGCGCTTCTGGGTGCCGAAGGACAGGTCCATGACGCGCGTGCCGGCGACGCCGCGCAGGTCGAGCAGTTCCAGGAGCTGGTCGGCGTGGGCTTCGAGCCTTTCCTCTTCGCGCCGCACCCAGGGCAGCCGCAGCGCGTTCGAGAAGAAGCCGCTCTTCGTGCGGCAATGGCCGCCGAGCAGGATGTTCTGCCGCACCGTCATGGTCTGGAACAGCGCCAGGTTCTGGAAGGTGCGCCCGATGCCGAGCGCCGCGATGCCGTGGGCCGGCGTGGCGAGCAGCGAGCGGCCCTCGAAAAGAATGCGGCCTTCGCTGAAGGCGTAGAGCCGCGAGAGGCAGTTGAAGAGCGTCGTCTTGCCGGCGCCGTTGGGCCCGATCAGCCCGACGATGTGCCCCGGCGCCACCGCGAACGAGACTTTGTCGAGCGCCGTGATGCCCCCGAAGCGCACGGTGACGCCCTCGACGTTGAGCAGATCAGCACGTTGGGCAGGCGAGACGATGTTCGACTCCTTGCACGGTGGGACTGCGCCGGCACCGAGCCGCCGCGCCCGATGGATTCAAGGGCGCGGGGACCGATTGATACAAGAAGATACCGAGCTTTGATTCCGCGCAATAGCGGGCTTTACCCTGCTTTCGCGCACGCGCCCGGGGGCGCCGTCAGGGCTTCAGCGCGCGGCGCAGTTCGGCGGCGCAAAGGCCCACGGCAACGTTGGCCTCGTCGAGGATCCGGCCCATGGTGATGAAGCCATGGATCTGCCGCTCGAAGCAGACGTAGGCCGCGCGGTTGCCGGCGTCGGTGAGCGCGCGGGCGTAGTCCAGGCCTTCGTCGCGCAGCGGGTCGTAGCCGGCGGTCAGCACCAGCGCCGGCGGCAGGCCCTTCAGGTTCTGCTGCAGCAGCGGGGATGCGCGCCAGTCGAGGTCGTGCCTCGGGTCGTCGATGTAGTGGTCGTGGAAGTAGGTGATGCTGTCGCTGGTCAGCACATAGCCTTGCGCGTTGGTGGTGTGCGAGGCGTGGCCGCGCCGCTGGTCGGTGGCGGGGTAGATCAGCAGCTGGAAGGCGATCGGCAGGTCGCCCGCGTCGCGCGCCGCGATCGACACCACGGCCGCGAGGTTGCCGCCCGCGCTGTCGCCGCCCACCGCGAGGCGCTCGGCATCGAGCTTGAGCGAAGCCGCCTGCCGGCGCACCCAGCGGGTGGCGGCGAGCACGTCGTCCACCGCGGCCGGGAAGCGGTGCTCCGGCCCCATGCGGTAGTCGACGGCCACCACCGCGCAGCCCGAGAGATTGCACAGCTCGCGGCAGAGCGTGTCGTGCGTGTCGAGGTCGCCGATGGTCCAGCCGCCGCCGTGGTAGTAGACGAGCACCGGCAGCAGCGCCGCCGCGTCCGAACCCAGCGGGCGGTAGTAGCGCAGCGGGATCGGCCCCTGCGGCCCCTCGGCGCTCAGGTCCTGCACCAGCGCCACTTCGCTCGGCGCGGGCTGCGTGAGGGCACGCCGCTCGCGGTAGAACCTGCGCGCATCGGTGAACGGCAGCGTGTGCGTCGGCGGCACGCCCTTCTCGATCAGCAGGTCGATGAAGGCCTTGGCTTGGGGATGCAGCATGGCGGGCTCCGGTTGATTGAGATGGATCAGGCTTGGCGGGGCTTGACGCGCGACGCCGCTTCCTTGGCGTTGCGGCGCGCGGTGTCGATGTCGGCGGCATGCGCGAGCGCCACGCCCATGCGGCGCTTGACGAAGCTCTCGGGCTTGCCGAAGAGCCGCAGCTCTGTGCCCGGCACCGCCAGCGCATGCGCCACGCCGTCGAAGGCGATGCCCGTGGCATCCACGCCGCCGTAGACCACGGCGCTGGCGCCCGGGCTCTTGAGGCTGGTGTCGACCGGCAGGCCGAGGATCGCGCGCGCGTGCAGCTCGAATTCGTTCTGCCACTGCGTCGCCATGGTCACCATGCCGGTGTCGTGCGGGCGCGGGCTGACCTCGCTGAACCAGACCTGCTCGCCCTTCACGAACAGCTCGACGCCGAAGAGGCCCTGTCCGCCGAGGTCGGAAGTGACCTTGCGGGCGATGTCCTGGGCCTTCTGGAGCGCCACCGGCGACATCGGGTGCGGCTGCCAGCTCTCGACGTAGTCGCCGCTGACCTGCACATGGCCGATCGGGTCGCAGAAATGCGTCTGCACGCTTCCGCTGGCGTCGAGGGCGCGCACGGTCAGGAGCGTGATCTCGTAGTCGAAGTCGATGAAGCCCTCGACGATCACGCGGCCATGGCTCACGCGGCCGCCGGCCATGGCGTAGTCCCAGGCTTTCCGGACGTCGGCGGGGCCGTCGATCTTGCTCTGGCCCTTGCCGGAGCTGCTCATCACGGGCTTGACGATGCACGGGTAACCGATGCCGCCGTCGATCGCCGCTTGTAGTTCTTCCAGCGAATCGCAGAACTTGTAGGGGCTGGTCGGCACGCCGAGCGTTTCGGCGGCAAGCCGGCGGATGCCTTCGCGGTCCATCGTGAGCCGCGCGGCGCGGGCGGTGGGGATCACGCGCACCACGCCGGCGTCCTCGAGCTGCTGCAGCATCGGCGTGGCGATCGCCTCGATCTCGGGCACCACGAGCTGGGGCTTCTCGGCCTCGATCAGCGCCTTGAGCTGCGCCGGGTCGCTCATGGTGATGGTGCGCGCGTGGTGCGCGACCTGTTGGCCGGGCGCGTTCTCGTAGCGGTCGACCGCGATGGTCTCCACGCCGAGGCGCTGGAGGGCGATGAGGACTTCCTTGCCGAGCTCGCCGGAGCCGAGAAGCATCACGCGGGTGGCGGAAGGGGAAAGGGGGGTGCCGAGGGTGGTCATGGTGCGGTTGCGTCGCTAGCAGAGAGACAGTGAACGCGGCACTGTAAATCACCCGGGCTGTCACACGCGGCAACGAGGGCGGGCCGGGGCTGTTTCACAATCGCTGCACGCGGCGCCGGCATATTTTCCGGGCCCCTTCATTTTTTCATCTCAAGGAAAGCTATCCCATGACCATTCAGACCGTCGGCATCATTGGTGCAGGAACGATGGGCAACGGCATCGCGCAGGCGTGCGCGGTCGCCGGCGTCAACGTCGTCATGATCGACATCGCGCAGGCCGCCGTGGACAAGGGGCTCGCCACCGTGGCGGGCAGCCTCGACCGGCTGATCAAGAAGGACAAGCTCACCGTCGCCCAGAAGGACGCGGCGCTGGCGCTGATCAAGGGCTCGACCAGCTACGACGACCTCAAGAGCGCCCAGCTCGTGATCGAGGCGGCGACCGAGAACCACGAGCTCAAGCTCAAGATCCTCAAGCAGATCGACGCCCTGCTGCCGCCCGAGGCGATCATCGCGTCGAACACCTCGTCGATCTCGATCACGCAGCTCGCCGCCGCGACCTCGCGCCCGGACCGCTTCATCGGCATGCACTTCTTCAACCCGGTGCCGATGATGGCGCTGGTGGAGATCATCCGCGGCTACCTCACCAGCGACGCGACGCACGACACGGTGAAGGCGCTGGCCGAGCGGCTGGGCAAGTCGCCGATCACGGTGAAGAACGCGCCGGGCTTCGTGGTCAACCGCATCCTGGTGCCGATGATCAACGAGGCCTTCTTCGTGCTCGCCGAAGGGATTGCCACGGCGGAGGACATCGACGCCGGCATGAAGCTCGGCTGCAACCAGCCGATCGGCCCGCTGGCGCTGGCCGACATGATCGGGCTGGACGTTTGCCTCGCGGTGATGGAGGTGTACCTGGAGCAGTTTGGCGATTCGAAGTACCGCCCCTGCCCGCTGCTGAAGGAAATGGTCTCGGCGGGCCAGCTCGGCCGCAAGACCGGCCGGGGCGTGTACACGTACTGAGGCCTCGACAACAAAGGAGACAAGCCGAATGACCGCCACGCCCACCACACCGCCGCCCGAGGGCTGCATCGACACGCAGGTGCTCGACCACGTGCTGCTGATCGGCATCAACCGCCCCGCCAAGCGCAACGGCTGGACGCCGCCGATGTTCCGCCAGTTGGCCGAGGCCTACACGCAGCTCGATGATGATCCTTCGCTGCGCGTGGGCGTGCTGCATGCCTTCGGCGACCACTTCACGGCCGGGCTGGACCTGCCGGCGGTGGCCGAATACATGAAGCGCGGAGAGAAGGCCGTTCCGCAAGGGCTGGTCGAGCCGCACGACTTCGGCCTCGCCGGCTATCGCCGCCGCACCAAGCCGATGGTGGTCGCGGTCAAGGGCATCTGCTTCACGGTGGGCATCGAGCTGATGCTCGGCGCCGACATCGTGGTCGCTGCCGACAACTGCCGCTTCTCGCAGATGGAAGTGCAGCGCGGCATCATGGCCACCGGCGGCGCGACCCTGCGCATGGCCGAGCGCGCGGGGCTGGGCAACGCGATGCTGCATCTGCTCACCGCCGATGAGTTCGACAGCGCCGAAGCCTATCGGCTGAACTTCGTGCAGAAGGTGGTCCCCGCCGGACGGGAGCTCGACGAAGCGCTGCGCATCGCGCAACGCATCGCCGCGCAGGCGCCGCTCGCAGTGGTCGCGACGCGGCTCAACGTCATGAAGGCCATCGAGAACGGGCCGCTCGCCGCGGTCGAGGATTTCATCCCGGTGCAGCAGCAACTCGCGAACAGCGAGGACGCGGCCGAGGGCGTGCGCTCGTTCGTCGAGCGGCGTCCGGCGCGGTTCACGGGGCGCTGATCCGGTGCGGCCCTTGCGCCGCATCACCCTCTTCCAAACTCGACGATTCGTCCCGAACACCCGGATACCAATTAGATTGCACGCAATTTAATTGTTGGCTATACTTCGGCCCATGCGTACCCCGGCTTCTTCCGCACCCTCTGCTGACGAGATGCTGCGCCTGGACAACCAGCTCTGCTTCGCGGTCTATTCCGCCTCGCTGGCGATGACCAAGCTGTACAAGCCGCTGCTCGAAAAGCTCCATCTCACCTACCCGCAGTACCTCGTGATGCTGGTGCTCTGGGAGCGCGACGGCCTCATGGTGTCCGAGCTCGGCGAAAAACTCTCGCTCGATTCCGGCACGCTCACCCCGCTTTTGAAGCGGCTCGAAGCCAACGGCCTCGTGGCCCGCATCCGCGACGTCGCCGACGAGCGCCGGGTGCACGTCAACCTCACCGCCGCCGGCCGCAAGCTCAAGTCGCGCGCCGCCAGCGTCCCGGCCTGTCTGCTGGCTGCCTCGCAATGCTCGCTCGACGAGATCGCGTCGCTCACGCAGCAGGTGCAGCAGCTGCGCGACCGCATCAGGGCGGCGTAGCCAACCCTTTTTATTTCCGTTCCGTTCCAACCAACCAACCACCTGCAGGAAGCATCATGGTCAAGAAACTCGACAAGGTCCTCTACACCGCGCAAGCCCACACCATTGGCGGCCGCGACGGCGCCGGCAAGAGCAGCGACGGCGCCATCGACGTCAAGCTGAGCCCGCCCGGCTCCGGCAAGCCCGGCACCAATCCCGAGCAGCTTTTCGCGGTCGGCTACTCGGCCTGCTTCATCGGCGCGATGAAGGCGGTAGCGCCGAAGATCAGCGTCAAGGTGCCGGATGACGTGGCCATCGACGCCAGCGTGTCGCTCGGCCCGATCGACGGCGGCGCGGCCTACGGCATCGCGGTCAAGCTCGCAATCACGCTGCCGGGCCTCGACGACGCACAGAAGAAGCTGCTGGTCGAAACCGCGCACCAGGTGTGCCCGTACTCGAACGCCACGCGCGGCAACGTCGAGGTCGAACTGGCGATCAACTGATCCGCGCCAGACGGCCGCCGGAGCCCGTCGGGAGCGTCGCCTATGCGACGGCCCGGCGGGCTTTTTTCATGCAACCGACGCCGCGCTGCGCTAAGGTGCGCCACGCCCAAGGCAACAGGAGAACCTCGTGAGCACGACCCGCTTCCTGGTCCGCAAGGACGACCTCTCTTCCACGCAACTGCGCACCGCCGATGACGAGCGGCTCGCCGACGGACAGGTCCGCGTGCGCATCGACCGCTTCGCCCTCACCTCGAACAACATCACCTATGCCGCGTTCGGCGATTCGATGAGCTACTGGCAGTTCTTCCCGACGGGCGAGGAAGGCTGGGGAATCATCCCGGTGTGGGGCTTCGCGACGGTGGTGCACTCGCTGCATCCGGGCGTCGCGGTCGGCGAGCGGCTGTACGGCTACTTCCCGATGGCCTCGGGTTCGGTGCTGACGCCCAAGCGCGTCTCGCCCGGAATGCTCTCGGAAGGCTCGGCGCACCGGGCGGCGCTGCCGGCGGTCTACAACCAGTACTTCCGCTGCAAGTCCGATCCGCTCTACACGGCCGACACCGAAGACGTGCAGGCGCTGCTGCGGCCGCTCTACATCACGTCGTGGCTCATCGACGACTTCCTGGACGACAACGACTTCTTCGGCGCCCGGCCGGGCGCGGTGCTGCTGTCGAGCGCATCGAGCAAGACGGCCTACGGCACCGCCTTCCAGCTTGCGCAGCGCGAAGGCATCCAGGTGACCGGCCTCACCTCCGCCGCCAACAAGGCGTTCTGCGAGAGCCTGGGCTGCTACCACCGCGTGCTCGCGTATGACGAGCTCGACCAGGTCCCCGCCGATACGCCTTGCGTCTACGTCGACTTCGCCGGCAACGGCGAGCTGCGCCGCGCGATCCACACGCGCTTCACGCAGCTCAGGCACAGCGCCGTGATCGGCGGCACGCATGTCGAGCAGCTCGCGCCGAGCGGCACCGCCAAGGAGCTTCCGGGTCCGCGCGCCACCTTCTTCTTTGCGCCGGCGCAGATCAAGAAGCGCGTCGGCGAATGGGGCGAGGAGGCCTTCGGCCAGCGCCTCGCGCAGGCCTGGCGCAGCTTCACCGGCCGGGTCATGGACGCGAAGACGCCCTGGCTGCGCGTGGAGCACCACGACGGCGATGCCGCGGTGCAGGCGGCCTATGCCGAGGTGCTCGCCGGCAAGGGCGATCCGCGCGTCGGGCACGTCCTGTCATTTCGACCTGCCTGATCGCAGCGCGGCCTCCCAGGCACGCCGAGCCCAGAGCGCCGCTTCGTCGCGGTCCTCGAACAGCTCGGGCGGCGCCTCGTAGTAGGAGAGGCGCGCGGCCTTGCCGCGGCGCAGGTACTCGAAAGGCCCCAACTGCCGGGCCTCGAAGAAGGCCACCGATTGCGCATCCGCCTTGAGGTAGAGGCGGCCGCCCGCGACCAGGCCGAACATGCGGCCGTCGTGAAAGACGCCATGGCCGCCGAACATCCGGCGCAGGGAGATCGGGCCGAAGCGTTCGAAGATCTCGTGCAGTTCGTTGGCGAATTCGTTCTTCATGCGGTGACTCCTGCCCGGCCCGCTATCAGCCGGCTCGACGCGGCCCATGCTGGTCAGCCGACCTTGCAGGGACGATGCGAGAGTTTGCAGGATCAGACAGCAACTCGTCGCGCCCGCATCCAGCACGCCGATCGATCGAGGGCCCAGCCGTGCCGCGCGTCCGACCTTCGCCTGCAGCTGCCGGGTCGAGTCCCTGCCGGCCGCAGCACCGTCGCTCATGGCCTGCAGCGCGGCCGCGAAGTCGCCGCCGGCCGCCCGCGTCTCGCGATAGGCACCGAGCGCCGGCACGAATTGCAGCTGAGCGACGCCATGCCATCGGCCTAGGGGCGCGCGCCGCAACGGGACAGGCCCGACAATGTCGTCGTGGCGCCTCCCAATACCTTCTCCCCGGACTCGGCCTCGGCCGGTCACCCCTACGAAAACCTCACGCCCGACGTGGTGCTCGATGCGCTCGCAACGCTGGACATGCACGGCGACGGCCGACTCACTGCGTTGAATTCCTACGAGAACCGCGTCTATCAGGTGTACCTGGAAGACCGCGTGCCGGTGGTCGTCAAGTTCTACCGGCCGGGCCGCTGGAGCGAGGCCGAGATCCTCGAAGAGCACAGCTTTTCGACCGAGCTCGCGGGCGCCGAGGTGCCGGCCGTGGCGCCCATGGCCATCGATGGCCAGACGCTGCATCACCACGCCGGCTTCGCCTTCAGCGTCAGCCCCTACCGCGGCGGCCGCGCGCCGGAGCTCGACGATTTCGAGGTGCTCGAATGGATCGGCCGCTTTCTCGCGCGCATCCATGCAGTCGGTGCGCAGAAGCCCTTCGTCGCGCGGCCGGCGCTCGACCTGCAGACCTTCGGCCTGGCGTCGCGCGACTGGCTGATCGCGCATCACATGGTGCCGCTCGATGTGCAGCGCGAATGGGAAGCCGCGTGCAACGAGGCCTTCGCCATGATCGCGGCGACCGCGCTCGGCGACGCCCCCAGCGATGCCGACCCGCCGCTCGCGAAACTGCGCCTGCACGGCGACGTTCATCCGGGCAACATCCTCTGGACACCCACCGACCGGCCCGACGGCGGACCGCATTTCGTCGACCTCGACGACGCGCGCACCGGCTTCGCGGTGCAGGACCTGTGGATGCTGCTGTCGGGCGACCGCGCGCAGCGCACCGGGCAGTTGAGCGGCCTGCTCGACGGCTACGAGCAGTTCCGCGATTTCGACCGCCGCGAGCTGGCGCTGATCGAGCCGCTGCGCACGCTGCGGCTGATCCACTACAGCGCGTGGCTCGCGCGGCGCTGGGAGGACCCGATCTTCCCGATCAACTTCCCGTGGTTCGGCACCAGCGACTACTGGAAGGGGCAGATCCAGATGCTGCAGGACCAGTGCGAGGCGATGGCGGAAGAGCCTCTGTACGCCTGACTTCGGACGGCAGCGCGCTCTTTCGAGCCGGCTCAGTGCACCTTGTGCTTGAGGGCCTTGCGCAACGAACGGATGGACGAGTCGACCGGCTCCGTGCAGCGGACCAGTTCGGCGTTGATCAGCGCGACCAACGCACGCAGGTCGCCCGGCTCGAAGCTGAACTCCTCGTAATGCGCCGCCCGATGGACTGGCGAGAGCAGGCCTTCGAGGCACGCGACGGCACGAAGCGCTTGCTTGAGATTGCAGAAATCGTCGTCGAGCTGCAGGGCGTGTGACGATGCCTTGTGCAGCGACGGCGCGGATGCGCGATTGGACTTGGTCATGGATGGGCTCCCCTGCGGGTTCAGTTTCAGGAACCGCCGCAACCTCTGCGGTTGCTGCGGCTTGCGTCGCCGCGGGTCGAGCGGGAGTCCAATCCCGATCACGTTTTTTTTGACGTGACCGGCGCAGTAGAGCCAGGGGTTGTCGCGGCAGCCATCGCGTATCGGGCGACCGCGATTCGTCCTTGCCCCGAAAGGCACGACACGCACTTGCACGCCTTGGCGGCGCTCCATGCCGCCAGGGACGCCTCAGTCAACTGACCAGCCTCCAATTCGCGTCAACAATTCCGGTTTGATGTCGGGGGACTTCCGTCAAGGACCGAGCGCCTGCGAAAGACTGCTTTGCGGCACGCACTCTGTCCGCTGAGCGGCTCGTGTGTGGAATCGCAGACCTTCGGCACGGCTACGACCAGCCCGGCGCGGCTGAACTTGCTGCGGATCGAGGAGGATCTGAGCGCAGCCCATCTGCGACTGCACCAGGTCACCATCGAACACCTCGGAAGAACGGCGTCATGAGGCGATGCGGTGCCTCGGGCTCGCTGGCCCACAGAAGGCACGCCGGGCGCGTTAAACGAATGATATGGGGCATCGGTTAGCGTGCAAAATGCTTGTCCGCCGGAAACTTCGCAACTCTTGGACATACAGAAGCGGCGGCCCACCATCGCGAATGCGTCATCGATGTCGCATCGCCGCAGAAACAGGAATGTTGAACTGAAATCGGCGATCTCGAGCGATCGCCATGTCTCCCGGAGGGACCGGCCCCGAGGCAGCGAAAGGCTCGAAGCCGCCGTGTCGGCCCGTCTTATACTAAGTTGCGTTCAAAGATATAGAAGTTATCCAATCGAAACCGGTCATCGATCGGGTTCTCTCGTGATCTGATTCGAGCGCCACCAGCCCTGTCGTGAGGGCGCGTTCGACGGCGTCGAGGTTGGCGAAGACATGGTTGGCAAAGCAGTCCTCGCGAATCGCCTCCCACAGATGCTCGGCCGGGTTGAGTTCGGGGCTGTACGGAGGCAGGTAGATCAGTCGCATGTGATCCGGGACCGCGAGTTGACCTGCCAGATGCCAGCCCGCCTGGTCCATGACCATCACGATGAATTCCTCGACATGGCGCTGGGCGACCTCGGCCAGGAATAGCGACATGGTCTCGGCGTTCACCCAGGGCAGCACGAGGCTGTCCATCACGCCGTCGTGTGGGCTGACGGCACTGAAGGCATAGATGTACTTGCGCTCCAGGCGAGCGCCGACGACAGGTCGAATGCGGTGTCGCGCCCAGCAGCGACGCGGCGTGCCCAGCAATCCGAATCGCCCCTCGTCCTGGAACATCAGCCGCACCGCGCGACCTTGTTCAGCCTGGCGCACGACCTCTTGGCGTACCTGGCGGCGGAGTTTTTTTAAAGGCGGCCTGTGCCGCGACGTCCGCCTTGGGATGCCGGGGCCGGGGCACGACCTTGCGCCAGCCGTGACGGTCGAGCAGCCGATAGATCGTCGAGGGCGCCACCGCCTTGCCGAGTTGCTTCTGGTAGGCCTGCTGGATCTCAGCTACCGTCAACATCCCGCCTGCCTGTGCGCGTTCGACGAAGGGTGCCAGCAACTCCTGCTCCTGTTCGGCGCTCAAATGCTGGTGGTGTCTGCCACCGCGGCCTCGAAGATCGAAGATGGCATCACCTTCCTTGGCCCATCGAGAGTGCATCACATGCACGGTGGTGGTTGACCAACCCAGCAACTGTGCAATCTGCGCGGCCGAGCTGCCCAGCGTGGCCCTGATCAGCACGCACTGGATGCGCTGGTACTGCGCATGGCTGTCGGCTTGCTTGAGCCGTTCTGCCAAGCGCATCACGGTCGCCTTATCCCCAACGATCAGACTCTTCATCCACGACTCCTTGAAGTACGTGGACAGACATGATATCTAATCTATTGAACGCAAATTGGTATTATTGGCAGGCGTAGCTGGCCGCCGCGAACGGATCGCCGCTGCCCTTGCAGGTCGCCTTGGTCGGGTACGCGCAGATCGGCTGGCTCTTGGCCACAGGAACCGGCTGAGATGTCTTCAGCCGGAACGAGCGAAGTTCGCGAGAAAGCGCCCATGTCTCTACGAACTCGGGCGGAATCCACTTGAGGTGCCGTCCCTGATACTTGACGATGCGTTTCTCAACGCTGGAGGAGGTCCAGACCCGGACCGGACGCCAGCGTCCGCCTTCGACGGTGCCCCAATGGTCACTCCCTCGAGCCGGTCCTCTCGCGGCTTCAGCACATCGGCTTGTCCAACTGGTACTTCACCGCGTACACATAGAGCTCGAGTCGATTCGCCACGTCGAGCTTCTGATAGATCGAAGTCAGGTGGTTGCGCAATGTGTGCTCGGTGATGAAGAGTCGCTCGGCCAGCGACTTGTTCGGTGCGCCGCGGCCATCGACCACGGCGTGAATGATCTTCCTCTCCTTCGCTGTCAGCGTCGCCTGCTTCGCCACCTCGGGATCGATCTTGTGCGGCCGCTTGGCGTCGACGAACTCCGTCAACACGCGAGCCATCATTTCGTTGTCCAGGCACAGTTCGCCGTTGTGCGCGCGCTCGATGGCTTGCAATACGTGTTCCGCCGAGGCGTCCTTGCGCAAGACCCCGCGTGCGCCGCCGAGCACTGCCAGGTCCAGAGTCTTCTGCTGGCGCTCGCCCGTCAGTATCAATACTCGTGACTCCGAGTTGGACATCAGGCCGGGTAGGATGTCCAACGCGCTGCTCCCATTCAGGTCAAGGTCGAGCAGGATGACATCGGGCCTGATCTGGCCGGCCTGTGCGAGAGCCTCTTCGCAGTTCCTCGCTATGCCGACCACCTGCATTCGCGGGTTTTCTCCATCGATCAATCTGGACAATCCCCACAGCATCGTCTGGTGATCATCGACAAGCATCACGCCGATGGGTCTTTCTGCTTGCTGCATGGTTCCCTCCTACACAGGTATTTCGATGCACACGGCGGTGGACCCGCCCGTTCCAGGTCGGACGTGCGCGTTTCCACCCAGCGCGGCTGCGCGTTCCGTGATCGACCTTGGGTGAAAATCCACCAATTGGGTTCCGTCGGCTTCGTTCTCGATCCGTACCCTGATCACGCCGTCAGCACACTCCAGCTTGACGGATCCGCGGCGCGCCAGCGTGTGCTTGCAGATGTTGCTCAAGCCCTCGCGCACGATCTGCAAGACCTCTGCGGTCAGACGGTCGCACACATTGAGTTCGCCTTCGACGAAGACCGCGACGTCGATCCCGTAGAAGTCCCTGATCTGTGCCACCTGCTGCCGCAAGACAACGATCAAGGTGTGCTCGGTCTTGCACGCGCCGTCTCTGACGATACCGGCATAGCGGCGCAAATCGCAAATCACTTTTGCGGCCATCTCGCCAAGCTTGTTGAGATCTTCGACCAGTGGGTTGTCGGCCGCTGCCTTGTTACGCAGGGCACTAAGGCCCATGTTCAATCCGATGTAGGGTTGAATGGCAGTATCGTGAAGGTCGAGAGCGAACTTTTTTCGCTCCTGCGAAGCCGCGTCCGAGGCCATTCTGTCCAGCAACTCGATGTTCTCTATCACCGGAAACGCCTGGGCAGCGATATGGTCAAGGAAGAGCGCATCGGCCTTCCTGAACCTCTGTCCGGAGAACACATAGAGCCAGCCGTCGCTTCTTCTCAACGATGCCGGCACACAGATGAACGAACGAGCATCCAGCAACTCGGCGAGGTTGCCGCTTGCCGGCCCGTCGAGCTGGCTCCACTTGCCTTGGGTGCTGTCGTACGCTGCGGCCCCAGCAAACGCCGACATGGCCGGCCAGAGCGGACGGTAGTAGGCGGCGATGCGGTTCTGCGGAAGCGCAATGAGGGGCGCAGCTGCATCCGCTCCGATCCATTCGGCATGAACCGAATTTCTTGGGTCGCCAAGCCTGATCGTGCGCAGAAAACAGGAGCCGGACTCCTTGTCCCGCGTGACCAGGATGCAGCAGCTGCCCCTGAAGAAAGTCAGAACCTTTTCCAGGACATTGGTGATGGTGTGATCAACTCCAAACCGCGGATTCGACAAGCGGCTGACGTCACCAAGAAGCGCAAGACGCCTCTTCAGTTCGACCTTCGACCCACCCCAGTGGACGCTGATGTAGCCCAGGGTCAGCAGAAATGTGGCTCGCAGCAATACGCGGGGCAAATCCTTTTCGGTCGTCGATCCCACGCCGCAGGCCGCGAACAATGCAACCGAGGCAAGGGTCACGCGCGCGCCTTCTTCGAAGCCCCACCGAAGGGAAGCGGTGAGGATGACGAAGAAAAAGAACAGGAAGAAGAAGCTGTGGATCCCCTCCGTGGAGAGAACGATCAATGCATACCAGCAGAGATCCAGCCAGTGAACCGATTTGCTGTGAGCAAACGGCGAATTCAGCCGCGAACAGACGAAGACGATCAGGCTGTACAGGATGTACCCGAGAAAAGGGAGCCAGGTAAATCCTGCGATTCCCCTCAACCCAGCAGGATCGACATGAACCGCCGACAGCGCAGCAACGGAGAGTACCAGCCGCATGCTTGCCACCATTTGTGCATCGGCAGCAAGACTCGCGTTGACTTCGTTTTTTCCGTCTGGTTTGTGAACAGGCATCAGGCACCTCCTCCCTCTCGGAATCCCCATCCAAGCAAGGCATATGTGCAGAATTCACATCTCTAGGGCGGCAGAGATTACGGTTCATGTAAGAAAATGTGACTAGGGTTAACCAGACTCAGGGCGTCAAAAGAACCGTTCGAAGTTGGTGATCCCACAAATAGTTCACTAATCCCTCGATCAACTCCAATAACGGCAGAGTCCCCACCTGCACCACCACCGGGTCGTTAGCCTTCACGGAACAGGTCCTGTTCGCGGGACTCGTGGCGCGGCTCGACGCGGAGCAGACCCTGGCGCGCGCGATCACTTTCCCGCCGGACGTGGTCGAGACTGCGGCGGTCGACCCACGGCTGGCCGAGCAGATAGACAAGGAACGCGCGCTGTTCGAGGCGCGACGCGATGTATTGGTGGGACAAGTGCAGTTACTTCGTTCGCGGCGCGAAAAGGTCGCGGAGGAAATCGTCGCGCTGCGCGCTCAGATCGTGCAGGCGAGCGAATCGATGAAATTTCGGAAAAGCGATCTTGAGACCAACAAGAAGCTGCTCAGGGACGGCTTCATCTCGGCCGCCCGCATCGCCCAACTGGAAAGCGCTGTCGCCGACTACGGCGTGAAGATCGAGGAACGACGCGCAGAGCTGGCGCGCGCCCAGCAGCGCGCGGTCGATGCCGATCTGCGCATCCGCTCGTTGGAGAGGGACTATCGCCAGCAAGCGAGCGACCAGCGGAAAGCCACAGCGGCGCGGCTTTCCGAGATCGAGCAGGAGCGGCGCAAGTCGCTCGACGCCTCCGCGCGCCGGGTGATCACGGCGCCGGCCAGCGGTGAAATCATCGACCTCAAGTATTCGACGCCCGGCGCGGTGATCCCGCCGCGCGAGACGATCGCGGACATCGTTCCCGAGGGCGCCGGCCTGCTCATCGAGGCACGCGTGCGGACCGAGGACATCAACCGTGTCCGGCGTGAGCAGCCGGCGGACGTCCGGCTCACGGCCTTCCAGTACCGCACGACGCATCTCGTGCATGGGTCATTTATGTCTCGGGTGACCGCCTGGTGGAGCGGGCCAGCAACATCCCCTACTACTCGGTGCTCGTCGAGGCCGATCCGGCTTCCCTGTCGGACGCCGGAGACCTCAAGCTTCTGGCGGGCCTGCCCGCGGAGGTCTACGTCACGGGAGAGACGCGGACCGCGCTTCAGTATTTCCTGGAGCCGATCCTTCAGGTCCTGCGCCGCTCCATGCGGGAGCGTTGATTGCCGGATGTCGCGGCCACTGGCCTTGCCCGCGCGGGGGTGCCAAACCTGCGGCGAACTCTCGCGTGCAGCGCAGGAGTTATGTCATGCCTGACGTAGCAAAAAGCCGGGAATTCAGTCCTCCCCAAGTAAGGGCATGCCGTTCATGACTGCGTTTGCTTGTATGCCTACATTGGGTCCCCAAGAAAGGCCCGGCGCTCGAATTGACGAGGCCCGGCCTGTCGATGAAAGAGAGAAACTTCGGAGATACGTATGCAATTTGTCGTCCTTCTTGTCAGCTTACTTGCGACGGCGGCATTGGTCGTTGCCTTTGGCTGGCCTGTGCTGCTTGCAGGCTTTGTCCTTGCATTAGGCGCATTTCTTCTCTCCACTGCCGACACTGAAACAGGGGAGTCGTCGCACGACAAGGAACGGGGCCAACTCAGGTCGCAATAGGCATGACTATCTGGCCGGTTACCGATGTGTCCTCACGAGAAATCGGTGCTGCAAGCAGGTTGGTCGTCAGCGAGCATGGGCATGCGTCACCAGCCAGCGTACAAGTACGCTTTGAGCCAAAGCCGCCCCCGCGCAGTGCTAATGTTGCGCCGTCGGCATCTGCGCTCCATGCATCGACTTCAAATTCTCGCGAGAGCGACGGTAATTTGCACACGAACTTCCGGGCAGGCATGCACTTCAGATTCCTTTCTTGGTCGAACCGGAGAGCAGGCGTCCGATCTGTTTCCCGAGTCCTGCCAGGCGGCCTCTGACAGTGGCCGCGGCCGCTTTGCGAGATCGGTGCACTTCGCGTTCGTCGCGTAGAGCGGCATTGAAGACCTTGAGGCCTTCCGGGTTGCGCTTCCAGACCCCGCTGACCGTGAAATTTCCCCGACTTGAGGGCTCCAGGTTGGGGATGATGCTGATGGGATCTGCGCCGATCCGATGCAGGAGCCGGGCACGTTCCCTCGCCACCTTGAGGAGGTCGTCGCGCCTTTCAACGGGCGAGCTCAAAGAGACCCTGATCGTTGCCACTGCCGGGAAATGCTCGGCCAAGAATGCGACTACCTCGACGAGCACCAGACTCCTTGTCACCAAGTGGGGCCACTTTGGGGCGGCCGAGGGCACGAAGCGGTCGAGGTGAACCGTGTGCCCACCGGGTGATACGGTCACTGCCCCGATGGTCCCGACATGTGTCTCGCCATCGTAGATGTGCATGGGATTCCCGAGTCGGTACGGAGCAGACCCGGGCCCTGTGATACTGAGCTCGGCGAAGGTCGGCAATTGCCCTTCAGCAAGCGGGGAGGGAATGCGGTTCAAACAGCCCCTACCTGACCCGAGAGCCGCCAGGTCTTCGGCGCAGGCACAAGCGCTGCCGAAGCAATCGTGACCATGTGTGCGGTCGCGCGACCACCCTTGAATGCAACAGCGAGCTCCGGCCGACCCTCGCGCAGCATCTGAGCGTTTCTGATCGGCTCAGCACGGTGCTGATAACGATCCCAGTCTGCGCGATACGTGGCAACCTCGATACCTCTTGCCAAGGCCCATCGGCGCGCCAGATTGTCTGCGCCGGTCGCACCGCCTTCGATCAGCAGCGTGACGGGTCGACGTGCATGAAGGCGGTCAAGAACGCTGACGATGAACGCCCAGTCATCGTAGCGATGTCCACCACAGACAAGTACTCTCATGCTTATCGGTTAAAGCTGTCCACGGAGAACGCCCAGGTCCGCATGCAGGCATGCGTGCCCATGACGTTCAGACGGTCCTTGCATCCTTTCTTCCTGCTAATGGAATCCCAAGAACAGCAAACCCCGCCGAAGCGGGGTTGGGTGCGGTTGCAGTGACTAATGTTCTATCGATGATACCGTCCGGTGACGTGGGTGCGCTTCAGAATTCAATTTGCCGCATCGTGGCCCAGGGCGATACCCCAGCGCAGCAGATACCAGCGCCATTTCGATACCGCATGAAACGACCGGGTCGTGCCCTCGCGGCTGCAGGGTGACCCAGTCGCTCGTCCAAGCCAAGCCAACGAAAGCGAGGACGGCCGAAATCGCAAACAACCAAGGCCCTGACCTCTTCATCGTGAGCGCTCCAGAGCTTCCATGTCCAGGTCATCGATCTCCGAGGACATCGCCTGCCTGACGACAGCCTCGATCGTGTGGCTCGTGATGTTGACCGGAAAACCGCCGGTGAGCGCATGCCACTCCCCGCGAGCCAGCGCAATGCGTCCGCTCCGCGCCCCTTGGCTGTCCTCGGCAAGCGAGTACTTCACCTGGTAGACCACGCGGCGGCCGGTGCCAGCCTGCGTAGTTGCTCCTCCAATCTCCAGCATTGCAATCTCCTTTGCGCGATTCGCTTGTTCTGGCGAACAAGATGGCAAGATGGTCCATATTTGCCAGCGTGCTTTCTCTGCAAGCACGGTGCGGCGGTGGCCTCATGCTTGTGTCTATCGATAGGCGGTCATGGTCATGCCGCGCTTGCCAAGGTCACGTCGTTCCTCCTCGAATGTCTCCGAGAAATAGCCGAAGATCCTGAACCTATCCTGAGGAAGGCTTGGTCGGACGAAAAGGTCCTTGTGGACGAGTTGCACAGCGAGGAAGGCGGGGTTCGTTCGCGGATAGACCCCTTGTTCCGAGCGTGGCGTGACGCCGACCGAAAATCAATGGATCAACGTCGCGTGGCGCCGGTGGTCACCGGCCCCGCGCGGACTCGCGGAAGACCCAGGCTAGCGCTTGACCTGGATCATCACGGAGCTGGCCACGCTCGTGAGCTGCCCATCGCTGACGACGAGTTGCACCACGTAGTTCCCACGGACGTCGGGGACGAAGGTCGGCGCGACAGTCGTGGCACCCGTCATCGTCGCCGTGCTCTTCTTCGGCTTCGATTTGAACTTCCACGTGTACGTGACCGCGGTTCCGTTCGGGTCGTAGCTCTTTGAGCCATCCAACGTGACGGTCTGGCCGATTGCACTGCGCTGACGCGGTCCGGCCTTCGCGACAGGCGCCAGGTTGACGTTCGGGTCGCCGGCGGTCACGACGACGTTGTCGGGGGCACTCGAGAGCATGCCGTCGGACACGACGAGTTCGACGACATAGACGCCCGCCACGTCGGGCGTCAGCGTTGCGGTCGCGTTGCTCGGATTGACTGGCGCGGCCACGCTGCCGGCCGGGCGGCTGACGAGCGTCCACGAATAGGTCAGCGCGTCGCCATTCGCATCGCTGCTTAGCGTGCCGCTGAGGGCTACCGCCGTGCCAACGACCGTCGACACGTCATCGCCCGCGCTGGCCACCGGCGCCACGTTACCCAGCGCTGCGGTCACCGTCACCGATGCCTGCGTCGTGCTGTAGGCCTTGCCATCGCCGACGACGAGCCCGATCACGTAGACCCCCGGCACATCGGCCACGAAGGTCGGCGCAGGATCGTCGGCCACGCCATCGATGTAGGAGAGCTGAGCCGTGCTGCCTGCCGGCTTGGAGGTGATGCTCCAGCTGTAGGAAAGAAGGTCACCGTCGGCATCCGAGCTGCCGCTGCCGTCGAGTTCAACGGTTGCGCCGACCAGCACGTTCTGATTGGGGCCCGCCACCGCAATGGGGGCATTGTTCTTGTTCACCGGGCTCACGGTAACGACCACCTGGTCGGCGACGCTCTTCGCATTCAAGCTGTCGGTGACCACGAGCGATGCAATGTACGTCCCGGCCTGGTCAGGTGTCAGCGAAGGACGCGGCGACGAGGCGTCGACGATGGCTGCCGTGCTGTTCGCCGGCTTGGAATCCAGCGTCCACATGTAGGTGATCGGGTCGCCGTCGGGATCCGAGCTGGCGCTGCCATCCAACGTGACGACGGTGCCCATGGGCACGTTCTGATCGATCCCGGCGTCAGCCGTCGGCGCGCGGTTCGAGCCGCTCGCGACCGCAGTCAACCGCACGGTGGCCTGCGCGCTCGCCAACGCACCGTCATTGACCACCAGGCCGAACGTGTAGTCGCCCGCAGCGTCGGGCACGAAGCGCGCGAACGCCTGCGTGGGATCGGTCACCGTGGCCGTGCTTCCGCTCGGCCGCGCGATTACCGACCACGCATAGGTCAGGGCGTCGCCGTTGAGGTCGGAGCTGGCCGAGCCGTCGAGCACTCCGGTTTCGCCGATTTGCAGGGAGCGGTCGAACCCGGCGTTGGCCACGGGCGCGACATTGACGGCACGCAAAGTGGCCGAGGTCGCACTGCTGTCGACCTTGCCGTCGTTGACCACAAGGGTTACGACGTAGTCGCCGGGCACGTCCGGTGTGAGGTTCACCATGGCGCCTGCGCTGGCGTCCAGTGCCGCGGCGCTGCCCTCAGGGCGCGATGCCAGCGTCCAAAGGTAGCTCAAGGCATCGCCATCGGCATCCGCACTGGCCGTGCCGTCGAACGTCACGGCGAGCTTCACGGGGGCTTCGGCGCCGCTTGACATGCTCACCGCGGCAACTGGGCCGACGTTGCCGGTCCCGGCCCCACTGTCGCTCGCGCTTCTGGTCGCGCTCACCGAGGCGTCCGGGCCGACGTTGCCAGTCCCGGCCCCACTGTCGCTCGCGCTTCTGGTCGCGCTCACAGCGCCGGTCGCGCCGATCGCGCCTGTCGCGCCGCCACCCCCGCCACAGCCAGCAAGCGCCAAGACGCACAGCGAAGCCGCGGCCAGCAAGTTGATCGAGCGCCCGTCTATTGATCGACCCATGTCTCACTCCTTGTGTCTAAGTGATGCAAGTGTGAACTAATGTTTCCAAAAATCGCTAGCCGTCGCAAGGTCGAACTCTCACGCAATGTGAAAAAGTTGCACTAAATGCTTACTCGGCCGTCATCGGGCTCATCCTGAGCATTGCCAGGCCTGGAAGAGGCCGCCGCGCGCCGGGGTTGGCGCATCCAGCACTCGCGCACCCGCGTGACCAGCTCCTCCACTGCTGCGCGCCGGGATCGAGCACGCCGTAGTGCGCCGCCGCGTTGCGCGTATAGCCGGTGGTGAGCAACACCCGAAGTCCTGGACGACGGCGCAGGGCTTCTTCGGCCAGCTTGCGCCCATTCACCTCGGGCAACAGCAGCGCAACGTCGGGATGCGCGTCCTGCGGCGTGCGCTTGCCGATGTGGCTGGGTCTTCCAACGGCCGTGCCATTGGCGCGGCAAGCGCAGCCCTGGTGGACGCAGTTCCGCTTTCAGCTTTTTCTTGAGCTTCCGCCACTTGCAGCACGCCCTTAGGTCTGCACTCGCGACCATCGATCCGCTTTCTCGAACGCACAACATGGCCGCATGCAGGCAGGAATCGCGTTCGTTCGAACTTCGGCAATGGGCACCGAGCGGCCGACCCACCGGTCGTGCAAGGACAGCCTTGTGAAGGACGGCTCCTGGCATTCTGCATGTCGCGCAAGCCGGCCCGGCAGGGCCCACAAGAGCCATTCGCATACACCATCAAACAACCATCGCTTCTCTCAAAGCTCGTGGTCGGGGCGTGAGAAGCGAAGGAAACTGCGGGTGGTGACGATGCGGCGTCGAACTGGGCCGACTCTTGGTGATGGTCGTCTGTCAACCCGCGGTGGACTGTGCATCCTTCCTTACCAGTCCTCGACGTTCAGTGTGGTTTCGGGAAGGCCAGCGACCTCCCAAGCCTCTCGCCCGCCTCGGTACCAGTAGACATGGGCGTAGCCGAGATTCACCAATCGCAACGCTAGGTTATACCCGTCGAAGCGCTCAGCGTTGTAGCCGACCACCACGATCGGTCGTTCCAGCGAACTTCCCGTCAGATCGAGGAACTTGCGGCGCAGATGCTCTTCGGCCGAATCTCCGAAGGTTCCGCCCGAACCGGCGTGCTTCAGACCGATGGCCCCGGGAATGGACCGACCTGCGGGGTGTGTGACGGTGTCGACTACCACGGGCCGATATTTCTGAAGCAGCGCGGGCAACTCTGACGTTCGCACCGTGGTCGCTCCAGGTACTGTCGTCGGCGTCCACCCGGCCAGTGTCCCGTTGAGTTCCCTCTTCGCCGGAACATTGAAATCAGCTTCCTCATCTGCGTGGTCTCGCAGGCCGGCAAGACGCGCTCCCACCCAGTACTTGTCCTGCACCCACGCCACGAACGCGGGGCTGGCGAAGTTCTCTGGAGCGTTCGAACGTACGGTCGAGAACGGCCAGAGCTTATTGGCCGTCGCAAGGGCCTCGCGTGCGTCGTCGATATGCCCGGCCAACGCGTGCGCTACCGCTTTGGTGCGATATCGGGCCGAACGCACTGGAGTGGGCGCTTCGGGATTGGCAGCAAGCGAGCGCTCGGCCCAGTCGACGGCTTCGTCATAGCGTCCGACCTGCAGAAGTGCGAACGACTTGAATCCGTAGAGTTGGAAGATGCTGGGGCTACGCGGATTGAGCCGGATCGCAGAGTCGTACAGCGCGATGGCCTCGTCGGCGTGACCGGTGTAGCGCTTGGCCGTGGCGAGCAGCTCGTAGCCGCCGGCATTGTTCGGATAGGCCTCGATCAGGCGCGTGGCGGCGGCGGCCGTTTCTTCCCATTGATCATGGGCCTGGTGCAGCAGCGCCACGTTCTCCAGGACAGCCTCCGCATTTGGCGAGATCGCACGGGCCTGCTTCACCAGCGCGTCGGCTCGGGCGAGTTCGTCGGCGGTGACCCATTGCCCGAGAAAGCCCAGGCTTTGGTTGATGATGGTGTTGGCAATGCCCAGCATGGCAATCGTCGATGACGGATCGAGCTGGAGCGCACTCTCGTACAGCTCGCGCATGTGGTGCTCCCGTTGCCGGCTGGGTGGCTGGGCGTGCAAGGCCCACGCCCGCAAAATGAGATCGAATGCGTCGGGGTTGGTGGGCCGCTCGCGTGAGCTTCGCGCGCTTTCGAGGTCGACAATCTTGACGTTGAGCGTCGTGGCGATGCGGCGCACGATGTCTTCCTGGCCCTGGCCTTGAGCCAGTTCCTTGATAGCGAGATCGAAGCGATCGGACCAGAGGTGGGCGCCGCTTTCAGTGGCGATCAGCTGGACGTTGACGCGCAGCACATCATCGATTTTCCGCAGGCTTCCCTCGACGGCGTACCGCACGCCGAGTTCTGCCCCCACTTTCTTGACATCGATGGGGCGGCCCTTGTAGCCAAAGGCGGAAGTGCGTGCGATCACGAAGGTGCCGGGCATGCTTGCCAGATCGGTCGTGAGGTCCTCGGTGAGGCCGTCAGCGTAGTACTCCTGACTGGTATCGCCGCTCAAGTTCTCGAAGGGGAGCACCACGAGCGACAAGCGCGGCGCGCCTTGGGTGGCGGGGTCGGGGAATGTGCCCGGCGCCATCCGAGGCACCGACGACTGCCAGAGAACGCTAGCCACCACAAGTAGGAGCGCCAGCAATACCAGCGCTTGTCGGTGCCGCCAGCGCGCCGCGAGGCGGTGCGCAGCATGCACGACTCGGGACGCGGGCGAGACTTGCCCAGGCTCGGTCCGTACCCGGTAGACCCGCACGGGTTCGGCGATGTTCTTGACCGATTGCGATCCAAGGTCCTCGTAGTCCAGTGCAAGCTTGTTCTTGACATGGTCGAACGCGGTCCCCGAGATGCAGAGCTCGCCCGCCTCTGCAAGGCTCTCCAATCGAGCTGCAATGTTGACGCAGTCGCCGTAGATGCGTTGCCCTTCCTCGATGACATCGCCGAGATTGATACCAATGCGGAACTCCATCCGACGATGAAGAGGCAGGACGGCGTTTCGGACGCGCAACTCGCGCTGGATGGCGACCGCGCACCGTACCGCCTCCACTACGCTCGCGAACTCTGCCAGCAGGTTGTCTCCTGGGGAGTCCACGACGCGACCCTGGTGCTCCTGGATGAGGGCGGCCATGAGAGTACGGCACGCCGTGAGGGTCTGGACGGTCCCGATTTCGTCCTCACCCATGAGCCGGCTGTAGCCCTTGGCATCCGAGCTGAGGATCGCCGCCAGTTTGCGCTCCATCGTAAGCTCCCACCTCGAACGATTGGTCGGGCCGGCGGCCCGAACTGCCCGGTTGTGCAGCCTAGCATGATCAGGCAGCGTGCACTACGCGCCGCCCCCGAGGAGTTCTCGGTTTAGGTCTGGGAGTCCCAACCGCGGAGCCGCTGCGCACGCTGCGGCTGATCCACTACAGCGCATGGCTGGCACGGCGCTGGGAGGACCCGATCTTCCCGATCAACTTCCCGTGGTTCGGCACCAGCGACTATTGGAAGGGGCAGATCCAGATGCTGCAGGACCAGTACGAGGCGATGGCCGAAGAGCCTCTGTACGCCCGACCCGATTCAAGTCGCGCGCGAGCCAGCTCCGATGGGCAATCCCCACCCGCAATGGCGTCAAGAGCTTGCTTCTGCGCAGCAAATCGTTCTTCGATTCATGGGATCACCTCATCAGCACGAAGCAGCAGCGACTTCGGGACAGTGATTCCGAGTGCCTTCGCAGTCTTGAGATTGATCACCAGCTCGAACTTGGTTGGCTGTTCCACAGGAAGCTCGCCGGGCTTCGCGCCCTTGAAGATCCTGTCGATGAAGCTTGCATACCGGAAATAGAGGTCGGGATAGTTCACCGCGTAGGCTACCAATCCCCCGGCTTCGACGAACTCGCGGGCGGGCCAGGCGGCAGGCAGCGTATTGCGGGCCGCCAAGTCGAGGATCATTTGCTGGTGCATCTGGGTAAGACCGTCTGCCCCGATGACAAGCGCGTCGACATGCTGTCGAACTGCAAACTCGAATGCGCGGCTTAGATCGCCTTGGTTCCGCACGTCAAGAAGCTCAGCGTGGAGACCTAGCGCGCGGGCCGCCCTCTTCGTCTCGTCCCATTCGGGTGGAGCCGCTGGATTGCCCATGTTGTGAAGCAACGCAACGCGCGAAAGATTCGGAACCATCTCCTTGATGAGTTCAATCCGTTTCGCTGTCAGCTCGGTGCTGAAGGTCGTCACCCCCGTGATATTCCCCCCCGGGTGGGCGAAGCTTGTCACGATGGCACGCGGGTCGCCCATCGTCGCCATAAGCAATGGAATTGTTCCGGTCGCGTCTTTGGCCGCCATTGCGGCAGGGGTCCCCCTGGTTACGATCAGATCGACCTTGAGACGCACCAGTTCGGATGCGAGGTCCGGGAACCGCTCGGCACGGCCTTCTGCCGATCGATATTCAATGATCAGGTTGCGCCCTTCGACGTAACCGAGATCCCGCAGTCCCTTACGCAGGGCGTCGAGATTGGCGGCGTTCTGTGCGGCAGGAATCGACTCCAGAAGCCCGATGCGATAGATCTTCCCCACTTGTTGCGCGCGCGCGGCAAGCGGCATGGCGACCAGAACACCCGCAATACCACCGATGAACGTCCGCCGGTCCATCACGGAAGAACCTCGTTGACGATAGAACGTTGGAACATACCACGCCTGCCGCCGAGGCTACACGCCCGCGGACGGGTGACCAGGTCTGCTCGCGAACTCAACCCCGAGGCAAAGTGGCCCGAAGAACGTCCCAGAAGACGCTGTACTGCACCCGGAACGCTTGCGGGCTGTAGTCTTGGTAGTACCCCGCAGTCACCACGACAACCAGATCGAGTTCCGGGACGATGCGAATCGACTGGCCCCCTCGACCCAGTGCCCCAATCCACGGGACCTCGCGCCGACCAACCCGGGATCGGCCGAGCCACCAGAGGTATCCATAAAGCTGATCGTCCGTCGCCTCGATCTTCGGTGCCGTCGAAGTTTCGATCCAGTCTTTGGAAACGATCTGGCGTTCGCCCCAGCGTCCGCCCGCCAGGACGAGTTGGCCAATCTTGGCCATTTCGCGCGAACGCAAGCGCAATCCGCCTCCTGCGTCGGTGTCCCCTCGGTATCGGTTCCAGCCTCCGCCGGAAATGCCCAGAGGCTCAAAGAGATTCGCACGCGCGAATTCGTCGAGGGGGTGTCCCGTGGCTTTGCGAACGACGGCCGACACGAGGGCGAGCGCGCCGGTGCTGTAGTGAAATGCTTGTCCCGCCGGCGAAATCAGCGCACGACTGAGGACGTAACGACACGGATCATGCGCCAAGCGCATGCGCACCTCATCGTTGGCAAAGCCTCCAGTTGCCGGAGCAGCCTCGATCCACTCGAGCCCCATCGTCATATTGAGAGCATGCAGCAGCAAGAGGCGGTCTTTCTCCGGGGTGCGCAAATCCGACAACTCAGAAGTACCGCTCGAACACCAGCTTTCCTTCGTGGACGACCAGAACCGAATGAATGTTGGCCCCCGAAGCCGTGAGCCGATCAGTCATGCGACAAAGCGCACCGCCGTCAACGACCTTGTCCTCGTCGATTGCGGTGACCGCCCAGCCATCGTTCCGATCACTCGGAAAACCACAGGCCTCAGGCGTGTCCGCGTAGGCTGGCAACCCGCCGAGAGATGCAAGCGCAGTCCGATACTGCCGCAGCTTACCGTCTGGGGCGGAGCGTCCGCAATTGGCCCCAACTGCGCCACCCGATCTTCGGCCTATACTGCCCGCTCCGCCCACAGGTTTCGCATGTCTTCCCCGATCCGTACGCTCTTCACGGCGGCATTGACCTTCGAATCCGCCTGTCACGTTGACGTGCTACCGGCCGGTCACCGCTCGCGCCGCCTGCACGGTCACAGCTATCTCGCAAAGCTGCGCTGTGCACTGCCGCCGGATTGGGCGGCGTTTCCCGGCGGCGAGGTGGAGCGCCTGCGCGACAGCCTGGCGGCACAGGTGGCGCGCCTCGACTACCGGCTGCTGAACGAGGTGGTGACGCAGCCCACCGACGAGAACCTGGCGCGCTGGATCCGCGCGCACGTCGATGCGCCGGGCATCGAGCAGGTGGGCATCCAGAGCACGGCGCACGAAGGCGTTGACCTCGACGCCGCCGGCCATGCGCATGTCTGGCGACGCTTCGCGTTCCAGTCCGCGCACCGCCTGCCGCAGGTGCGACCGGGCCATAAGTGCGGCCGCATGCACGGCCACGGCTTTGAGGTCATCGTGCATGCCGACCAGGATATCGGCAAGAGCGACCTGGCCATCGACTACGACCGACTCGAAGCGTTGTGGGCTCCGCTTTCAGCGCAGCTCGACCATGCGTGCCTGAATGACGTGCCCGGCCTCGAGAATCCCACGAGCGAGCTGCTCTCGAGCTGGCTGTGGAAGCGCCTCGAGCCTGCGCTGCCCGCGCTCTCGTGGGTCACGGTCTACGAGACCGGCTCGTCGGGCGCCCACTACGACGGCACGCGCTACCGCATCTGGAAGGAATTCTCGCTGGACAGCGCGCTGCAGCTCAGGCGCGCGCCACAGGGCAGCGTCTTGCGGCGCATCCATGGCCACACCTACGTGTTGCGCCTGCACCTGTCGGCGCCGCTGGACACGGTGATGGGATGGACCATGGACTTCGGCGACGTGAAGGAGCTCTTCTCGCCGATCTTCGATATGCTGGACCACCGGCCGCTGCACGAGACTGCCGAGCTCGAGGACTGCGACACCGCGAGCCTCGCACGCTGGATACTCGGCAAGGCGCGCGAGGTGCTGCCAGCACTGGACCGCGTCGACCTCTACGAGACCCGCGGGTGCGGCGCGATCGTGTTGGCCGGCGATGAAGGACCGGCGCTGCCGGTGTGAGATGAAGTACTCGGTGAAGGAGATCTTCTACACGCTGCAAGGCGAGGGTGGCCAGGCCGGCCGCGCGGCGGTCTTCTGCCGCTTCGCCGGCTGCAACCTGTGGACCGGCCGCGAGGCCGATCGCGCGGGCGCCGTGTGCACCTTTTGCGATACCGATTTCGTGGGCACCGATGGCCCGGGCGGCGGCCAGTTCGAGACGCCCGCCAAGTTGGCGCAGGCAGTGGCGAGCCGGTGGCCGACGGGGCAGCGCGGTCGTCCTCTCGTCGTGTGCACGGGCGGCGAGCCGCTCCTGCAACTCGACGGGCCGTTGATCGAAGCGTTCCAAGCCGCGGGCTTCGAGGTGGCGATCGAAACCAACGGCACTCGGCCCGCTCCGTCCGGCATCGACTGGATCTGCGTGAGCCCCAAGGCGAACGCCCCGCTCTTGCTGACACGCGGCAATGAGCTGAAGCTCGTCTATCCGCAGCCGCTCGCGATGCCCGAGCGCTTCGCCGACCTCGCTTTCGATCACTTCTTCCTGCAGCCGATGGACGGTCCCGACAAGGCCCGCAACACGCAGCTCGCCGTCGAATACTGCTTGGCACATCCGCAGTGGCGTCTGTCGATCCAGACCCACAAGATCGTCGGCATCCCGTAACCCGCGTGTTCCCGCTATTGTTCCTGCATTGCGGCGATCAATGGGCAAGACATTGCGCGCTGGCTCGTACAGCAGTCTTTGATCAAAGCGGACAGGACCGCCTCGATGCGATGCAGATCGGCCAGTTTGGCACGGACATCGGCGAGTTTCTGTTCCCCGAGCTGGCGCGCCTGATCGCAATGCGTGCCGTCGTCCAGCGCGAGCAAACCAGCAACCTCGTCGAGGCTGAAGCCGAGGCGCTGGGCGGACTTGATGAATCGGACTCGCGCCACATCGTCTCTGCCGTAGCGACGGATGCCGCCGTATGGCTTCTCTGGCTCCGCCAGCAGCCCCTTGCGCTGATAGAACCGAATGGTCTCCAAGTTGACACCGGCCGCCTCGGCGAAGGCTCCGATTCTCAAAGTGTTGGCCTGCTGTTCCATGTCGCTTGACTCCGTACTTGAGTACGGGAGTATTGTGGACCAATGGAAGCGACAAGGAATCGACCGATGGCATGGATCACGCGCGCTGCGGACAAGGCTGGCGCCCTCGGCACGATTGTCTCCGCCGCCTCGTGTCCGGCTTGCTTTCCGGCGCTTGCGGGCCTCGGCACGGCGATGGGTCTGGAATTCCTCGCCGGGCATGAAGACCTCTTCATTGACAAGCGCTGCAACTCGGCCGACTGCGAGACCCGGCAGGTGCGACCATGACGCAAGAGCCGAACCTGAGCCATGCCGTGATTCTCGACTCGGTGCTCACCTGCCCGCACTGCGGCCACGCGAAACGCGAACAGATGCCCGTCGACGCATGCCAGTTCTTCTATGAATGCGAGAGCTGCAAGAATCTGCTGCGCCCCAACCCCGGCGATTGCTGCGTTTTCTGTTCATTCGGCTCTGTGAAATGCCCGCCCATGCAGTTGCAGAAATCGTGTTGCGGTCGACTCTCGCGGGTACCTGGATGAGATGATTTGATGACAGACCCTATTACCGTCGGATCAGCATTGAGTGCCGGCGGCTTCCTCGTGCTCTCCGTTTGGAAAAGGCGTCGCCTGCGTTGGATCGCAATCGTTCTTCTGGTCGTGACACTTGGTTGGATATGGATACGGAGCAGATGAGCATCGTCTGCCCTGCGAGTTCGACTTGTGCAGAACACGCGGCGCGCTATTCGATCCGGTAGGTCCTGGCAGACAAGCTTGGGGGACGGGGAGCACTGGCTCCGTGGCTCCCGACTCTCAATTGCCGGCCGGGCAAGCTCAGACCTTGTCCGCGCGCAACGAGACGCTCTTGACACCGAACTTCTTCGCCGCGCCCTGCGCGTTGTCGGACAGGAAGCGGTACTGTTCATTCACCTGCTCGGCAACGACTCGCAGGCCGGCAGCCGCGATCGCGTCGCGATAGCGCCCGGCCTGCCAGGCGCCGCCTATGCAGGCTGCCCACAGCGTCGTGTTGCAGGTGATGGTCTCGGGCAGTTGCACGTCGGTCACGATGTCGGCCAGGGCCAGCTTGCCGCCCGGGCGCAGCAGCCGCGCGATCTCGCGGAACACCTGCGGCTTATCCGCTGCCAGGTTGATCACGCCATTGCTGATCACCACGTCGAAACTGCCGTCCTCGAACGGCGCGGCATCGATGTAGCCCCTGACGTAGGTGACGTTGCGCACGTCGTGCCGCCGACGCAACGCCTCGGCCTTGGCGCGCTGCGAGTCGGTCATGTCCAGGCCGATCACCGTGCCCGTGGGGCCCGTGTGCAGGCTGGCGACGAATGTGTCCATGCCCGAGCCGCTGCCCAGATCGAGCACTCGCGCGCCCTCGATGTCGTCCAGCAAGTTGAAGTAGTAGCCGACGCCGGCGAAGGAATCGATGGACTCGGCCGGAATGCGGTCCAGGTCCCCGGCCCGGTAGCCCAGGCGCAGCGCCAGCGCACGACCCATCTCAAAGTGGAACTCGCCATGCGGGTTCTCGGCGACGTCGCGATACATCGCCTTGACCTTGTCCTCAAGCTCCGCGCGATTGACTTGTGCTGACATGATGCTTCTCCAGCCTCAGAGACTTCGGGTCGGACGAAATCCAGGCGATGCGTTCCCTAACACCGGATTGAGATACAGCGTTTTCAGTATAGATTTCATCGAACCGAATACCAATTGGGCGGCGCCGGATTGCCCGCGGACTCACGAGGACGGCGACAGCGAGGCCGGTTCATGTGGCGTCTTCATGTGTGTTCTTTGACCAGGGTTTCGTTCATGCGCACGGCCGTGATCGCGCCGGACAGGAAGGTCAATCCGGCCACCAGCCAGATGGCCGCGACCAGTCCGAATGCGTCGGCGGTGACGCCGGCGATCAAGGCTCCGATCGCGTAGCCGAGATCACGCCAGAGCCGGTAGACACCGACCGCAGAGGCGCGCCAGGAGGGGTGGGCGACGTCGCCGATTGCAGCAAGCAGGGTTGGATACACCATGGCGGTGCCAAGGCCCAACAGAACACCTCCGGCGGCAAAGGCGCTGAAGCCGCTGGCCTGCGCCGTCAGGCCGATGCCTGCCGCCTGCACCCACATGCCCCAGGCGATCAGCCACTTGCGCCCCAATCGGTCGGACAGCACGCCGGTGAAGACCTGCCCCACGCCCCAGACGGCCGGATAGATCGCCGCCAGGACGCCGATGCGCTCCAGGCTCAGGCCCGCCGCGGCGAACACCAGCGGGAACAGGCCCCATGCCATGCCGTCATTCAGGTTGTTCACGAGGCCCACCTGGCTGATGCTCGACAGGTTCGGATCCGTCAGCGAGGTGCGCTTGAAGATTTCGGCCTGGCTCGGGCCGCCGGCGGCCGCATGCGGCTTTTGCCTCGCTTCGTGCTGCGCGTGGTGCCGTGTCTCGCGCACTGCCAGCCACGACAGCAGCCCGCCCGCGGCGACATAGCCCACGCCCAGGTAGAACGGCTGCGGCCGCAACCCGTACTGCGCCGCGATCCAGCCCGTGGCGAGCGCGCTGGCGGCCACCGCGAGGTAGCCAGAAAACTCGTTGAGCCCCATTGCCAGGCCGCGCTGCTTCGGTCCCACGAGGTCGATCTTCATGATGACCGTCGTGGACCACGTGAGGCCCTGGCTGACGCCGAGCAGGACGTTGGCTGCGACGATCCATTCCCAGCTGCCCGCCCACATCAGAACGAAGGGCACAGGCACGGCGACGCACCAGCCCGCCACCAGCACCTGCTTGCGGCCGAAGCGATCCGACAATCGGCCGGCGGCGTAGTTGGTCAACGCCTTGGTCAGACCGAAGACGACGATGAAGGACAGGATCGCCGCGCGCGCTGCAACGTGGAATTCGTGCTCGGCGATCGCCGGCAGGATGCTGCGCTCCAAGCCCACCATCGCGCCGACGAAAGCGTTCACGAGCACCAGCAGCGAAAACTGGCCCAGGTTCTCGCGCAGGCCGAGCCGCAGCGTGGTCCCATGCATGGATGTTCAGCGCGCCTGTCCGAGGTTGTCGCGGACGATCGTCCGCATCTCCGCGGGCCAAGGCGGGATGCTCGCGACCAGGGCGTCCACGAACGCGTCGCGCGACATGGAGAGCAGCGGGTTGAATCGGCGCTCAAAGCCGATCGTCGATCCCGGTTTGCCGGACAGGCCTGCTCCTGCGATCGCCTTGCCAAGGCCGCCGCAGCCGAACAAGTACGAAAGCGTCGCGTTGGCCGCGTCGCGTTGGCGAAAGAACATCACCCTCTCCTTTGTGAGCTACCCACGGATCACTCCTCGATCGGTAGTCCTCGTGCACGCCACTCGGCCACGCCGTCGGTGAGGTGCATGGCCCGGTAGCCCCTCTTGCGCAGCAGCTCCACCGCGTCCTTGGCCATCAGGCAGAACGGGCCGCGGCAGTAGGCCACTACCGGTAACTCCTTGGGAACTTCCTTGAGCCGCTTCTTCAGCTCGTCCAGCGGCAGCGAGCGCGCGTGCGGCAGATGGGCCGACGCATATTCCTCTGCAGGCCGCACGTCCAGTACCAGCACTTCGCCGCTGGCGGCCTTCTTCAGGATGGACCGCCGGTCCATTCCCTGCAGATCGTCGCCGTGCGCCACGATGTTGGCCAAGGCCACCTGCAGCTCCACGAGCCGCTCCTCGGCCTGGCTGCGCAGCGCGACCCAGAGGTCTGCGACGCCGGTGTCGGCGAGCCGGTACCGCACGTACTTGCCGTCCTTTCGAGCCTCGACCAGGCGCGCAAGGCGCAGCTCCTTCAGATGGGCGCTGGCCAGCTTGACGCTGATCTCGGCCTGCGCCGCCAGCGTCTCGACGGTCTTTTCGCCCTGGCACAGCAACTCGATCAGTTCCAGCCGCTTCGGGCTGGCCAGCGCGCGCCCGATGCGGGCGACCTGCTCATAGAGATGGCTCTTCAGCTGTGTCATGCGGTTATTCTATTGATTGTTAGATTGAAGTGCATGCCCTTCATATTCGACCCTTCAACGTTCGCGTCGGAGTTGCAGCCCTGGATCCACCAGTTCAACTCCCTGCTCGAACGGGTCGAGGACGCCTACGCCCAACTCGAGGCCTTCAATGCGGATGTGGCCCACGAGCTGCGCACGCCGCTGTCGAACATGATCGCTCAGGCCGAGATCGTGCTCAGTCACTCCCGCTCCGTCGACGCGCTTCAGGATGCCCTGGGCTCTCAACTCGAAGAGGCGCAGCGTCTGTCCGGCATCGTCACGGACATGCTCTTTCTTTCAAAGGCGCACCGAGGCGCAAGCGCCCGCCGATCGGGGCCTGTTCGTGTGGCCGAGCAAGTCGCGGCGGTCGCGGAGTTTCACGAGGGCGGGCTCGAGAATGCGCAACTCGCGCTGCGCGTCGAAGGCGATGCGGAACTGGAACTCGACGCCGGACTGCTTCGCCGGGCCCTGTCGAACCTCGTGAGCAACGCCATCCGCTATGCAGAGCCGAAGAGTCTGATTCGCGTGTTGATCCAGCCGCAGGACGGGGGCGTTCGCATTGCGGTCGAGAACCGGGGCGCCTCGATCGCCGCGGACGCGATGCCGCATCTGTTCGAGCGCTTCTATCGCGCCGACCGGTCTCGAAGCGGCTCCTCGAGCCATCACGGTCTGGGCCTCGCGATCGTGGCGGCCATTGCGCGCATGCACGACGGGACCACCTTCGCGGAATCCGCGCATGGCGTGACCCGGATCGGACTCGTGCTGGCCGGGCCAGCCGAATAGTGCCAACGCGTGCGCAGAATGGAGCCGTCGCGTCAGCGAACCAGCGCGCCTGCGGTGCCCGTCTGCGGTGCCTCGGCGCTCGCGCCCGCATTGCGCAATTCAGCGTAGGCTTGCGCGGCCTGACGGTAGGCCGGACGCGAGGGATCGGCACCCGCTTCGCCGAACTGAACGGAAGCGAGACCCGACTTGATCCAGTTCATCGTGTCGGCCTGGACGGCGGCGCGTGTGTTCTCCTGCACTTGAACGACCGCGCGAGGGTTCCCCTCCGGGTATCCGATCGTCGGTGCGGACGCCATCCAGGCACGGGTTTCGGCGGCCACGGCAGAGGGCGAGGCGCTCGAGCTGAGCGCAACGGGCCTCGGATCGCCTTCGGCGTAATTGCCAGCAAAGGCCGGGGCAGCGGCAGCAGCGAGAACCAGGGAAGCGATGGGCAGTCGGAGCGCAGACATTTGCATTTTTGATCCTTTGTAGCGGTGGTTGGCTGGCGCCGCGTTCATTGGCGGCGTGCTGAGACTTTAAAAAGCCAGACCATCAGATTCAGGACGACCCGATTACAGTTTTGTCATCAGGCACTGTTCGCCAGCGGCGCTGCGAACGAACCCAGCGCCGACTTGTTTCGAACGGCAAGACCTCGACCTCCTGGCGCTGAATCCAACTGGAGGTTTGCCGCGTACCCATGCTGCACGCGCTCCAGCGTGTGTTCCAGGCCCTATGCGTTCTTCAGAAACACTCCACTTTCGAGGTGAAGCCGATGAGACTCTACAAACCGCCCCTCCGGGGAAGTGCCCTTGCCGTTTGCGCGGTCGCAGCCGCGAGTGCCTTCGCTTCCAGCCACCGCGAGGCGCCTTCCATCGCGGGAATGCCGAAAGTCGACGGCACGGACTTCTACATGTTTCGCAGCTACGAGCCCGGCCGCCAGGACTACGTGACGCTGATCGCCAACTACCAGCCCGACCAGAGTCCGTACGGCGGCCCCAACTATTTCGTGATGGATCCTGACGCGCTCTACGAGATCCACATCGACAACGACGGCGACGCGGTCGAGGACCTGAGCTTCCAGTTCCGCTTCCAGAACACGCTGCGCGACATCCAGTTGCCGATCTCGGACAAAGCGGTTTCGATTCCGCTGGTTCAGGACGGCGTCATTTCCGCGCCGAATCAGCCAACCAGCAACCTGCGCGAGACCTTCACGCTCAGCGTCGTGCGCGGCGACCGTCGCGCGGGCAGGTCGACGCCGGTCATGAACCCGGCCGGCGGGACGACCTTCGACAAGCCCACCGACAACATCGGCGACAAGACCTTCGGCGGCCCCGGCGGCTATGCCGCCTACGCTGCCCAGCACCTCTACACGGTGAGCCTCCCGGACTGTGCAGCGCCGGCGCGCGTCTTCGTCGGACAACGCAAGGATCCCTTCACCGTGGCGCTCGGACAGGTCTTCGACCTGATCAATCTCAATCCCCTGGGTTCGACCAACGCCAACCCCGATGCGCTGGCCGGCAAGAACGTGACCACGCTGGCTCTCGAAGTGCCAACTGCCTGCCTGACGGCAGGCAGTCCGATCATCGGAGGCTGGACCACGGCCAGCGTTCGCCAGGGGCGCCTGATCGCCAACAAGCCGAAGAGCGGATACCAGACGACGGCGTTGAACGGCGGCCCGTGGGCGCAGGTCTCCCGCCTTGGGATGCCCCTCGTCAACGAGGTGGTGATCGGCCTCAAGGACAAGGACAGGTTCAACAGTTCCAAGCCGAAGGACGACGGGCAGTTCGCGGAGTACGTCACCAACCCGACGCTCCCTGCGCTGATCCAGACACTGTTCCCGTCCGCGGCGGCGCCGACGAACTTTCCCCGGACGGACCTGGTCGCAGCCTTCCTCACGGGCATCGACGGCGTCAACAAGCCGGCGAACGTGAAGGCGTCGGAGATGCTGAGGCTGAACACCAGCGTCGCGCCCACCCTCAAGGCCAATCAGAGCAACCTCGGGGTGCTGGGCGGCGACAACGCGGGCTTCCCCAACGGGCGCCGGCCGGGAGACGACGTGGTCGATGCCGAATTGCGTGTCGCGATGGGCGCGCTGTGCGTGGCAACGGGTCCCACCGACGCGCTGAAGGTGGGCTGCAAGCCGGCCGATGCACCCGCCGGCGGCGCGCCGCTGACGGATGGGGCCCTGCAGAGCCCGGCACAGTTCCCGGACGCATTCCCCTACCTGAACACGCCGCTTCCGGGCGCGCAATGAGGAGGCCGTCATGAATCGAAAGATCCATCGGGTCGCCTCGACCTTGCTGATGGCCGTCATCCTCGCCGGATGCGGCGGCGGAGGGAGCGATGGAGGCTTTGCCGTGCCTGTCGTCGCGACCACCACATCGCCTCCGGCGACCGCGACACCTCCGGCGCAGGCGAGCGCGCTCGACAAGTTCCTCGCATTCGTGAAGGACATGGTCGCGTCCTCCTCCTCCTCCGCCGAGCCCGCCGACGTGTCGGCCTTCGATCCGCCGCCGAGATCGGAGACCGCCGAACCTGTCGCGGCGCAGTGATGAAACCGGCTGCCGCGCTACGGCGACATGCAATGCGCGCGCTCGCAGCCGCATGCGTCGCGGCCGGCATCGGCGGCGCGGGCCACGCGACGCCGCGCGTGCCCGCGAACGACGACGTCATCGTCGAAAGCCTCCCGTCCGTCGCCGGCTGGACGGCCGAGGAACGCCGACTGAGGCGCGAACTCGCGCTGCGGCCACGCGACGAGGCCACGGCGATCGCAGCGGCGCAGGACTACCTGGAGATCGCGCGCTCGCAAGGGGACGCGCGCTATGCGGGCTACGCGCTGGGCGCACTGCAGGCGTGGGATGCGGCGTCGCCCGACACGCCACCCGGCGTCCTCGTCATGCGTGCCACGGTCATGCAGTTCCTGCACGACTTCGCCGGTGCGGAAGCCGCGTTGAAGACAGCCCTGGCCCGGCAGCCCGGCAACGCCCAGGCCTGGATCACGCTGGCCACCATTGCGCGCGTGCGCGGGCGCTATCTCGAGTCCGACGTTGCCTGCCGCGCATTGGGCCGGGTCGGCGCCGCGCTCTACGGCGTGGCGTGCCTGGCCGAGAACGCCGGGCTGCGCGGCGACCACGACGGTGCGCGCACTGCGCTCAATGCCCTCCTGGCCGATCCGGCAGTTCAGGGCACGGCGCAGGCCGGCACGCGGCAATGGCTGCTGACAACCCTGGCCGAGGTGGAGGAGCTTGCAGGCCGCGCGTCCGAAGCCGAGGCCGCCTACCGTCAAGCGATCCAGGCCAAGCCTTCGGGCTATGTGCTGCTGGCGTACAGCGACTTCCTCCAGCGGACCGGCCGTCCGGATCGGATTGCCGCCTTGCTCGGGCACGAGGCGCGCAGCGACGCCGTCCTGCTGCGACTGGCCATTGCCGCGCGCTCCGCCGCCGGCAATGCCGAAGGCGCTTCGCAGCAGCTTCCATCGGCCCGCACGTACAGCGATGAACTGCAGGCGCGCTTCGAATCGGCCGCGCTGCGTCCGGGCGCGACAGTGCCGCATGCGCGGGAAGAGGCGCTCTTCGCGCTGGACGTGAAGGGCGACGCCAGGCGCGCGCTCGAACTCGCGCGCCTGGATGTCGAACTGCAACGCGAACCGATCGACCTGCTGCTCTTCGCGCGCGCGGCCGTTGCGGCGAATGACGACGAGGCGCGACGCCAGGTGAAGCGCCTGATGCAGCAGACCGGACTCAAGGACGCACGTGTCGATGCCGTTCTTTGACGCCTCCGCCCTGCGCCCGCGACGCGTGCTGTGGCAAGCCGTGTGGGCAGCCGCGCTGTGCCTGCTCGCCCTGACCGCGAACGCGCACAAGGCGAGCGACGCCTACCTGCTTCTGGAGCGGGACGGCGACTCGCTCCTCATACGTTGGGACATCGCGCTGCGCGATCTCGACGCGATGCTGGACCTCGATCGCAACGGCGACCGCAAGCTGAGCTGGGGGGAAGTCCGCGCGAAGATGGACGAGATCCAGGTCTATGCGACTTCGCACCTGCGCCTGCAGGGCGGGCAATGCCGCCTCGCGCAGGCGCAGCCACCCGCCGTCGAGGACCGGATCGATGGCGCCTATCTGGTCCTGCAGATGCAGGCGCGCTGCAACAGCGGCGCGGCGCTGGAGATCGACTACCGGCTGTTCCGCGAAATCGACCCTACACATCGCGGCCTGCTGCGCATCGAGACGGCTGGCGCCGCGGCACCCGTGCTGCGGTCGCTCGATCCGGCGGGCGGCCCGGTGTCGCTCGAATTGCCCGGGGCCTCTCTCGCGCCCAGCTTCTTCAGGGACGGCACCCATCACATCCTGATCGGCTACGACCACGTGCTGTTCCTCATCTGCCTGCTGCTGCCCGTCGTGCTGCGCCGCGGGGCAGGCCAATGGCAACCGGTGCTGAACTGGCGGGACGCCGTGTGGCCGATGCTCGGCATGGTGACCATGTTCACGATGGCGCACTCGATGACCCTCGCGCTGGCGGGCCTGAAGCTCGTGACGCTCTCGCCGCGCGTCGTCGAACCGGGCATCGCGCTCACCATCATGGTTGCCGCGATCGACAACATCCATCCGGTGTTGCGCGGCCGGCGCAAGCTCTTTTGCTTCCTGTTCGGGCTGATCCATGGCTTCGGGTTCGCCGGCGTTCTGTCCGAGCTCGACCTGCCCGTGAGCGGCTTCATGGTCGCGTTGCTGCAGTTCAATCTCGGTGTCGAAGCCGGCCAGCTCCTGATCGTCATGATTGCGCTGACGCTCCTCGTCGCGCTTCGCAAGTGGCCAGGCTATCCGCGCCTCATCCTGGGCTCGGGCTCCGCGTTCGCCGCGGTGATTGCCGGCCTCTGGTTCTGCGAACGCGTCTTCGACGTTCAACTGCTTCCGGTCTAGGTGCCATGTTCGTCAGAGCGTCTTCTCGACCAGTGGCCCTTTGAACAGGACCGGCCCGGTCGGGCCGCGTTCGCCCGACACGCCGCCCTTGGGTTCGAGACTGATCGCAAGCGCCGGCGCCTGCCGCAGCGACTGCACATCCACCGGCAGCCGCATGCCGGGCCCGGAGGGGTCCAGCACGCCCAGCGATTGCGGCGTGCGGCCCGGCGGAAGCGCCCAGAGCTGCAGCGAGCGGTCCGCTGCCTCGCGATAGCTGCCCACGCGCTGCAGCGTCAGTTGGCCGCTGCGTGGATCGAAGGTCACCAGCATCGAGGGCGCGGCGCCTTCGTCGGCCAGCACGGCGACGTACTGCACCGGCCGGATGCCCTGCGCCTCGCGCCACCACTGGCTGGCAAGGAAGCCCGCCAACAGCGTGGCGCACAAGCCCAGGACGGCGGCCCCGCGCCACAGCGGCAGGCTCGCCCACCACCCCGGAGCAGCCGAGGGGGCCTGCGCGGATGGCTTCGATGGCTGGAATGACATTCGCTCGCGCTGAAGCTCGCCATCCACCAAATTGCGAATGCGCGTCCACACCACGGGCGACGGCTCGACCGTCGGCGCGAGTTCGACGAAGCCGGCCAGCCGTTCCTGCCACAGCAGCGCACTGGCGCGCACCGATGCCTGTTCGCGGGCAAGCGACTCGAACCGCCGCCGCGCTCCCCCCCTGAGGGTGCCCAGGGCATAGCCGGCGGAAAGGAGCGCCAGCAGGCGGAGGTTGGATGCGATGTTCATGCAGGGCTCCTGACGTTCGCACCGCGGCTCATTGGACTACCCTCGCGCAGCGGCGCTTCGGGATTCGCCTTCGGAACGGCCCGGCGGCTCATGCAGCGCGCTCCATGCAGGCCCGGAGCTTGTCGAGCCCGCGCCGGATCCAGGTCTTGATGGTGCCCAGCGGTTGGCCCAGACGCTCGGCCAGCTCGCTGTGGCTGAGCTCGCGCATGTAGGCCAGCGACAGCGCCTCGCGTTGTGCCGGCGCGAGCTGCTGCAGGCACTGGTGCAGCAGCAATGCCTGCTCGCTGGCATCGGCCAGTTCCTGCGGGCCGGGTTGGGTCGCCGGCAAGGTCTCTGCGAGCACCTCGTCGAAATCCTGGGTGCGGCCCGCCCCCTCGGCCCGCTGGCGCCGAAGCAGATCCAGCGCGCGGCTGCGCACGATGAGCCCCATCCAGGCCATCGGCGGACTGAGCGAAGCGCGGTATTCCGGCGCCGAGCGCCAGATGGTGAGAAACGCGTCCTGCAGGACGTCCTCGGCCCATTCCGTCTGGCGCACCGCGCGAAGCGCCAGCCCGTACAAGCGGCCGGAGGTGCGCTGGTAGAGGGATTGCAGGGCCGTCGCATCCCGGCTCGCGAGGCGATCGAGCAGGGCCATGAGTTCGTCGTCGGGAGTGACGCCAGCGGGCATTGGGTGATTGTGGGCGAGGTTGCGACATCCCCTCAATACGCCTCGAACGCCTTCGTGGATTCCCGCCAAAGCTTCGCGAAGAATCCTTCGCGACGCGCCTCATTCGGTGGCGCGACCACCGCTCGAACACTTCGGGGAGTTCCTCGGCCAGCCTCAGCGTTTCGTGGCCCGTGTCATGAGGTAGTGCTGGCGCACCAGGTTGTCCTCGAGATGGCGGCCCAGGAACTCCTCCAGCTCCGAGCGGAAGGCCGCAAGCCGGGCCGGATCGTCCTGCAGCGCGGCCACCAGCTTCACCACGGGGCCCGCGGTCTCCTCGAAGGTCTTGCGGTAGTGCTGCGGACTCAGCGTGGGATAGATCATCACGTCGCGGTCGAAGCGGATGTCGCTCACAGCCTCGCCCAGGCGCTGGCGCACGATGTTCGGGTCGCCCCACTGCGGCGGCGGCGCGGCGCCGGGAGGCGGCGGCACGTACTTGCCCACGAGGGCGAACATTTGCCCTATGAAGTGCTCCGGCGGCCAGGTGGAGAAGGCGATGGTGCCGCCCGGCTTGAGCACGCGCAGCATCTCCGCGACAGCCACCTCGGGGCGCGGCGCGAAGATGTGGCCGAACTGGCTGAGAACCACGTCGAAGGCGCCGTCCTCGTAAGGCAGGGCCTCGACATCGCCTTCCGTGAAGTCGATCTCGACCTGTGCCAGGGCCGCATGGCACCTGCCGTGCTCGATCAGCGCAGGTGAGAGATCGAGGGCGCAGACCTTGGCGCCCTGGCGCGCCGCGGTGAGCGCCGCCACGCCGGTGCCGCAGCCGACGTCCAGCACCCGCTGCCCAGCGCGAACGCCGGCGTGCTTCACGAGCCGCGCGGCGGGAATGGTGGTCACCGCCTCGAGCGGTGCAAACAGGGCCCAGCCTTCGCGCTGGACGGACTTCAGCTGGGCAAAGGGATCGTCTGCCACGGCGCATGCCTCCTTGCGCTGCACGGAAACAGGGGAAGGAAATTCAAGACCCCGGGTGGGCAACTGTCAAGCTGGGACTGCGAAGCACTGGCTCTAGCTGCAGTCCTCGGTAATGGCGCGCGAGATCTCGGCGGGCGCCGCGAACACGATGGAAAAGCGATCGCCGCGCATGCCGGAGCCGATGATGACCGGGACGCCCGCGCGCGGCCCGTTGGCGCTGGAATCAGTCTTGATCCGCAGGTTGTATTCCCAGATTCGATCAGTCTTGCCGTTGCGCCTTTGCACGGTATAGGTGTCGCGGCAGTGGCGGATCGATGCCACCTGCGCATCTGCACCGGCTTGTCGCAAGTCGGCGGGTTCATTGGCCCCCATCATCCCGCCGCGAGCCACGCCCTGCGGAGCAGGAGCCTTGCCTTCGGACACAGCATGGAGATACGCGACGAGGTCCGTCCTTGCCTGCGCATCTCGAATGCCAGGGAACGCCATGGCATTGCCAGGCACCACGCTTTGCGGATCGGCCAGCCAAGCCTGCAGGGTCTTGTCGTTCCAAACGATTCCAGATCGCTTCAATGCATCGGAGTAGCGAAGGAAGCCGTCGACTGTGCCGGCACGGCGGCCCCAGACGTTGGCCAACGATGGACCGGTCAGGTTCCGTGTCGGTTGAATCGAGTGGCATGAAGCACAGATCTGGAAGACGCCGGCACCGCGGACTGCATTCCCCTCCGCGTGAGCGGCCTGACCGAGGAAGAGAAGAGTGAAGGGCAGGCAAAGCAGGCTCAGCGGCTTCATTTGCTTTCCTTTCGCCGGACGTTTTCGTCCGATCTCATTGTGCCGAATAGTCAATCACCCATCTTCCGCCCAGCCACCTCGGCCGGCAGCGAGCGATGCGAGCAACTTTCACGCAACCGGCGTGCGTCATTTCCCGACCACGAGTTCAGTAACCGTGGCCTTTCCCTTGAGCATCTCGGCCTGGAACCTGACCTTGTCGCCAACTTTCAAGCCTGCGAGCATCTTTCTGTCGGCGACATCGAATCCCATCGTCATCGCGGGCATGGCAAGGTTCGGGATGTCGCCGTGGCGAAGGACGATCAGTCCTTGCTCAAGGTCGACCTTGCGGACCTCTCCATCGACCAACGGCATTGCGGTCGCCGATGCCGCGGCCGAAGGCCTCATGGGCGAAGAAATGCCCTGGGCGCTGACACTGGTCGAGAAGGCGGCTAGCGCGAGGACTGCGACAGGAAGTTGGCTTTTCATGGATGGAACCCTTTCATTCAATGAGGACTAGAGAGCTGGCTCACCCGCAGGTTCGCCGATAGCTTGTTGATGTTCGGGGGCGCCAAGCGCCGGCGACGGATGAGGTACCAGGCAGCCGGGACGACCAGCATGCTCAGCAAAGGCGCGGTGACCATGCCGCCCACCATGGGCGCCGCGATACGCTCCATGACCTCGGCGCCCGCGCCTTCGCCCAGCAACATCGGAATGAGGCCCGCCAGGACGATGGCGACGGTCATGGCCTTCGGCCGCACCCGCAGTACCGCGCCTTCGCGAACAGCCGCAAGCAGCGTCTCGTGGTTGTCCGGCTCGCCGGCAGCAAGACGCCGCTTCCTTGCGTTCTCGAGGTAGACCAGCATCACCACGCCGAACTCCGCGGCCACGCCGGCCAGTGCGATGAACCCCACCGCGGTCGCGACCGATATCGAGTGACCGAGCAACCACACGAGCCAGAAGCCGCCAACAAGCGAGAACGGTACAGCGGCCATCACCAGGGCCGCCTCGGCGGCATTGCGAAACAGCAGGTACAGCAGCACGAAGATGACCGCGAGCGTGGCTGGCACGACGACCTTCAGGCGTTCCGTCGCACGCTCGAGGTACTCGAACTGGCCCGACCAGGACACCGCGTAGCCGGCGGGCATGGGCACTTCATCGCGTAGCGCGATCTGCATGTCGTGCACGACCGATCGGAGGTCCCGCCCGCGAACGTCGACGTAGACCCAGCCCGACAGCCGCGCATTCTCGCTGCGCAGCATCGGCGGCCCTTCCTCGATGCCCACTCGCGCGACCTCCCGCAGCAGCAGCTGTGCCCCCTTGTCCGTCAGGAATGGCAGGTTCCGCAGGCGTTCGAGGGAATCCCGAATCTCACGCGGATAGCGGACGTTGATGGGGAAGCGCTCGCGGCCGCTGACGACCTCGCCGACGTTGTCCCCACCGATGGCGGTCGAAACGATGGCCTGCACATCGGCCACGGACAGACCGTAGCGGGCCGCGGCGGCGCGGTCGACTTCCACATCGATGTACCGGCCGCCGGTCAATCGCTCGGCCAAGGCCGATGACACGCCCGGAACCTTCCTGACGACAGCTTCGATCTGCGTCGTGAGTCGGTCGATGGTCGCGAGGTCCGCCCCGGCGACCTTGATGCCCACGGGACTCTTGATGCCCGTGGCGAGCATGTCGATGCGGTTGCGAATCGGCGGCACCCACACGTTCGAAAGGCCGGGCACCTTCACCACCCGGTCGAGTTCCTCGACGAGCCGGTCAGGCGTCATTCCGGCGCGCCACTGCCCGCGGGGCTTGAACTGGATGGTGGTCTCGAACATCTCGAGAGGCGCCGGGTCCGTCGCCGAGTCGGCGCGCCCCGCCTTGCCGAACACGCTCTCGACCTCCGGCACGGTCTTGATGAGGCGATCCGTCTGCTGCAGGAGCTCGGTCGCCTTCGACACCGAAAGACCAGGCAGTGCGGACGGCATGTACAGCAGATCACCCTCGTCCAGCGGCGGCATGAACTCCCCGCCCAGGCGCGTCAGTGGAATCAGGGTCAATGCGAGGACGAAGCCGGCGGCGGCCAGCGTCGTCCTTGGATACCGCAACACCGCCTCCAGCGCCGGGCGATAGGCGGCCATGAGAAAGCGGTTCAAAGGATTGGCCGTCTCGCGGGGGATGCGGCCGCGCACGAGGTAGCCCATGAGCACCGTCACCAATGTGACGGAAAGTGCCGCAGCGGCCGCCATCGTGTAGGTCTTCGTGAAGGCGAGCGGCGCAAACAGTCGCCCCTCCTGGGCTTCCAGCGTGAACACCGGCAGGAACGACAGCGTGATGACCAGCAGCGAGAAGAACAGCGCCGGGCCGACTTCGACAGAGGCGTCGGTCACGAGCGACCACCGCTCGGCGACCGTGGGCCGGCGACCGTGGTGCTGCTCGAACTCCTCGATGCGTTTGTGCGCTGCCTCCAGCAGGACCACGACCCCGTCGAGCGCTGCACCGAGCGCGAGGGCGATGCCAGCCAGCGAAAGGATGTTCGCATTCAGTCCTTGCCAGCGCATGACCACGAAGGCGGCCCCGACGGCGACGGGCAGCGCGATGACCGCCACCAGCGCCGAACGCAGGTGAAACAGGAAGATGGCGCAAACGACCGCGACGGCGACGAACTCCTCCGTCAACTTCAGCTTGAGGTTGTCGATGGACCGGTCGATGAGCTTGGAACGGTCGTAGGTCTCGACGACTTCGACGCCTTCCGGCAGGCTCGGCTTCAGCGCGGCAAGCTTGTCCTTGACCGCATCGATGGTCGTGCGCGCGTTCTTGCCGGAGCGCATGACCACAACGCCTCCCGCCACCTCGCCCTCGCCGTTCAACTCGGCGATTCCCCGGCGCATCTCCGGGCCGACTTGCACGGTGGCGACATCGCGCAGAAGCACCGGTGTCGCACCGGCCACGGTCAAGGGAATGCCGCGGAATTCGTCCAGCGATTTCAGGAAGCCACGCGAGCGAACCATGTACTCGGATTCGGCCATCTCGACCACCGAGCCGCCGGAGGCCTGGTTCGCCTTCTTCAGCGCCTCCGTCACCATGCCTTGGGTGACGTTCAAGGCCCGCATGCGGTCCGGGTCCAGCACGACCTGGTACTGACGAACCATGCCGCCGATGCTTGCGACCTCGGCGACCTCCGGAACGGTCTTCAACTCGAACTTGAGGAACCAGTCATTGAGGGCGCGAAGCTGGCCAAGGTCGGTCTTTCCGGAGCGGTCCACCAATGCGTACTCGTAGACCCAGCCGACGCCCGTGGCGTCCGGACCCAACGCCGCATTGGCACCTGCCGGCAGACGGCCCTGCACCTGGTTGAGGTACTCGACCACCCGTGACCGGGCCCAGTAGGGGTCCGTCCTGTCGTCGAAGAGCACATAGACGAACGAATCGCCGAAGAACGAATAGCCCCGCACCGTCTTCGCGCCAGGGACGCTCAGCATCGTCGTGGTCAGCGGATAGGTCACCAGGTCCTCGACCACCTGCGGCGGCTTGCCCGGATACGTCGTGCGGACGATGACCTGCGTGTCGCTCAGGTCGGGCAGTGCATCCACGGGCGTGTGTGCCACCGACCAGACGGCCGCGGCGACCAGAAACGCCGTCGCCATGAGCACGAGGAACCGGTTCGCAACCGACCAGCGGATGACGGCGGCTATCACTTGGCACCCCCGGTCCGTTGCACGGAGACCAGTTCCCAGTCCATCGGACCTCCCTTCCTGAACTCGAAGCGCACCGCGTCGCCGGGCTTGACGTCCGCAAAAGCCGCCGCGTCCGCCTTTCCGAAGCCCATCGTCATCGCCGGCCACTTGAGCTCGGGAACTGGGCCGTGCGAGATGGTGATGCTGTCCGATTCAACGCTCTCGACCTTGCCCTCGGCGCGGTAGGCGGCCGGGCTCGCGGTCGCGGCGCCAGCGTTTGCGGCGGCCATGGCGCCGAGGACGGACTTCAAGCGGGCTTCGGAGTCGATGAGGAACTGGCCGCTCACGACCACTTCCTCGCCTTCACGCAAGCCATCGAGCACTTCGAGCTGGTCGCCGAGATCCGCACCGAGCTTCACCTCGCGCGGCTCGAACGAGCCTGCGTCCTTTCGCACGATGATGACTGCGCGCGTGCCGGTGCGGATGACGGCCTCCGCTGGAACAACGAGGCGCGAGGATCCGGGTGCCGCGACATGCAGCCGCAGAAGCATCCCCGGAGTCAATTGGCCATCCTTGTTGTCGACCTCGAACCGGGCTTGCAGCGTGCGCGTACTCGCATTCACCTGCGGAAGAAGCTCCTTCAATTCGCCGGTGAAGCTCCTCGATGGGTCGGCCTGAAGAGATGCCGTGACTTTCTGACCCCTGGCGAGTCGCACCGCCTGCGCTTCGGGCACTTCCGCAACCGCCCAGACTTTCTCCAGGCCGGCGATGCGGAAGAGCGTTGTCCCCGGCGAAATGGCGACACCTTCGCGCACGCCGAGTTCGGCCACGACACCGCTGACTGGCGCACTCAGAGTGAATCTCGCTTGTGCCGTTGCGCGCGCCTCGGTCTGGCGGATGAGCGATTCCGGAATGGACATCGCGCGCATGCGGTCACGCGCAGCCGCAACGATGTCTGGCGCGACGCCGGCGCGCTTCAGCGCCAGGAGTTCGTTCTGCGGCCCGAGCCACTCCGGGGCAAAGATGGTGGCGAGCGGCTGCCCCTTGCGCACCAGTTCCATCGGTGCCCGAACGGCCAGTTGCTCGACATAGCCGGCAACTCGCGTCTGCACCGCGACGTTCAGGCGCTCGTCGAACTGCACGGTTCCGATGGCATCGAACGACGGCGAGACTTCAGCCCTTGTGGCCGCTGCCGTCCGGATGCCGAGGTTCTGCTGGACCGTCGGGCTGACCTTGACCCCGGTGTCACCCGTCTCGTCCGCATAGACGGGAACCAGTTGCATATCCATGAACGGTGATTTGCCCGGCTTGTCGAAACGTGGGCCGGGCACCATGGGGTCGTGCCAGTAGAGAACCTTGCGCTCGCCCGATGAGGGGACTGCAGTGGCCATCGCGAACGCCGAGGGAGATGCGCCGTCGTGCGTGGAGCGGCCGAGGTAGAAGCTCCCCATTGCGAGAACGGCGGCGCCAACGGCGAGCGACGCGACGAGGGTTGAGCGCTTCATTGGACGTCTCCCTGGGCCAGCGGCTTGAAAGAAAGTTGGGCCTGCACCTTGGCCAAATCACGCTGCAGCGACAGCAGCTTGCGCTCGGCTTCGACTTCTGCGTGCCGCGCCTCGAAAAGGCTCGAGAGCGGCGCGTCGTTGGAGCGGTAGGCCGCAGTGGCCGCGGCCGTTCGTTGCAGCGCCGGCGCGACGACCGAGGCCCGGTAGCGCACGATGCGCTGCTTCAGACGCTCGGCATCGCTGCTGAACGCCGAGTACTCGGCCGATGCAGCGCGCGACCCTTCTGCCAGCGCAGCCTCGGCCTTGTCGACCAACGCCATCTTGGAGGCGGTCTCGCGGTCCTGTCTCTGCGCAGGCGAAATCTGGAGCGGAATGCTGACGCCGACCGTCACCATGTCCGAATAGTTGGTCCGCTGGCCATAGGAAAGCTCCCAAGTCCAGTTGGGGGTGCGCTCCTTGGCCGCGACAGCCGCGTTCTGGCGCGCGACCTCCACATCCCGTTGCAGGCTGACCACTGCCGGATGCCGGAGAACGTAGGCCTGTTCGTCGACCACGCCGAGGCTGGCTACAGGCTCAAGGACGTCCGGTCGGAAGCCGACCCACCTCTGCAGCGCGACGAGGGCCGCGGCCTGCTGCTGCCGGGCCTCTTCACTCTCGTCTTCAGCCATGCCTCTGGCGGCGCTGAGTTGCAGCGCCTCGGCGCTTGCGCCCTTCGCAGCCGCGAGGCGGGCACGTGCGGCTTCGAATTCTTCATGCAGGTGATGCTCCGTCTGACTCGTGAGCTTGAGTGCCGCGTCCGCGTACCACGCATCGAGGTAGGCCGAGGCAGCCTGCAGGCGTGCCTCGGCCTCGGCAACGTTCGCCTGGACAGCCTCGCGCTCGGCCACCGCTCGGGCGGCGCTTGCACGAGCGGCCCGCTTGTCGGTCGACAGCCATTCCTGGCTGATGCCGACGCGCTTCATGGTCATGGAATCGCGCGTGGTGCTGAAGCGATCGGGGCCGGTGACGGGCAGGTTTTCGATGCCCGCCCGCAGCATCGGGTCCGGCAACTGCCCTGCAGCCTGGGCGAACTCGCTGGCACTCATCGCGGCAGCGCGGCCGGCGCGGGCAGCTTCAGAACGCTGGACAGCCAGCTTCAGCGCCTGGTCAAAGGAAAGCGTTTGTGCAACGGCAAATGCCGGCAGGATGGCGGCAGTCAGTGCGACTGCGCGCAGGGTTGTTGTTCGCATGGGAACTCCGTGGACAAGCGAGGTGCCGCTGATGCACGCGATCCGCACCAGCGCCGGTCAGTCGACGGAGTGATTCAGACTCGGAGTCTGAGCGTGGACAGGAAGACGGGGGCTGGCGGCGGCCGCGCCTCGGGGGTCGCCGCCACGGGCACGGCACCGGCCACTTGAGCCCCGAGCACCAGAGGCAGTACGAACTCCTGCACGACTGCAGGGAGCGAAACCGAGGGGAGCTTGACCGCTTCAATGACCTTCCCGGGATCGGCAGCATGCTGCTGGCACAGCACAGGCTGTTGCTCGTCCATGCCCGTGCACGGCTCGCTGCCAGCCATCATCCCGGCCATGGCTTCCGAATCAGCCTGCCCTGGGCAGACGTACGCGGCCAATGCCAGCTGCGCGAACAGCAGCGATAGCACCATGACAAGCGTGGTGCCGAAGCGATGGAATTGGCGGCGCGACATGGGCGAGACTTGGAGCGGCTAGTGTATTCCCCGCGCCGAACGCGATGCCGGCGGCCTTGTTGAATTGCAGTCCAAGCAGGTGCGACATCGTTCCCGCGTTGTAGGAGGCATAGCTCACCTTGCCGGGCTGGGTCTTCGCGTACGAGACCAGTTGCCGGAGGTCCTTGGCAGGTACCGAAGGCGCGCCGACAAGGACCAGCCCGGTGCGGGCGATCTCCGCCACCGGCTTGACCTCCTGGGCCATGTCGACGCGCAGCTTGACGATATGGGGGACTTCGCTGACCAGCGAGTTGACGGCCACGAGCACCGTGTAGCCATCGTGCGGCGCCCGCGTCAGTTCATGGACGGCGATCACGCCGGCAGCGCACCGGGCGGCCGCGAAACTCCTCAACGCTCGACAGCAGGCGTGATCGCGCTACCAGATGCACGGGCGCGCGCCTGACCGAACGGCGGCAATGGGGGTTGTACTTCATTGCGCGACCCACGCGTGAGCCTTGGACGTGTGCAAATCCATCGACGGGCCGTTAGCCCCCCTCCGCGAAGGAGGGGGCGTCCAACCGGTCCGCCACCCAGAATTCCGTGTCGCCAACGTGCAGCACCGCGCGTCGAGCCAATCATCACGAACATTCAAGGACTCCACCATGACCTACCAGGCGCCCGTCAAAGACATGCTGTTCTGCATGACCGAACTGGCCGGCATCGAGCGAATCGCCGCCCTGCCCGGCTTCGAGGAAGCCGGCATCGATACTGCGCAGGCCGTGCTGGAGGAATGCGCGCGCTTCACCGAAGGCGTGGTCGCGCCGCTCAACGCCACGGGCGACAAGCAGCCTTCGTGGTGGCAGGACGGCCGCGTCACCACCACGCCGGGCTTCGCCGATGCCTACCGGCAGTTCGGCGAGGGCGGCTGGCAGGGCCTGCAGCACCCCGCCGAATTCGGCGGGCAGGCGCTGCCCAGGACCATCTCGGCCGCCTGCGCCGAAATGCTCAACAGCGCCAACCTGAGTTTCGCGCTGTGCGCGATCCTGACCGACGGCGCCATCGAGGCGCTGCTGACGGCCGGATCGCAGGCCCTGAAAGAGCTGTACCTGCCGCGCATGATCTCGGGCGAATGGACCGGCACCATGAACCTGACCGAGCCGCAGGCCGGCAGTGATCTCGCGCTGGTGCGCACCCGGGCCGAACCGCAGGAGGGCGGCACGTACAAGGTGTTCGGCACCAAGATCTTCATCACCTACGGCGACCATGACATGGCGCAGAACATCGTCCATCTCGTGCTCGCGCGCCTGCCCGGCGCACCTGAAGGCGTGAAGGGCATCTCGCTGTTCGTGGTGCCGAAGTTCCTCGTGAACGCCGACGGCACGCTCGGCGAACGCAACGACGTGCAGTGCGTGAGCATCGAGCACAAGCTCGGCATCAAGGCGAGCCCGACGGCCGTGCTGCAATTCGGCGATGGCACGGCGGGGAGCATCGCGGACCACGCCGGTCCCGGTGCCATCGGCTACCTGGTCGGCGAGGAGAACCGCGGCCTCGAGTACATGTTCGTGATGATGAACGCGGCTCGCTTTGCGGTGGGCCTGCAGGGCATCGCGGTGGCCGAGCGCGCCCGCCAGCTCGCCGCGGCCTACGCACGCGAGCGTGTGCAGTCGCGCCCGGTGGACGGGTCGCTGCCCGGCGCGGCGCCGATCATTCACCACCCGGACGTGCAGCGGATGCTGCTCACGATGCGCGCCCAGACCGAAGGCTGCCGCGCGCTCGCCATTGCGGCAGCGGCGGCCGCCGATGCCGCGCATGCGCATCCCGAGGCTGACGTGCGCCGCCGCGAGCAGGCGCTCTACGAGTTCCTGGTGCCGCTGGTGAAGGGCTACTCGACCGAGATGAGCCTGGAGGTCACGAGCCTGGGCGTGCAGGTGCACGGCGGCATGGGATTCATCGAGGAGACCGGCGCCGCGCAGCACTACCGAGACGCGCGCATCCTGACCATCTACGAGGGCACCACTGCGATCCAGGCCAACGATCTCGTGGGCCGCAAGACGGTGCGCGACGGTGGTGCCGTGGCGCGCGCGTTTGCCGGGGAGATCGCGGCCGTGGAGGCCAAGTTGCGACAGCGCGACAGCGAGGCCGCACAGACCTTGGCCCAGCGCCTGGCGGTGGGCCGCGAGGCCTTCCTCGAGGTCGTCGACTGGGTGCTGGCGCGCTTCAAGCCGGACCCCAACGCCGTGTTCGCCGGCTCGGTGCCCTACCTCCTGCTCACCGGCAACCTGGCCGCGGGCTGGCAAATGGGGCGCGCGCTGCTGGCGGCCGAAGACCGGCTCGCGGCAGGCGACGATCCGGCGTTCATGCGCAGCAAGATCACCGTGGCGCGCTTCTATGCCGACCACATCCTGACCCGCGTGCCGGGCCTGCGCGACAGCATCGTCGCGGGCTCGGAAGCGGTCGTGGAGATGGCACTCGAAGACTTCTGAGCACGTCTGCCGACGGCGAAGGGTTCAAGGCTTATAGGCAACGGCCTCGATTTCCACCTTGGTGCCGACCATGTTCTTCGCCTGCATCGTCGAACGTGACGGCTTGTTCTCCTTGAAGAACTCCGCGTAGACACGATTGAAGTCATCGAAGTCCCGGGCGTCTTCGAGCCAGACGGTTGTCTTCACGACGTCCTCCAGCGTGCAGCCCGCGAGCTCGAGGACATGGGCGACGTTCTTCAACGTCTGGCGTGCATGAGCCTCGATCCCGCCGGCGACGATGCTGCCGCCTTCGTCTCTGGCGACCTGACCGGATACGAACACAAAGCCGCCGGCCTTGGTTGCCTGTGAGCGTGGCAAGGTTCGCGTGCCGGGATTGCTCTCCGCAAAGTACTCGATGGTCATTTGAGTCACCTCCGAAAACCAGTGTGGCCCTGGAACGGCCGATGATCAAGGACGCACGCCACGCACTGTCTGCAATGAGCTATTCAGGCAACCCCGCCTTGTGAAGGCCGACGTAGAAGCGGTCGCGTTCGGCCCAGAACTGCGGGTTCCTCGATGCTTCTGTCGCACGCAGGCTCCTGATGGTGTGGCCAGGAATGATCTGCTCATAGCGCGCAAGCAGCTTTCGGCGAGATTTCGGCGTTCATTGCGAGTTCTTTCGGCGCAAACGCGGCGGTGACTTCTATCGTATTCCTCCCGGATCCACAAGGAGTTGCCATGATCAACGCGGATGCAACCGGCGCGCTCGGCCGCCCCCAGGGCCTGCTCCGAAAGGGCTGGAAACCAGGCGCGTGGGCGATTGCCCTCTTCCTGGCCTGGCTGGCACTGTTGGCGGTGCCATTGATCGGGTTGTACAACCTCGACGCGTTTGCCCCCATGGCCGCGGAGGTTCAGCCGAAGCCCTGGATGCCGATCTATTCGCCAATCATTTGAGGTAATGACCTCAGACGATCTGGCGCTCTCGTCCTTCCCAATAGGGCTTGCGCAAGTCCTTCTTCAGGATCTTGCCGGTCGGATTCCGGGGCAGCGCGGCAACGACGTCGACGGACTTCGGACACTTGAACGGCGCCAGCCGCTGTCGACAGTAGTCAAGGATGTCATCGACGTCGATGGCGCGGCCGGGCGCTGCGACGACCACCGCCTTGGGGACCTCGCCCCACTTCTCGTCCGGCACGCCAATCACGGCGACGTCGTCGATGCACGGATGCTCGACCAGCACCCGCTCGATCTCGGCCGGATAGATGTTCTCGCCGCCGCTGATGATCATGTCCTTGATCCGGTCGGTGACGTACAGGTACCCGTCGGCGTCCATGTGGCCGCCGTCGCCCGAGCGCAGCCAGCCGTCCGCCGTGAAGGCCGCGGCAGTCGCTTCGGGCTTGTGCCAGTAGCCACTCATGCGTTGCTCGCTTCGGATCCAGATTTCGCCGGGCTGCCCGGTTGGGACAGGCTCACCGGTGCCTGGCTCGCAGATCTTGATTTCCACGCCGTGGATCGCCTTGCCCGCCGACACCAGCCGGTGGGCCACCGACGGGTCCATGTGGTCCGCCACGCCGAGCACGCTGACCACGCCGCATTCCTCGGTCATGCCGTAGACCTGTTGCATCACGCCGGGAAAAAGCGCGAGGGAGGCGCGCATCACCGGCAGCGGCATCGGCGAGGCTCCGTACGACAGTCTCTTCAAGGCCGAATAGTCGCGCCCGGCGGCGCCTGGGACCTTGTTGACCATGGCCAGCAGTGCGGGCACCAGGAAGGTGTGGGTGATCTTCTCGGCTTCCAGCATGTCCAGCACCGCCGCCGGATCGGGCAGCCGCAGCATCGCGATCCGGGCGCCCTGGCTGATCGCCACCAGCGAGTAGCTCGTGCCGCCGACGTGGTACAGCGGCATCGCGACCTGAGCCTTCGCGTCGGGGCCCATTTCCTGGTCGAGTGCGACATTGCGCGCGTGCGCGAGCATTCCGCGATGCGTGAGCATCGCGCCCTTCGGAAAGCCGGTCGTGCCCGAGGTATAGAGCTGCACGAAGCAGTCGTCGGGCTGGGCGGAACAGGGTTCGGCGTCGGGCTCTTGCGCCGCAAGCCACGCCTCGTACTCGTCATCGGGGCCGCCGATGCGGATCACCCGCTCGACCGTCGGCAGTTGCGCGCGAAGCTGTTCGACAGCCCCCGCGAACTCCGGTCCGACGAAGAGAAGACGGGCCTCGGCGTCGTTGATCACATACACCATCTCCGGCGGCGCGAGCCTGAAATTGACAATGGCATTGGCCGTGCCGACCTGCGCACAGGCCAGCGTGAGCTCCAGACACGACGGATGGTTGAAGTCGAGCACGGCGATCCGCTCGCCGGGGCGCAGCCCCGCCGCCCGCTGGGCCGCCGCATTCCGGCGGACGCGCGCCGCCAGTTCGCGCCAGGTCCACTTGGATCCACCGAAGGTGATCGCCGTCGCATCGGGTCGCTGCGCCTCCCAATGGGCAAGGACTGCGGTGAAATCGGTCAGCGTGGTCATGCAATCTCCTCGTTCGCGTGAGCGGCACGTCGTCGGCCTGTTGGCGCACTGCGTGATTCTGCAAACCCGGGGGCAGGCGCTGAAGCGGGCGAACCCGAAGGCGACGGGTGGGGTCGCCGACTGGAGCGGTGTTGGCTGCGATACGGCCGCGCATGTGCGCAAACGTCCGGATAGACGCGTGGCGAACAAGAGCCCACCATTGCTGCCGATTTGCGCGCACCCTGCCGGGATCGCTGCTCTGGGTCGCGAGCGGATGTTCGCGCGACTGGAAGACGCCGTGGCAAAGTTTGAAGCGTCCACCAGGGCGTAGGGCGAGCCGCCGCGCACGTTGCGGCTCATCCGCCAGGCACCCCCAACGGGGGATGCCGGCGATCAAGTGATGCACTAAACTGATTGACGGGAAGTATTCTCCGCGCCCAAGGGAGTCCGACCTTGCATCAGATCGATCGTCGAACGGTCATGCTCTTTGCAGTAGGCAGCTTGCTGGCGGCACCATTCGACAGCTCCCCTCAGACACCGGCGAAGATCTGGCGAATTGGTTTCTTGTCCGGCGGCGCACGTCCGGCAGATGACGCGTTGCCCGCTGCGCTGCGACAGGCGCTCCAGGAACTCGGCTACGTCGTCGACAAGAACGTGACCTATACGGGTCGTTGGGCGGAAGCCCAATTCGAGCAACTGCCCGGAATGGCCGCGGATCTCGTGCGCCTTCAGGTTGATCTGCTGCTCACAGTGGGCGCTCCGGCTGCCCAGGCTGCCAAAGATGCGACCTCGACGATCCCCATCGTTTTCATCGCGCCAGGCGACGCGGAAGGGCTTGGTCTGATCACGAGCATGGCGCGGCCGGGAGGGAACGTGACCGGCATCACCGACATGGCCACCGAACTGAGTGCCAAGAGGCTCGAGTTCCTCACGCAGGCGGTGCCGAGCGCGACGCATGTCGCGATTCTCTGGAATGCCGGCGATCGGGCGATGACGCTGCGCTACAAGGAGGTCGAGAAAGCGGCAAGCCTCCTGCACATTACCGTTCATCCTCTCGGAGTGCACAACCCCGAAGAGATCGACGATGCCCTCTCCACGATGACGCAGGTGCACCCCGACGCGTGCTTCGTGGTTTCGGATTCGCTCACGAACCTCAATCGCAAGCAGATCCTCGACTTCGTCGCGGCACAACACATCCCGGCGATGTACGAGTATGGATACTATGTCCGAGACGGCGGCTTGATGTCCTACGGTCCGAACATGGACGACATGTATCGTCGCGCGGCGAACTACATCGACAAGATTCTCAAGGGAGCGAGCCCGGGCGACCTGCCGGTGGAGCAGCCGACGAGGTATTACCTGCTCGTAAACCGCAAGACCGCGGAGAAACTCGATCTGACGATTCCAACGCAATTGCTGCTGCGCGCGGACGAGGTGATTCGATAGTCGAACGCGCACCTCGCCGGGTGCAACGCTTCCAGCGCTGAAGCCTTGCTGGGGATAACCGGAAAGGCAATGGTGTCATTGCTCCCGCCAGGCAGCTGGCAAGTTTCGAATAGGGGACACGAGCACAGACTCGCGCGAAAAGACCTCGCAAAGTTTGCGCAGGCCTACTATCTTTAGCGGTGCTCCAACGCTTTCCGCACTCCACGCCCGAGTGCCGGGCTCGCGCAAGCTGACCGCACGGGCCAAGGGCGTGCTGGTGTTTCCGTCGGTCTTGTCTCGGCATGAATCCATCCACCTCATTGGAGGAGTCACGATGAAACTCGCACGACGCCTGACGGCCGTACTGACCCTGTCGGTGATGACTTCACTCGCCGGTGCCCAGCAGAGTGCACCGACGGCCGCGGCCCCGCCGGCCGCCAATCCCGTCGACCCGGCTTCGATCCAGGCGCTCAAGGACATGGGCGCCTTCCTCCAGACGCTGGATCGGTTCCAGGCGAAGACCTCGCTGACGGGCGAGCGCGTCCTGAAGGACGGCCAGAAGCTGATGCACATGGCGTCGGCGACCGTGGATGCGCAGCGCCCGAACAAGCTGCGAGCGCGGATGTGGAGTGCACGCTCGGAGCGCGAACTCGTCTATGACGGGAAGACGGTGACCCTCTATGCGCCGGCCCAGAAGTACTACTCGGCGGTCGAGTTCTCGGAGCCCGTCAGCGCGCTCGTGGACAAGTTGGAGGAGCGCTACGGCGTCGAGATCCCCATGGCCGACCTGTTCACATGGGGCACGCCCGCAGCACCGGTCGACGCAATCGAGTCGGCGATGAACGCCGGCCAGGATTTCGTCGCGAACACGCTCTGCGACCACTATGCATTCCGCCAGGGCGGCTTTGATTGGCAGATATGGATTGCCACCGGCGCCCAGCCACTCCCGCGCAAAGTGGTGATCACCAACCTGGGCGACGAGGCGCGACCGCAATCCGTCAGCGTCATCGACTGGAATCTGAAGCCTGCGTTCAACGAGTCCACATTCAGGTTCGTTCCACCCCAAGGGGCAACCAGGATCGAGATCGTCCCTGTGAAGAGATAGGGGGATACGACCATGAACTCATTCAGCAAGATGCTTGTGGCTCCTCTGGCCGCCCTGATCTTTGGCGGTCTCGTACTGACTCCCGTGGCGCAGGCCGTGGGTGATCGCGGCGATCGCGGTGGCGGAGCACGCGCAAACGCAGGGGCTGGTGGCGCCCGTGCGAATGCGGCGGGTGGGGGCGCTCGGGCCGCAAATGCCGGTGGCGGCAGGCAGGCTGTTCAGGCCAACAGCAACAGGGCCGACGCACGGACCAATGAGGTTCGGAGTACCAGCGTGAACAACGTCAACAGCCGGAATACCAACGTCAATGCCAGTCGGAACACCACCGTCAACGCCAATCGCAACGTCAACGTCAATGTCAGCGGCAACAACTGCTGCGGGAACGGCTGGGACAATGACTATCACCCGGTCGCGGGCGCGATGGCTGTCGCGGGCGCTGTCGCGGTGACTTCCGCCGTGGTGGGCTCGATCGTGAATACCGTGCCGCCCAACTGCGTCCCGGTCAACTACGGCGGCATGGTGTATCAGCAATGCGGCAGCCAGTGGTACCAGCCGCAGGGCTCCCAGTACGTGGTGGTCAATCCGCCGTACTGACCTGCACCGTGCGCAGAAAGGCCTGCACCACCGCGTTCTCGGGCCCATCGCGCCACACGCAATACGACTCCGAGTGCGCGACCTGCTCCTCCAGCGGCCGGAAGACCGCGCCGCGCAGCGCCGAATGGTGCAGTGCGCTCGGAACCAGCGCGACGCCCATTCCCTGCGAGACCAGCGACACCACCGACAGCCAGTGGCGCACTTCATGCCGCACCTCGGGCCGGAAACCGGCATCCGCGCAGATGGCGAGGATGCGCTCGTGATAGTCGGGTGACACACTGCGCGAGAACAGCACGAAAGGCTCGTCGCGCAGGCTCGCCGCGGGCACGGTGCGCCGCCGCGCGAGGCGATGACCGACCGGCAGGCAGGCGACGAACGGTTCGGACACCAGCAGCGCATGCCGCAGCTCCGCCGGCATGCGGCTGGTGTGCACGAAGCCGAAGTCCAGCCGGTCATGCAGCAGCTCGGCGATCTGCTCGCTCGAATTGAGTTCGGCCAGCGTGACGCGCACCGCCGGGTGCTTCGCCTGGAACTTGCGCAGCGCCTGCGGCAGGCCGCGATACAGCATGGCGCCGACGAAGCCGATGCGCAGGCGCCCGGCCGAGCCTCGCGAGACATCCCGCGCCTCGAGCGCGGCCTCCTCGGCCTGCCGCAGCAAGGCACGCGCCGAGGTTTGCAGCGCATCGCCGGCCGGGGTCAGGCGCACCTCCTTGCTGTTGCGGTCGAACAGGCGCGCGCCGACGGATTCCTCCAGTTGCCGGATGGCGACGCTCAGCGGCGGCTGGGAGATCGAGAGCCGGCGCGCGGCGCGGCCGAAATGCAGTTCCTCGGCCAGCACGACGAAGTAGCGCAGGTGTCGCAGTTCCATGCGGCGCAGTCTCCCACGATAGGCAAATCGGATCAATCAAGACCTATTCGATATTGGACAAGAATCGCCCTGCCCTCGAACAATTCGCCCCTCAAAGGAGACGAGCCATGTCCAGCACCGCAGCGACGACCGGCGACACCGCCGCCCACCCCGTGCCCGACCGCCACGGTCAGAACCTCTTCACCACCGACACCGAGTTGCACAAGCTCATCGCGCTCTACCTGCCGCCCGATCTGGCGCGGCACATGCAGCCGCATTTCGAGCGCCTCGGCGCACTGGCCGGCGGCCCGCTCGACGACCTGGCGCAGACCGCCGACCGCAATCCCCCCACGCTCAAGCTGCGCACCCGCACCGGCATCGACGAGGAGAAGGTGGTCAAGCATCCGGCCTACGTCGAGATGGAACGCCTCGCGCTGAGCGAATTCGGCCTCGCCGCGATCTCGCACCGCGAAGAGACCCTGGGCTGGAAGGGCAAGATGCCGCCGCTGGTCAAGTACCTCCTGACCTATCTCTTCGTGCAGGCCGAGTTCGGCCTGTGCTGCCCGGTCTCGATGACCGATTCGCTCACCCGCACGCTCAAGAAGTTCGGCAGCCCCGAGCTGGTCGAGCGCTTCATCGGCCGCCTCACCTCGCTCGATTTCGACACGCTCGCGCAGGGCGCGATGTTCATGACCGAGCAGGCCGCCGGCTCCGACATCGCCGCCACGCTCACCCGCGCCTGGCAGGACGAGGCGGGCCAGTGGCGCCTCACCGGGGACAAGTGGTTCTGCTCCAACCCCGACGCCGATTTCGCGATGGTGCTGGCCCGCGCCGATGGTGCACCCGCGGGCATGAAGGGCGTGTCGCTGTTCCTGCTGCCGCGCCAGCTCGAGGACGGCAGCGCCAACCACTACCGCATCATCCGCCTCAAGGACAAGCTGGGCACGCGCTCGATGGCGAGCGGCGAGATCCGCCTCGAAGGCGCGGTGGCCTACCTCGTGGGCGAGCCGGGGCGCGGCTTCGTGCAGATGGCCGACATGGTCAACAACTCGCGCCTGTCGAACGGCGTGCGCGCCGCCGGCCTGATGCGCCGCGCGGTCGCCGAGGCCGAATACATCGCGAGCGAGCGCCGCGCCTTCGGCAAGCGCCTGGCTGACATGCCGCTGATGCAGCGCCAGCTCACCAAGCTGCGCCTGCCGGCCGAGCAGGCGCGCACGATGGTGTTCCAGACCGCGCTGGCGCTCGCGCGCTCGGACGCCGGCGACAAGGGCGCCTACCCGCTGCTGCGCATCCTCACGCCGCTCATCAAGTTCCGCGCCTGCCGCGATGCGCGCAAGGTCACGGGCGATGCGATGGAAGTGCGCGGCGGCTGCGGCTATATCGAGGAATGGTCCGATCCGCGCCTCCTGCGCGACGCACACCTGGGCTCGATCTGGGAAGGCACGAGCAACATCGTCGCGCTCGACGTGCTGCGCGCCATCAGGCGCGAGGACTCGCTGGCCGCACTGCAGGACCACTTCGGCATGCTGCTCGGCCAGGCCACCCTGGCGCCGGCCTTCGCGACCGCCCTGCGCGATGCGCTCGCCCGTGCCGCCGCGCTGGCCGCGACCGCCACGCAGGAAGGCGGCGACGTGATCGCACGCCAGGCGGCGTCCGCGCTCTATCACTCCTGCAGCGCGATCGCGATGGCCTGGGAAGGCTCGCGCACCGGCTCGGCGCAGCGCGTCGAATGGGCGCAGCTGGTGCTGCTGCATCGCGTGCTGCCGCGCGACCCGCTCACGCCCGACGCGGTGCCGGCCGACTGGGCCGCGAAGACGGCAGCCCCAAGGCTCGCCACCGCCTGAACACCGCAATCCAAAGATATAAGGAGACAACCCATGAAGAGATTCCTCGCCCCCCTTCTCATCGCCTGCGCCTCGGCACTGCCCATGGTGCCTGCGGCCCACGCGGAGAGCTTTCCCGACAAGACCCTGACGCTGGTCGTGCCCTTCCCGCCGGGCGGCCCGACCGACGCGATGGCGCGCACGCTCGCCGCCGAGATCAGGGACGTGATCGGCCAGACGATGATCGTGGAGAACCGCGGCGGCGCCGGCGGCAACATCGGCGCCGAGTACGTGGCGCGCGCACCGGCCGACGGCTATGTGCTGCTGTTCGGCACCTCGGGGCCGCTGGCGATCAATTCGAGCCTCTACCGCAAGATCAACTACGACCCGTCCAAGAGCTTCGCGCCGGTGATCCAGGTCGGCCACCTGCCCAACATCCTGGTCGTGAATCCCTCGGTGCCGGCCAAGAACGCCCAGGAGCTGATCGCCTACGCCAAGAGCCATCCGGGCAAGCTGAGCTACGCCTCGTCGGGCAACGGCGCCTCGTCGCACCTCGCGGGCGTGCTGTTCAACGGGATGGCGGGCGTGGACCTGCAGCACATTCCGTACAAGGGCACCGGGCCGGCGCTGACCGATCTGCTGGGCGGGCAGGTGAGCATGAGCTTCACCGACGTGCTCACCGCCATGCCCTATGTCAAGAGCGGCAAGCTGCGCGCCCTGGGCGTCACCACCGCCGGGCGCTCGCAGGCGCTGCCCGACGTGCCCACGCTCGCCGAGCAGGGCCTGAAGGGCTACGACGTGAGCGTGTTCTTCGGCATCGTCGCGCCGGCCGGCACGCCGCCGGAGCGTGTGAAGAAGCTCAACGAGGCCTTCGCGAAGGTGCTCGCATCGCCCAAGGTGAAGCAGCAGTTCGCGAGCCAGGGCCTCGAGCCCGCGCCGTCGACGTCGCCCGAAGCGCTCGCCAGGTTCATTCCCGCGCAGATGACCATGTGGGCCTCGGTCGTCAAGCAGTCCGGCGCGCAGCTCGACTGAGTTCTCCCAACAAGAAGCAGATCCCATGACCACCAATGCCCGGCCGACCGGCGCCCTCGCGGGCGTGCGCGTGCTCGACATCTCGCGCATCCTCGGCGGCCCCTACTGCGGCCAGATCCTCGGCGACCACGGCGCCGACGTGCTCAAGGTCGAGCCGCCGCAAGGCGACGACACGCGCACCTGGGGCCCGCCCTTCCGCGACGGCGTGGCCTCGTACTACCACGGCCTCAACCGCAACAAGCGCGTCCAGCACCTGGACCTCGGCTCGCCGGAGGGGCGCGAGGCGCTGCTGGCGCTGGTCGCGCAAGCCGACGTGCTGATCGAGAACTTCAAGACCGGCACGATGGAGCGCTGGGGCATCGGCTACGACACGCTGGCCAAGCGCTTTCCGCGCCTCGTCTGGTGCCGCGTCTCGGGCTTCGGCGCCGACGGTCCGCTCGGCGCGCTGCCCGGCTACGACGCGGCGGTGCAGGCGATGACCGGCATCATGAGCATCAACGGCGAAGCGGACGGCGGACCGCTGCGCGTGGGCCTGCCCGTGGTCGACATGGTGACCGGGCTCAACGCGGTGATCGGCGTGCTGCTCGCCCTCAACGAGCGCCAGCGCAGCGGGCGCGGCCAGTTCGTGGAAGCGGCGCTGTACGACAGCGGCCTGTCGCTGTTGCATCCGCATGCGGCGAACTGGTTCATGGACGGCACCGAGCCGAAGCGCACCGGCAACGCGCACCCGAACATCTATCCCTACGACGCGCTCAAGACGCGCACCGATCCGATCTTCGTCGCGGTCGGCAACGACCGGCAGTTCGCGAGCTTCTGCGCCTGCATCGGCCATCCAGAACTGGCCGAGGACCCGCTCTACGCGACCGCCGGCCAGCGCTCGGTGAACCGCGACGGGCTCAAGCAGCAGCTCGAAGCCGCGCTGGCCGACTTCGACGGCCGTGCGCTGGTCGACACGCTGATGGCGGCCGGTGTGCCTGCCGCGCCGGTGCTGCCGGTGGATGCGGCGCTCACGCATCCGCACACCGCGCATCGCGGCATGGTGGTGGAGCTCGAAGGCGGCTATCGGGGCATCGGTTCGCCGGTCAGGCTCAGCCGCACACCGGCGACCTACCGGCATGCGCCGTTGACGCCGGGCGCGCGCTTTCTCGATCCGGCGGACTGACCCCGGCGCCTGCAGCGTTCAGGCGAGCCAGGCCGGTACCGGAAGGCCTTTCTCTCGCAGGAAGGCGGGGTTGTAGAGCTTCGACTGGTAGCGCGTGCCGGCGTCGGCGAGGATCGTCACGATCGTGCTGCCCGGGCCGAGCGCGCGTGCCATGCGGATCGCCCCGGCCACATTGATGCCGCTGGAGCCCCCCAGGCAAAGGCCCTCTTCGCGCAGCAGGTCGAACAGCACCGGCAGCGCCTCCGCATCCTCGATCTGATAGGCGTCGTCGATCGGCGCGTCCTGCAGATTGCGCGTGACTCGGCCGAGGCCGATGCCTTCGGTGATCGAGCTGCCCTCGCTGCGCAACTCGCGATGCTTGATGTAGTGGTACATCGCGGCCCCCATCGGGTCGGCGGCGGCGATGACGACTTCCGGCTTGCGCTTCTTCAGGTACAGCCCGACGCCGGCCAGCGTGCCCCCCGTGCCGATCGCGCAGACGAAGCCGTCGATGCGGCCATCGGTCTGCGCCCAGATCTCGGGGCCGGTCGATCGGACGTGGCCCTCCCGGTTCGACAGGTTGTCCCATTGGTTCGCGTACAGCACGCCGCAGGGTTCGCTGTGCGCGAGCTCGTCGGCGAGGCGCTCGGCCACGTGCACATAGTTGTTCGGGTCGCTGTACGGGACCGCGGGCACCTCGCGCAGTTCGGCGCCGCACAAGCGCAGCGCGTCCTTCTTCTCCTGGCTCTGGGTCTCCGGGATCACGACCACCGTGCGGTAGCCGCGCGCGTTGCCGACCAGCGCGAGGCCGATGCCGGTGTTGCCCGCGGTGCCCTCGACGATCACGCCGCCCGGCCGCAACGCGCCCCGCGCCTCGGCGTCGAGCACGATGTAGAGCGCCGCGCGATCCTTGACCGAGCCGCCCGGATTCATGAACTCGGCCTTGCCGAGGATCGTGCAACCGGTCAGTTCGGAGGCCTTGCGCAACTTGATCAGCGGCGTATGGCCGACTGCCTGGATGAAGCCGTCACGCACGTCCATGATGCGTCCAGCATAGTCTGCGATTCCGGCGCGAAGCTGGCCGACCGAAGAATCAGATCACTCGCAGCAGCGTCTTTTGTCCGGCCGGCAGCGGGTTCTGCCGAGCCGCCCGCTCAGTGCACCTTGTGCTTGAGGGCTCTGCGCAATGAACGGTCAGAAGGGTGAGAGCGGACAGACGCAGCGTGCGTCACCGAAGTCGTCACGCCTTGGTTTGGACTACACTGAAACTCACTGAAGCAGTTCGGCGTCTCTGAAACCTGGAGCTCGGGGAACCAACATGATTGACGCGCGTGGGGGCCAATCCCTCACTACAGGCAGCCTTGAGGCTGCAGAGCAGTATCAGCTGGCTGTCGATCGCATCCTTGGCTCCGAGACGGGTGCAGCAGAAGCCCTCGATCGGGCTTTGGTGCTGGACAGTGATCTCGCTCTGGCACTGGCCGCACGCTACATGCTTGCAAAGGACGCTAATTCAGCGGACGCCGATGGCTTCAAAGAGCGTGCACTCATGGCGGCAGAAGCCGCGCTGCCCTGGGAGCGTGCGCATATCCTCGCGCTCTTTGCGCTGCTTGAAGACCCTTATTCCAATCTTGCAGCGACCGAGGCCTATATCGCTGGGAATCCCAGTGACCTGCTGGTGATCTCGCAACTTTGTGGGTACCTGATCTTCTACGGCGGTGCGCGCAAGCTCGAGCGCGTTCTGCGTATCATGGAATCGGTCGATCCCAGTTTGCATGATGATTGGGCATGTCTCGCGCGCCTCGGGTTTGCGACCAGTGAGGCCGGCGATCGGAACCGCGGTCGTGTACTTGTCGAGCGGGCATTGCGGCAGCGGCCGCAGGCACCCTATGTCATCCACAGCTATGCTCATGTATTGCACGATCAGGGTAAGCCTGAGGAGTCGCTGGACTTGCTGGGTAACTGGCTGAACGAACACCGCCTGTCGGCAGAAGGCGGCGCCATGTATGGTCACGTTCAGTGGCATCTGGCGCTGGCGGAATGGCAGTTGGGATTGGCCGAGCAGGCGTGGCAGCGCTACGAGCGTTACTGTGCACCCGAGAAAACTCGCTGTGGTCCGGTGCTGACTCTGGCCGATTGCGGCGGTTTTCTATTGCGTGAATATCTGCGAACAGGTACTACCCGTCCGGTCTCGGCTGCAGTTTCTGCATTGTCCGAGCGCTTCAGGTCCATGCTTTCGCATCCGTTCATAGCGTTGCATCTTGCCGGTATTCAGGCATCAGCCGGCGATCTCGCCTCGCTGGAGCAAAGCAGGGCGGCAATTGCGACCAGGGAGCCCAGCGACCAGACGCGGCTCTCACTCTGTCTGGTTGATGCTATCGGTCAATTTGCCAGGGGGCAGTACGCCGATGCCGCCGAATCATTGAAATCGGTATCAGTAGATCAGCGCATTAGCGTGGGGGGAAGTCGTGTTGAGCGCATCCTGATTGATCTGCTTGAGGCTAGAGCAGTTGAGCTGGCTGCGTAGCTTGCAAATCCGCCCGGATATTTCGTGACCGGACAGGCAACCGCCATACCGGACTCATTGAGCCAGTCCGGCCTTGCGCAGACCCTCCACGAACTGTTCGAGGGGCGCGGGGTTTCTGTAGGGCAGGACTCGCAGCGTGTGTTCGATCGTGTACTGGGGGTTTATGGCCATCAGTTCTCGCCAAACTCGACGGGCCTCGTCTTGACGGTCGGTATGACCGTAAAGCGAGGCCAGGTAGGCGCGCGTGACGTCCGACGCGGGCATATGAATCAGGCGCCGCTTGAACGTCGCTTCGGCCTCGTTGTAGCGTCCGAGGGCGAATAGGGCCCGCCCCAGAGCATGCATCCACAGGTCGAATTCCGGGTCGAGCCGAAGCGCCCGTTCGAATGACTCGAGCGCTTGTTCGTGCCGTCCGGCGAAATGCAACACGCTGCCCAGGGTGCCATGGGACGGGGCAGAGTTCGCGTCCAACTCGATCGCCCGGCGCGCCGCGCTCTCGGCTTCGTCCAGGCTTTGCAGCCACATCAGGGCGACCGCCAGCGCGTGGTGCGAAACCGCATCGAACGCGTCGAACTCGCACGCCTTGCGCGCCAGCGCCAAGGCCTGTTTCAGATCGCTCGCCGTGCGACCATTCCATGCGTTGGCATACTCGACGCCGCAGCAGATCGCCAAGGACGCATAGGCCTGCGCCAGCCCCGGGTCGATCGCCAGCGCGCGCTCCAGCATGGCACGGCACTCGACGAGCGCTGCGGCGTTGAAATCCCGGATGCGGCGTTTCGCGCGAATGAGGCAGTCGTACGCCTCGACATTGACCTTGCCGCGATCCTGCCGACGCGCCCTTTCGCTGCCGGTGAGGGTCACCTCGAGCGTATGGACGATCTTCCGCGTCACTTCGTCCTGGACCAGGAAGATGTCCTCGAGGTCCCGGTCATAACGTTCGGCCCAGATGTGGCCGCCGGATTCGGCATCGATGAGTTGCACATTGATGCGCACCCTCATGCCGGCCTTTCGCACGCTGCCTTCGAGCACATGTCGCACACCCAGCTTCCTTCCGACGTCCTTGATGTCGACGCTTTGCTTCTTGAAGGTGAAGGACGAGTGGCGGGCGATCACGAACAGGCCGGATATCTTGGAGACGTCGGTGATGATGTCTTCCGTGATGCCATCGGCGAAGTACTCTTGGTCGGGGTCTCCGCTCATGTTGGTGAACGGCAGCACCGCGAGCGAGGGCTTGTCAGGCAGACGCAGCACCGGCGCAGACGATGGCGACGCCGCCGCGGGGACATCCACCGATGGCCTCGCGGGCGCCACCTTGAAGGCCCGCACTGGATGGCCGATGTTCTTCACCTGCTGTTCGCCCTGATCGACAAACTCCGCACTGACCTTGCTCCTCACGGCCCCGTGCACTGCGTCCGAAACGGTGATGCCGCCCGGTTCGGCCAGCGCCTGCAGCCGCGCTGCAATGTTCACCCCGTCGCCGTACACCGTGCCGTCCGGCTTCTCGATCACGTCGCCCATGTGAACGCCGATCCGAAAGCGCATCTGCCGATCCCGGGGCGCGGCGTCGCAGGACACGCTTAGCTCATGCTGAACAGCAACGGCGGCGGCGACCGCTCCGGCCGCGGTGTCGAACACGGCGAGCACCGAGTCGCCAGCCATGTCGATCACACGGCCATGGTTCGACTCGATCTGAGCTCGAAATACCGTGCGCGCCGCATCGAGCGCGGCCACGGTCGCGCGGTCGTCGATCGCCATCAGGCGTGAATAGCCCGCCGCATCCGTGGCGAGGATCGCTGCCAGGCGCTGCTTGAGACCAGACCCGTTCACACCCGTCGAACCCTATGCAAGTTGCCGATGAATGTTACGCTCCGCGCGGCCAATCGCATGCGAACGTGTCGGATTGCGCGGCAGCCTCATCCTGCTGTTGGGGCTGGGAATGTTGGCCTGGCCCGCCCGCTCAGTGCCGAGCCCGCAGCCTGTGCGGAATCAGGTCCCCACCATTTCGCGGTAGGCGTGCCAGCTGGCATGCGCGAGCCACGGGAACGTCACGATGAGCCCGAGCATGAATGTCGCGAAGCCAAGGGCCGTCAGGGTTGCGATCAAGGCCGCCCACAGCAGCATGGCGCCCGGATTGCGGGCGCAGCATCGCAGGCTGGTCAGCGCCGCGGTAATCACGTCCACAGGCCGATCCATCAGCGACGGCACGCTGACGACACCGAACGCGAAGACCAGCGCCGCCACCGTGGCGCCCACGGCGAGGAAGGCAAGCACCAGAGTGGCCGGCTGGCCCGACAGGAGCAGCGCCGGAGGCAGGTGCGGCACCTGCTGCACCTGCTCGGTGAAGAACAGTGCGAAGACGATGGCCGCCAGGCGCTCCCAGGCCAGGTACGCCAGCGCAAGCACCAGACCGAACAGCGCAATCGAATCGGCGTTGCCTTGCCAGGCGCGGAAGGCCTGTGTGGTGTCCGGCGCGGCGGACTGCTCCCGCTGGCGCGACAGGGCATACAGCGGCATCGCGACGAAGGGGGCCACCAGCAGGAATCCTCCGAGCAGCGCTGGCGCGAGGTAGGTGGCCTGCCAGGTCGCCGCCATCAGGATCAGGCCGACGACAGCCACTACGGCACCGATGCCGAAGCTCACGCCTGGACGGAACGCCAGATCCCGTGCACCCATCCACAGCCAGGCGAAGGGCCGCAGCGCGCCGACCCGACGCACCGCAGGCGCCTCCAGGGAGGATTGACTGTCGAGCGGGTGTTCCATCGCGCACACTCCTTCTTGACGTCGTGCCATCGGCACCATGACCAGCATAGCCAGTCCGCATCGCCGCGGTTTGACGCCGATCAAGTCCTGCATCCTGGCGGAGATAATGTGCGGCCAGGTGCCGACGTCATGCGATGAGCCGCCTGCGACCACCTCACCTCCCTGGAATGTCCCCCACGAACAAGGCTTCAAAAGCCCCAGACCTGAGCACCGGCATCGGGCTCGTCCTCGTGACGACCTGCATGTTCGCCGGCAGCGATGCGACCATCAAGTACCTCGGCGGTTCGATTCCGGTGCTGGTCCTGCTGTGGGTGCGCTACATGTTCCAGACCGCCACCATGGCGGGATGGCACTTGCTGCGGGGCGGGCCGCTGAAGATCCGAAGCCGGGTCCCCATGCTGCAGTGTCTGCGTGGCGCCTTGCTGCTGTGCAACTCGGCGGCTTCCTTCTACGGCGTCCAACGCCTTCCGCTGGCCGAGTTCACCGCGCTCATGCTGCTCGCACCGGTGGCGACCACCGTGCTGGGTGCGCTCGTGCTCAAGGAGTCCGTCTCGCCGGCGCGGTGGGCCATGGTCGCGCTCGGCGTCGCGGGCATGCTGGCCGTCGTGCGGCCGACAGGCGCGGGCGCCCTGGGCTGGGGTGCGCTGCTGCCGATCGCCAGCGCGCTCTGCTATGCGGCCTTCCAACTGGTGACGCGCCGCATCGCCAGCGCGGACGATCTCGTCGTCACGAACCTTCTCTCGGCGCTGCTCGTGACTTCGGTACTGGGCGCGGTGCTGTGGGCACTCCCACTCGATCTCGCACCGACGCTTCGCCTCGCGAGCGGCAAGCAGTGGGCCCTGTTGCTGCTGATGGGCACGTTCGCCACCGCAGGCCATGTCTGCATGGCGGGCGCCGTGCGGGTCGCTCCGCTGTCGGTGCTGATGCCCTTCGCCTATGCGCAGATCGTCTTCGCGACGGCGATCGGGTGGCTGCTGTTCGCCCATGCGCCGGACCTGTGGGCGGTCGCAGGCATCTGCCTCATCGGGCTGGGCGGCATCGGAACCGTGTGGCTGAACGGCCGACCGGCTTGAACCCGCCGTGGCCCGCGTCCGGATGATCGGACAGGTTTTGCAGACGCGCGGCCCGATCGGGTTCGCCTCGCGCTTCGATCATCGAAACTCCTTCAACGACATCGATAGAGGTCATCATGCAAAGCGCTCCCTCTGCAAATCCGTACGCCAAGGTCATCGAGAATTCCAGGCGCGTCCGCTGGGACATCGACAGCGATGTCATCCGCAACCGGCGATTCGATCTCGACAAGACCTTCCTGCCGGCCGGCCTGTCGCTGGTGAACGAACTGGACTTCATGACGCCGGACGATCGCCGCCTGCTGAGCCAGGTGCAGGGCCGGAGCTACGCCTACATCTTCGGCCTGGTGGAACGCTTCATCGGCGCCAAGATGCTCGAGATCAGCCGCCAGCACGCACTGGGCGACCAGGCGGCCCTCGAAGCGCTGGTCCGCATGACCGACGAGGAACTGAAGCATCAGAAGCTGTTCCGGCGCATGGAATCGATGATGGCCGACGACATGCCGGCGGGCTACATGGCCACCGCCGACCCCGACGCGGTCGCCGCGGCCGTGCTCGGCAAAAGCACCTGGTCGGTGCTCGCGCTGACGCTGGACATCGAGCTCTTCACGCAGGCCCACTATCGCGCCAGCATCGAGCCGGAGGACGACCTGTGCGCGCTGTGGAAGGACGTCTTCCTGGCCCACTGGAAGGAAGAGTCGCAGCACGCGCAACTGGACGAGCTGGAATTCCTTCGCGAGGACGCGCACCTCAGCGCCGCCGAACGCGATGCCGCTGTCGGCGACCTGATCGACCTGGTCGTGGCAGTGGACGGGATCCTCGTTGCGCAGGCAGGCGCCGACGCGAGCTACTTCGCGTCGATCGCGGGCATGCGCTACGACGATGCGCAGCGCGCCGCCATCGCCGATGGGGTCCTGAAGGCCTACCGCTGGCAGTACATCGTGTCGGGCGTGACGGCGCCGCGCTTCCAGAAGATTCTTTTCGGCGTGCTGGACGACCGGCAGACCGCCAGGGTGACGCAGGCATTGCAGCCGCTGCTCCATGCGATGCCCGCGTCGTCGCCCGGCATGACGCGCCATTAACCGCAAGGTTCGCGAGGGGCCACGATCTGCAGTGCGTGGTCATCCTCGCGGCACGGATTCCCCGCTCGCTGGTCGCGCGCTCCCGAGGCTGTGTTCGCGGCGCCAGGATGCCGGGGGCACGCCGAATTCGCGCTTGAAGGCTCGGCTGAAGGCGGTGTCGGTTTCATAGCCGACTTCCAGCGCGATGTGCATCAGGCTCAGGGCGCTGCGCCGCAGCAGGTTGGACGCGAGCGCCATGCGCCACTTGCCGAGATACTGGATCGGAGGCTGCCCCACGTAGTGGGTGAACTTCTCTGCGAGAACCGAACGCGAGGTTCCGACTTCGCGGGCCAGGCTTTCGAGCGTCCACGGATACGCCGGCTTCTCGTGCATGAGCGCGAGGCACCTGCTGACGGCACGATCGCGCAATCCGGCGAACCAGCCGGTATGGCCCTCCGACATCTGGGAGATGTAGCGGCGCAAGGTCTCGACCACCAGCACCTCGGACAACTTGGCCAGTACGCCTTCGCCGCCGGGCTCGGTGGCGGCGGCCTCCGCCACCGCATAGACAAAGGAACGCTCCACCCAATCGGTGCTTTCGTCTCCCCTGAGGCTGACCGTCAACACCCTTGGCAGCGTCGTCAGGATCGGCTTGCACAGCACGGGATCGCATGACAGATAGCCGCAGATGATGCGCGTGGGCTCGCCGCCGCCGCCGAGCTGCAGTTCCTCCGGCCTCTCGCGCAACAGGCCGTGCACGTCGAGCATCGGCACCGGCCCGTCCGATCCGGACGACGCCATCGTGTGCGCATCGCCATGCGGAAAGAGAATGATGTCGCCGGCCTGCAGGCGAAGCGGTGGCATGCCGTCCAGCTTCACGGTGCACGAACCGTCCACGAACAGGTGATAGAAGAGCAGCCGCTCGGATCCCGCGTGGACCTGCCGGGCCACCGCGTCCGCCTCCGGGGAGGCAAAGCACCACGGTGCGGTGAACCTGGCCTTGAAGAAGATCGCGCTGTTGAACTGCAGGACCTTCAAAACCTCTGACAAGGCATCCATGGCGCCTCCTCGAGAGCATCGTCATTGGCCGGCGAATCCGCCCGGTCAGCTCGCCTTCCGTGGAGCGATCTGCTGTGCCAGGTAGGCGGCGTCCTCGTCGGCGCCGAACAGGAAGGCCGACTTCCATTTGTGCAGCCAGGGCAGGCCCAGGAAGTACAGGCCGGCTTCGGAGGTCAGGCCGCGCTCGTGCACGGGTGTCCTCTTCGGTCCGGGGGACTGGCCGAAGACGGGCAGGTCGATCCAGCCGAACTCTGCCTGCGCACCGTTGGCCCAGATCACCGAGTTGATCCCCTCGCGCGCGAGATCGAGGGTGCGGATGGGCTCATGAAGTTCCGGCGGATCCGGCAACGGGTCGGCGGGCGGCTGCGCCGCAGGCAGATCCAATGCCTGCGCACGGGCCGCGTCGTCGCATCGACGGGCGAACGCCTGCAGCGATTCGTCGCCGTGGGCGATGCTGGCGGCGAGATCGTCGGCAATGGCGATCCGTCCGTTCTCGGCGGCCTTGACGCGGCCGAGCAGCACGACCCCTTCGGCCGCCAGCTGGCGCAGGTCCATGTCATGCCCGCCATTCACACCGGTCATCAAGCGCGACAGGCGAGCGCCCTTCCACTCGCGAAGCGTCGAATCGGCGGAGCCTGTCGCGATCAGCCACCAGATGCAATCCTTCCCGCGATAGCGACGCCGGATCCGCTCGTGCGAGCTGACGGACAGGAACACGCGCCGATCGGCGCGGCACAGTTCCTCTGCTATCTGCACGCCGGAGTTCCCGGTGCCGACCACGAGCACGGCGCCGGCGGGCAATTGCATGGGATTGCGGTATTGGGTCGAATGGAGCTCGAACACGCCCGCGCCCAGTGCAAGTGTCGCGCGCGGAACCTGGTAGGGGCCCGTCGCCACGACGACGTTGTGCGCCACGTAAAGGGTGCCGTCGGTCTGCACCTGCAACTGGCGCGACCCGGGCCTGCGCGTGACCGAGAGCGCCGCGCACTGGGTGCGCACCGGAGCGCGAATCGCCGCCGCGTAGCGCTCGATATAGTGCGTCACCTCGCGCAGCGGTGAAAAGGCATCGGGGTCGGCCTGCGGGTCGGCTGTCATGCGTGGCCAACCCGGAAGATTCATGTTCCAGTTGGGAGACTGGAAGTGCAACGAATCCCAGCGCTCGCTGCGCCAGCGCTCTGCCAGTTCTCCGCGCTCGAGCACGAGGTGCTCGCCGCCCACTCGGCCCAGGTGGTGACTCATTGCCAGGCCCGCCTGGCCGCCGCCGATCACGATGGTTTCGATGTGCTCCGTGGACATGGCACCTCCAAAACGAAACGCTTTCGGCGCCGGGTCGGCCCGGCGTCCGGGCCTCAGGCCAGCAGCGCGTTCACGCGACGCACATAGGCCGCCGGATCGGCCGGCAGGCCGCCTTCGGCAAGCAGCGCCTGGTCGAACAGGATGTTCGCCAGATCGTCGAAATGCGCCGAGCTCTCCAGCTTCTTCACGAGCGGATGCTCGGCGTTGACTTCGAGCACCGGCTTCACCTCCGGCGCCGGCTGGCCGGCCTGCTTGAGCATGCGCGCGAGCTGCGTGCTCATGCCGCCGTCCTGCACCACCAGGCAGGCCGGTGAATCGACGAGGCGCGTGGTCACGCGCACGTCCTCGGCCTTGTCCTTGAGCGCTTCCTTGAGGCGCTCAAGCACCGGCTTGAAGGACTCGGCGGCTTCCTCGGCCGCCTTCTTCTCCGACTCGTCCTGCAGCTTGCCCAGATCGACCGCGCCCTTGGCCACGCTCTGCAGCGCCGTGCCGTCGAACTCGGTCAGGTAGTTGAGCGCCCATTCGTCGACGCGGTCCGTCATCAGCAGCACCTCGATGCCCTTCTTCTTGAAGATCTCGAGCTGCGGGCTGTTCTTGGCGGCGGCCAGCGTGTCGGCGGTGATGTAGTAGATCGCGTCCTGGCCTTCCTTCATGCGCGACTTGTAGTCGGCCAGGCTCACGCTCACGGTGTCGCTGGTGGTCGATGCGAAGCGCAGCAGCTTGGCGATGCGCTCGCGGTTGACGAAGTCCTCGCCGAGGCCTTCCTTGAGCACCGCGCCGAACTCGGCGTAGAACTTCGCGTACTTGCCCGATTCGTCGGCGAAGGCGGCGGCGGCCTCGGCGGCCGGCGTGGGTTGGGCGTTCTTGTCGACCACATCGCTGACCGCGCTCAGGCCCTCGGTCGGATCGGGCGAGGGCACCGATTCGCCCGAGCCGACGTCGATCTTGCCCTCGCTGCTCTCGCTGCCGGTCTTCTGCTTCTTGGCGAGGTCCTCCAGCATGCCTAGCACGCGCTTGGTGCTGCCTTCGCGGATTGCCTTCACGTCGCGGCTTTCCTGCAGCAGTTCGCGGCTCACGTTGAGCGGCAGATCGGCGGAATCGATCACGCCCTTGACGAAGCGCAGGTAGCTCGGCAGCAGCGACTCGGCATCGTCCATGATGAAGACGCGCTTGACGTAGAGCTTCACACCCGCGTGCTTGTCGCGGTTCCAGAGGTCCATCGGCGCCTTGGCCGGGATGTAGAGCAGCTGCGTGTACTCGGTGTTGCCCTCGACCCGGTTGTGGCTCCAGGCGAGCGGCGCGTCGTAGTCGTGGCTGATGTTCTTGTAGAACTCGACGTACTGCTCTTCGCTGATGTCCTTCTTCAGACGGCTCCAGAGTGCGTTCGCCTGGTTGACGGTCTCCCACTCGCCGGTCTTGACCATCGAGCCGCCCTTGTTGTCCTCGCCCTCTTTCCATTCCTCCTTTTCCATGAGGATGGGCAGCGAGATGTGATCGGAGTACTTGCCGATCACCGACTTGAGCTTCCACGCGTTGAGGTATTCGTCCGCGTCGTCGCGCAGGTGCAGCGTGACGCTGGTGCCGCGCTGCGGGCGGTTGATGCTGTCGACCTCGAAGTCGCCGGCACCCGCGCTGACCCAGCGCACGCCTTCCTCCGCCGGCAGCCCGGCGCGCCGCGATTCGACGGTGATCTTGTCGGCCACGATGAAGCCCGAATAGAAGCCCACGCCGAACTGGCCGATGAGTTGCGCGTCCGCCTTCTGGTCGCCCGAGAGCTTGCTCATGAACTCGCGCGTGCCGCTCTTGGCGATGGTGCCGAGGTTGTCGATGGCTTCCTGCTGGCCGAGGCCGATGCCGTTGTCGACGATGGTGATGGTCTTGGCGCCCGGGTCGAAGGACACGCGCACTTCGAGATTGGGCTGGTCTTCGTACAGCGCGGATTGGTCGATGGCCTCGAAGCGCAGCTTGTCGCAGGCGTCCGATGCGTTCGAGATCAGCTCGCGCAGGAAGATCTCCTTGTTCGAGTAGAGCGAATGCGTGACGAGGTGAAGCAGCTGCGCGACTTCGGCCTGGAAGGGGAGTTTGGTCTTGGAAATGGTCATGACGCGTTGTCAGTCGAAAGAAAACACATCGCCGATGGCGAACAGACAACTTTACTGGACGCTCTGGTGCAGCAGCCGTGGCCGAATGCGCCGTCGCCGTGGGCGCAAACATACAGTTGCAAAAACTTACATCGCAAAAAAACGCCAAAAAGTACTCATTTAGACATTTTGAGAACTATGTCCTACAACGAATGGCATATCTGTCCTACATTGAAACGCATCGACTTTATCGACATGCGTCGATCAATTTAGGAAATCAATCATGAAAAGGTTCCTCCCGCTCCCGATCGTTGCGGCCCTCGTCTTGCCGCTGGCAGCACTGGCGGAATCCAACGTCAACCCCAGCACGCCGTCCAACGGCACCGCCCAGGCACGCGTGGACGTCAAGATCACCGTTCCGCGCGTGCTCTTCCTGCAAGTCGGTACCGGCACGGTCATGGCGGCAGGAACGACGGTCGACCTAATGGACTTCCAGGTGCCCGCCAGCGGCATCGGCAACAGCACTTCCGTGGCCGCCACCGCCGCCAGCGGCGACCAGGCCAATGGTTCCGTCACGGTTCGCGTGCTGGCCAACGGCAACAGCAATGTCAGCCTGAATTCCTCCACCACCGGCGCCATGACCAACGGCGCGGGCTCGACCATCGGCTGGGACCAAATCGACGTCACGGCATCGGCCCTTGCCACGACCACCTCCGGCTACACCAACGCCGCGATCACGCATCCGGCCTTCAACAGTTCCAACACCGGCGCAGGCACCGCGACCACCTTGACGGCAACCTCCGGCCTGGTTCGCCAGGAAGGCAAGTGGACCTATGCCTACAAGAACCAGAACGTGGTTGCAGCCGGCACCTACGGCGGTGCAAGCAACACCAACAACGGCACCGTGACCTATACCGCCACGATGCCCTGAGCACGCCGGCTTCCTCGACGAGTTCATTCCGATCATGTGGACCTGGGCGCGGCTGGCGCTGCTGGCCGGGCTCGCCGCTGCTGTGCAGGCCGCGGCCCACGCCGAATCCCAATTCGTCAGTGGGTCGAGCGGCACGCTGACGGCCACGGCCCGCCTCGATCTCATCGTGACCATCCCCCGCATCCTGTACCTGCGGGTGGGCACGGGCACCGAATACGCCAGCAGCGCCACGATCGACATGATCAGCTTCGCGGTCCCGGCCGCCTCGGTCGGCACCGGCACGCCGGTGGCCGGCACCGGCGGCGACCTGGGCAGCGGGGCGGTCACGGTGCGGGTGATGGGCAACGGCGGCGACATCACGCTCAACGCCAACACCACCGGCCCGCTGAACAACGGCACGGCCAGCCAGCAGATCGGCTGGGACCAGATCACGGTGGCCAGCAGCGCGCTGTCGAACACCACCGCCAACTTCAGCAACGGCAGCATCACCCACCCGAGCTTCAACGCCACCGGCGGCGCGGGCACCTCGGTGCTGCTGCCGGCGTCCAACAAGATGGTGCGCCAGGAGGGCAAGTGGACCTACAGCTATGCGAACAACAATGTGGTCGCGGCCGGCACGTATGGGGGCGCGGGGGTCAACAATGGCCGGGTCACCTACACGGCGACCATGCCCTGAGTTCCGGGAGATCGAGACGATGCCCAGCGTGATGCGCCTTTCATCGCCCTCTGCTTGCGCGGCCAGGGCCGCTGCGGCTGCCGCGCTGGCCATCGCGGGCCTTGCGGGCGCGGGCAGCGCGCAGGCCTACCTGGTCAGCATCACGCCCGGCGCACGGGCGATCTACCTGCAGGTGGGGACCGGCAGCTTCACCGGCACCTACAGCGGCGGCACGCCCGGCAACGACAGCACGATCAACACGGTCACCGCCACGGTGCCGGCCAGCGCCATCGGCGCCGGTGCGCAGACCATGGCGACCAACAGCACCACGGCCAACAGCCCCTACGACAACTATGCGTACTGCACGCCAGGCAGCGGGCAGGTCTACGTCGGCGGCTTCTACCGGTCGCACGGCTCCAAGCAGGACGCGACGCTGACGGTCACCGCGCCGGCCTACCTCGTCAACGCGACCAGCGACACCATCCCGATCAGCACGATCTCGTGGGTATCGAGCGGCGCCCGCGACGCATCGGCAACGATCCCGAGCGGCACATTCACCGGATCCCGGCAGCTTCTGCTCTCGGTCGGGGTCAACAGCTGGTTCGAAAGCTGCCTGACCTTCAGCTACTCCAACGCGCAACTCGCGCCCGCCGGCACCTTCACCGGCCGCGCGGTCTACGAACTGGTCGCGCCATGATGACTATTTCGCTGCGCCGGATCGTCAAGGGCATTGCGTTTGCGCTGTGCGCCATCCTTTTCGCGATCCTGGCCGCGCCTTCGCCGGCCGCAACGTTTCGGGTCGACGACACCGGCACGCTGGTGAGCCAGCCGGTCACGCCGATGAAATGGCGCCAGGTCGTGCCTTCGCGCACCGGCGACAACGCGGTCGAAGGCCAGCTCAGCGTGGCGCTGCGCCTGAATCTCACCAACTGGATCAACCGTCCGGCGCGCATCTACATGGTGCTCGCGCCCACGGAGGGCGAGCAGCTCATTGCCAGCTGGCGCACGCAGGGGCGCCTGCTGCCCGGCTCGGTGCGCGGCGGCGGGCGCACGCTGGTGTTCGACGGCGTGGTGAACGAGCCCTTCCTGAATGAAACCATCCGGCTCAACCTGCTGGCCGATGGCCGGCTGCTGACGCGGACGCAGCAGCTGCAGTTCTATTTCGAGATCGAGGTATCGCCTTGAACCGACCGACCGTTCTTCGCTCGCTCCGATACCGCGGGCGCCTCCGATCGCTGACGCTGCTCGCGCTGGGTCTGGCCGCGCTGTGCCCGGCGGCCTTCGCGCAATTCGCGCTCGCGGTGTCGCCGCCGCGCTTCGAACTCAAGAGCAAGCCCGGCACGCCGATCCGGGAGGTGATCGAGCTGTCGCAGGTCGATGCTCGGCCGGGCGCCTACACGGTGCGCACCGCCGACTGGACCTTCAAGCCCGACGCCACGGTCGACTTCATCGACGCGCTGGCGCCCAACAGTTGCCGCCCATGGGTGGCGATCGAGCGCAAGGAGCTCACCGTCACGCCGGGGCGGCCCTATCGCTTCCGCTTCGAGGTCGCAGCGCCGGCGGACACGCCGCCGACGGAATGCCGCTTCGCGATCCTCATCGAAGGCAAGGAGCAGCCCGCGAGCCCGAACATGCCGATCGGCCTCGCGGCCCGCGTCGGCGTCGTCGTCTACGTGGCGGTCGGCGAGGTTCAGCCGGCGCTCAGCGTGGTCGGCGCCGCGGTGCAGACGGTCAACGGCATGAAGGTGCCGGTGCTCAAGGTGCGCAACGACGGCACCGCGCACGGCAGGCTCGGCGGCTTCCTCAAGGGCACGGATGCCAGCGGCACGGCGCTCGAATTCACCGCCGCCACCCTCCCGATCCTGCCGGGGGAGACGCGCGACATCGCCTTGAGCGCGACGCGTCCGGGCAACGCGGACGCGGCGGTGCAGGTCAGCTTTCCGGTGACGGTGCGCGGCAAGCTCGAATGGGGTGATTCGGGGTCGACCGAGATCGATCAGCGCTTCGCTCCATGAGGCGCCGGCTCGCCTGCGTCGCGCTCGGCATGCTCGGCGCGGGCTCTGCGCTGGACGGCCGGGCCGAAGAGCCGGCGGCGCCTGCCTATGAGGACCGCGTGCTCGAGAGCGGGCCGCAGGCCGAGGTCGACGAATCCGCACTCGAGGCCCCCTCCACCGGCTGGCCGCGCGGCGGCAGCGTCGAGCTGCAATCGCAGCGCCAGCGCGTGGTCACCGAAGCTCGCAACCAGACGCTGCAGTTCACAGGCTTTCTCGACACGCCGAACTACGGCGCCTTCTCCGCCGACCTGAGCCTGAACCGCTACCGCAGCCCGGTGACCGTGTTCGACGTCACCGGCCTCGGTGGCACGCTCTACAACCTCTCCTACCTGAGCGGCAACACCGGCCGCATCGACCAGCGCGCGATGCCCCTCGAGAACGGCTGGTACGCCAACAACAGCCTCGGCGACATCAATACCGCCGCCACGCCGATGTCGCGCGGCCTCGGGCGGGTCTTCCTGCCCTCGCTGCCGATCGAAGGCTTCTCCACCAGCTTCGAGAAGCCCGGCATCACCAGCATCAACGCCTCCAGCGGCCGGCTGGGCTTCTTCGACGGGATCAACTCGCAGGGCTTCACGGTCGGGCGCGGCAACGCGACCACGTTCGGCGCGCAACAGCGGCTCAGCGGCGACGACAACCCGCTCGGCATCAACCGCACCGACGCCGCCTTCCAGCTGGTGGACGCGCGCGACGTCAACCTCAACGGCCTGACCGGCTATGCGCAGAACACCCGCGCGTACTGGGGCGGGCTCTCGTGGCAGGGCGTGTCGCCCTGGGCCGACTCGGTCGGCGCCGGCATCGGCCCGCTGACCGAGCGCCCGGGCGGGATGCGCGTGCAGGCCAACTACGCGCACAGCGAAGGCCAGCCGTCGACCCCCGGCTCGCTCGCGCCGCGCGATTCGGCCAACGGCTTCTGGGTCGATGCGGACTGGCGCGGCGACTGGGCGCGGCAGAGCGCGAGCCTCTTCCGCTTCGATCCGGCGCTGCGCTGGGGCAGCACGCCGATCGCGGGCGATCTGCAGGGCGCGAGCTGGCGCGGCGACGTCTCGACCCGGCAGTGGCAGCTCGGCACCAACCTGGAACTGAGCGAAAGCGTGAGCGGCCTCAGCGGCCGCTCGCTCTTCGGCAACGTCTTCGGGCGCTACCGTTTCGATTCGCGCGACGCGATCTCGTCGACCCTCGCCGGGCGCACCGGCAGCCAGGCCGCGCAGTCGATCGAAGTCACCTGGGAACACATCTCGCCGACCTGGGGCCAGAGCCAATGGCGCACGGACATCGCGCACGGCCGCAACTCGCAAGTGGTGCGCTTCGGCCTCGACCAGGCCTGGCCGGTGGCGGAAAACGCCTCGCTCTCGACCACGCTGGCGCTCGAGCAGGCCGAGCAGCTCGGCGTCACCGCGCGCTCCGCGATCTGGGGCGCGCTCGGCAGCCTGCCCTTTCTCGCGAGCGGCCGGCTCGACCTGGGCGTGCGCGGCAGCAACGGCATCGGCGGCAACGACGCGCGCTACCTCAACGCCAATGCGCGCGTGAGCTGGGCGCTGGGCGCCGGCTGGTCGTTCTACGTGCAGTACACCGCCGCGCAGGGGCAGGAATCGCTCAATCCGGCGGTGGTATCGGCGTTGACCGCGGCCACCCTGGCGCCCGTGGTCGTGCTGCCGTCCAGCCGGACGCTGATGTTCGCGATCCGCTACGAGGCGCGCGCCGGCACGGCGACCGTGCCGATCGGCGGCAGCGCCGCCGGCGGCTCGGGCCGGCTCGAAGGCCACGTGTTCTTCGACCAGAACGGCAACGGCGTGCGCGAGGCCAACGAAGGCGGCATCCCCGGCGTCACGGTGGTGCTCAACGGCCGTTTCGTCGCCCGCACCGACGCACAGGGCTTCTACAGCTTCCCGGCGGTGGCGCCCGGCCATCACGAGATCGAACTCATCCCCGACAACCTGCCGCTGCCGTGGAGCAATCCGGGTCCGGCGACGCGCCGCGTCGACGTGTTCGTGCGCGACACGACCACCGCCGACTTCGCGATCCAGCGCGACCGCTGATCTCCATCTTCGGAAGGATGCTCCACCCTTCACATTTGGATCAAACTGCCGATATCCCGAGGTCGGCGTCGCCCGGACGCAGGATGGAGTGCAATGTCGGGGAAAGAGATCGGTGCGAATCGCGGCGTCGGCGGACGCGCGGCCAGGGGCATCCTGCTCGCGGTGATGCTCGCGCCGCTCGCCTGCGCGGCCGAAGCCACCATCGCTGCGCCCGGCGCGAACAGCGCGTCCGCCCGTCTGTCGTTCAGGATCGTCGTTCCGCCGGTGTTCCGCGTGCTGCAGATCACGCCGGTCAAGGAGGGCTTGCAGTACCGCGTCTGGACCAATATGCCGTCCATCCTGCTCAACGGCATCGAATACCGGTTCAGCCGCGTCGGCGAAACCACGCTGACCATTGCCGCCCCTCCGGACGGCGTCTTCATCGTCCACGGCCTCTGAGGCCCGAGGCCGCTACCTCGGTTGCGACTCGACCTCGCGGGTCCAGCGGTCGATCAGGCGCTTGCGCTCGGCCGCGCTGCCGTACTTCTCGAAGTCGTACCTGATGAGCCGCACGTCGCTCATCGACGGAATGCGCGGATCCGGCTTGAAGGTCTTGTTGGCGGGCGACTGCAGGCTGCCGGCCTTGGCGCCGATCGACTGCCCGGCCGGGCTCATCAGCCAGTCGTAATAGCGGATCGCGTTGGCCTTGTTGCGCGCGCCCTTCACGAGCGCGATGCCGCCGATCTCGTAGCCGGTGCCCTCGCAGGGCGCAACCGACTTGACCGGGTACTTGTCGTAGCGCCAGCGGTCGAAGCCGAAGATGAAGCTGATGCCGATGGCGACCTCGCCCTTGGCCACGTTCGGCGCCTGCGCCTGGCCGCTGCGGGTGTAGGCGGTGGTGTTGCGGTGCAGCTTCTTGAGGTAGTCGAAGGCCTGGTCCTCGCCCATGAGCTGCACCAGGCCGGCGACGATGGTGTAGCCGGTGCCGCTGGTCGCGGGGTGCGACATCTCGATCTCGCCCTTGTATTCGGGCTTGATCAGGTCGGCCCAGCAGCGCGGCTCGGGCAGCTTCTTCTTCCTGAGCACGTCGGTGTTGAAGCCGAAGCCCATGGCGCTGGTGTAGAAGCCGCCGACCATGTTCTGCGACATCGCGTACTGGCGCACCGACCAGTCGTAGAGGTCGTTGATGTAGGCCGGCCGGTAGGGATCGAGCAGCCCCTGCTCGGCCGCCTGCAGGAAGGGATCGCCGGTGCCGCCCCACCAGATGTCGGTCTTGGGGTTGGCCGCCTCGGCGCGCAGTTGCGCCGCGATCTCGCCGGTGCCCTTGTGGGCCTGCAGCACGCGGATGCCGGTGGCGCGCGCGAACTCCGCCGCGGCCGCCTCGCACCAGCTCGCGTCGGTGCTGCACAGCGCATTCACCGTGCCCTGCGCTCCCGCGTTCGATGCCGCCAGCAGGCCGAGCAATACGCCGGCGGCGGCAAGGGTGCGTCTCTGAGCGAGAAAGTGCATGGGGCCATCCCGGGTTTCACGAGGAAACCGCGAGGATAGCGTCTCGCGCCGGGCGCCGGATCAGGGTCAGTGCGGTGCGCCGCCGGTGATCCCGGCCATGCCCGTGGACTGGCCGATCGACTCGGTCTGCAGCGGATGCGCCGCCTCGACCGCGCCCTTGTACACCTCGGCGCGCGTGAGCTGGCCGGTCGGCATGGGCGCGCTGGTCGACTGACCGATCGACTCGGTGTCGGTCGGGCGGGCCGCGGACCTCGCGCCGGCGGCGACTTCGGGCATCGAGGTGCTGTTGTTCGTCTGCATCGGCCGATAGTCGGAGCCGTCGGATTGTGGCTGGGTCTGGGCACTCACGGTGAATGAAGCGAAGGCCGCGAGGGCCGCGAAGGTTCCGAGCGCGACCGCCTTGCTGGAAGCATGCATGTTGTTCTCCTGAAGTGACCCTTGCCACTCTAGGCAGCCAGTCTGAGCCAGGAATGAGCGAAGAATGAGCTCAGGATGAGGCCGTCAGGTACACGCGCGCCAGCAGACCCGGGCCATCGGCGCGGTTCGCGAGCGCGATGCGCAGCCCGTTGCGCAATGCCGCGGTGCGCGCGATGGAAAGCCCCAGCCCGCTGCCCCCGGCGGGTGCGCCCGCGATGCGGAAGAAGCGGTCGAACACACGCTCGAGCTGTTCCGGCGGGATGCCCGGGCCATCGTCCAGCACATCGACCACCGGCTGGCCATCCACCATGTGCAGCCGCACGTCGACCACGCCGCCCTCGGGCGCGTAACGCACCGCGTTGTCGATGAGGTTGTCGAACACGCTGCGCAGCTCCGACGGCGGCGCGGACACCAGCGGGGCGACGCGGCCGTCGAATCCCACGTCCACGCGGCGCTGGTCGGCCAGCACCATGAGCTGGCCCACGCTGTCGCGCAGCAGCGCGGCGACGTCGACCGGCCCGCGCGCGGCCGGTGGCGGCCCGTCCTGCCGCGACAGGCGCAGCAACTGCTCGATGAGATGCTGCGCCCGCTCCACGCCGCCTTCGAGCTGGGCGAAGCGCTCCGCCGCGTCGCCGGCCGGAACGTGGCCGCGCAGGTTCTCTATCTGCAGCCGGATCGCGGCCATCGGGGTGCGCAGCTCATGCGCGGCGTCCTGCATGAAGCGGCGCTGGGTCGACAAGGCGCCGCGCAGCCGCCCGAGCACGCTGTTGAAGGCATCGACCAGCGGCGCGATCTCCTCCGGCACGCGGGCGCTCGCCACTTCGTGCGTGTCGCCCACCTCCTGCGCCGCCACGTCGCGCGCGACCGCACGCAGCGAGCGCGACGCCGCCGAGACGATCAGCAGCAGCATCAGCAGCGTGACCGGCAGCATCAGCAGGATCGGCAGGCTTTCCAGCAAGGCACGGCGCACGATGCGGTTGCGGCGGAAGCCGTCGTTCTGCACCACCTGGACGCGCGGCATGTCGGCTTGCGCGCCCGGCTCGGCGGTGAAGACGCGCCATGCATCCTCGCTTCGCGGGCTGGCGCGCACGTCGCTGAAGCCGGCGTCGGATTGCAGCGGCATCTCGAGCCCGGGCCAGGACGAGCCCAGCAGCGAGCTGCCGTCGCCGCTCCAGACCTGCACGACGAAGGCGCCGCGCCGGATCACGTCGTCGCGGGTCGCCGACTGCAGCGGCGGCGGGCGATGGTGGCTCACATGCGACTCGGCCACGAGCCGCATCTGGTCATCCATGAAGTTGTTGACCAGCCGGCCGTAGGCGCCATAGGAAAACCAAACCGTGGCCGCGATCGCCACCAGATACAGCGCCACCAGCCACAGCAGCAGGCGGCTGCGCAGGGATCGGAGCCTGAAGTGCAGCGGCACGGGCTGGGGGGGGCTCATTCGGAAACCTTCGCGCTTCGCGCTGCGGTGCGAGCCCCCTTCGGAGCGGCCGGGCGGGGGCTCACGCCGGCACGACGCGCCAGCCGAGGCCGCGCACGTTGCGGATCGCCTCCGCGCCGAGCTTGCGCCGCATGCCGTGGATCAGCACGTCGATCGCGTTGCTCGTGACTTCCTCGCCCCAGCCGTAGATGCGGCCCTCCAGCTGCTCGCGCGAGAGGATCGCGCCGGGCCGCTCCAGGAGCGCGTGCAGCAGCGCGAACTCGCGTGCGGTGAGCACCTCGCGCACGCCGTCGACGACCACGTCGCGCGTGGTGAGGTCGAGCTGCAGCGTGGCGGTGCCGATCACCGAATGCGCCGCGCCGTCGCGCCGCCGCACCACAGCACGCATGCGCGCGAGCAATTCGCGCAGCTCGAAGGGCTTGAGCAGGTAATCGTCCGCGCCGAGGTCGAGCGTCTCGATGCGGTCGTCGAGCCCGTCGCGCGCGGTCAGCACCAGCACCGGCGTCGCATCGCCGCGCTTGCGGGCGCGGCGCAGCACCTCGGTACCGTCGAGCTTGGGCAGCCCCATATCGAGCAGCACGCAGGTGTAGCCGCCGTCGGCCAGCGCGCTGTGGGCCAAGGCGCCGTCGCGCACCCAGTCCACCGACCAGCCGGCATTGTCGAGCGCATGCGAGAGACTGCGGCCGATCATTTCGTCGTCTTCCACGAGCAATGCGCGCACCGGGGCTCCTTGGGTCGAAAACACAAGTGCGTCGAGGCTACGCTTGTTTTCTTAGCCCTGCATGAGAGCGCCGACGGGCGGTCGCGGCACATGGCCAGCTTCTGCTGGGATCGGGTCTCGAAACTGCTCTACATAGCTGCGAATCTTTCCGCCAAGAAATCCACCAGCGTTCGGACGCGATTGGGAACGAACCGACCGCTGGGCAGCAGCGCGTGAAGCGGGTAAGGCTCCGTCTCCCATTCGGTCAGCAGCGGCACGAGCGTTCCGCGGCGCAGATCATGTCGCAGTTCCACCTCGGTCTTCAGGATGATTCCTGCCCCGGCGACCGCCCAATCGTGAGCCAGCGATGCATCGTCGACTGTCCGGTCTCCGCTGACCCGCACAGTTGTCCACTGACCATCCCGGCCAAACCGCCAGGTCTGGAAAGGCCGCCCAGCGCGCATGAACGCGATGCAGTTGTGGTCGACCAGATCCATCGGTGATCGAGGTGTGCCGCGTTCCTTCAGGTACGCCGGCGACGCCGTCAGGATCGTCCTGGCGTGAGTCAGCGTACGCGCCACCAGGCGTGAGTCGGCAAGCACACCGTAGCGAAGCGCGATGTCGACTTCGTCTCGCAGAACATCCAGGACACGGTCGCCGACGTTGAGCACGAGTTTCACACCGGGGTGCAGACGCAGGAACTCATCGAACATGGGCAACAGCACTGCACGCGCGAGATCTGAAGGCGCCGCCACGCGTATGGTCCCCAACAGCGCCCCGCGCTCCATGTCCATCTGAGCTTCGCCTTCGGCGAGCAACTCGATGGCTCGAGTTGCGTACTCCACCAGGATCTGGCCAGGCTGGGTCAGGCGCATCGCACGGGTGGACCGCTCCATGAGCCGCGTGCGAAGTTGCGCCTCGAGACGCTTGAGGGTCGCGCTGGCCGCAGCAGGCGTGATGTTCAGCGCGCGTGCCGCCGCGCTGAGCGAACCGCCGCGGGCTGCGTGCAGCAGCACCTGGAGGTCGTCGATATTTTCAATTTTCATTTGAAACAGAAGCCATCGTTGGCGATCTTATCAGGTCCAGTTTGAAAGCGTAGAGTTCTTCCCACGACGCAACCACTCAACAGGAGCATCAACATGAAAGCTGTCGGCTATCGCAAGAACCTGCCCATCGAGGCCCCCAACGCGCTCGAAGATCTCGAGCTGGCCGTACCTCAGACCACGGCCCACGACTTGCTGGTTCGTGTAAAGGCCGTGTCCGTCAACCCGGTTGACACGAAAGTGCGCAAAGGCTCGCCGCCGCCGGCCGGCCAGGCTCGCGTGCTGGGATGGGACGCCGTCGGGATCGTCGAGGCGGTGGGTGCGCAAGCGCAAGGCTTCGCCATCGGCGACAGGGTCTGGTACGCCGGGGCGATCGATCGACCCGGCGCCAACAGCGAACTGCACGCCATCGACGCACGTATCGTCTCCAAGGCACCTTCCTCGCTGCCCGACGCGCAGGCAGCAGCACTGCCCCTGACCGCGATCACCGCGTGGGAGCTGCTGTTCGACCGGCTGCGCGTCCCCAAGGGTGGCGGCGAGGGCCAGACGCTGCTTGTCGTCGGCGGCGCCGGAGGTGTCGGCTCGATCCTGATCCAGCTGGCGCAACGCCTCACCAAGCTGCGAGTCGTCGCCACCGCGTCGCGGCCCGAGTCCCGCGATTGGTGCCTCACGCTCGGGGCGCACGCTGTGATCGACCATGAGAAGCCGCTGGCCGACGCGTTGAAGGCCGCTGGCATCGGTGAGGTCGACTACGTCGCCTCGCTGACGCATACCGAGGTGCACTACCCGCAAATCATCCAGAGCCTCAAACCTCAAGGCGCGCTCGGCCTCATCGACGACCCGAAGGGGCTCGATCCGATGGCACTGAAGTCCAAGTCGATTTCGCTTCATTGGGAATTGATGTTCACCCGGTCGCTCTACACCACGAGCGACATGCATGAGCAGGGCCGCCTGCTCGGTGAAATCGCCAGGCTGGTCGATGCCGGACAACTTCGCACGACCGCCAATGCCGTTGTCGGCGCGATCAACGCAGCCAACCTCACGAAGGCACACGCGCTCGTCGAGACGGGCAAATCGATTGGCAAGGTGGTGCTGGAGGGGTTCTGAGCCTCACCCACGTCGTCGCCAATCTTCTCTTCCTCATTCACTAAACCAGGATAGATCCATGTCGCAAATCTCCCATACGTCTACTACGCCTGTCGCCTCGATCACCCGGGACGGCGCCCTCGCGCTGGTTGCGGCCGCGCGCAAAGCCGGCAAGGACATCGGGATCGAACTCGCGATCGCCGTGACCGACGCTGGTGGCCATCTCGTGGCCTTCGAGCGGGCCGAGGGTGCTCCCTTCCTCACGGCCGGCGTGGCGATCGACAAGGCGTGGACGGCCGCGTCGTTCGGTCTGAGCACCCAGGTCTGGAACCAGGTCGTCGCGCAGCCCGCGACTGCGCCGCTCGCCCAGCATCCGCGCGTCATGGCGGTCGGCGGTGGGGTGCCCATCGTCGTCGGCGGCAAGATCGCCGGCGGCATCGGCATCTCGGGCGGCAACGCGCAGCAGGACCATGACGCAGCGGTGGCGGCGCTCGAAGCACAAGGCTTCGAGGTGTCGAAATGATCACTGCCGCGTCGTCTTCGCGTTGACGTCACTGCGCGGCGACCATCTGCTGTGACCGATGGTCGCCGCCGCCCCTGCATCAGCCGAGTCGGGCGAACCCCGCTTTTCGGGCCTGTGTATTGGGCAGGCCAGTTTCTGGCTTGCGAATCGGCCGACGCGTGCCGGAATGCTGGGGCTGGCTAGCCTCGGCGCTGCCGGGCCGCGCCTAGAACCGCTCGTGCGGCCCCAGATACCGCCACTGCCCCACCGGCAGATGGCCCAGCATCACCTGTCCGATCCGGATGCGCTTGAGTCCCACCACCTTGAGCCCGACGAGCTCGCACATGCGGCGGATCTGCCGCTTCTTGCCTTCGGTCAGCACGAAGCGCAACTGCTCGGGGTTCTGCCAGTCGACGCGCGCGGGCTTCAGCGCCTGGCCGTCGAGGGCGAGGCCGTGGCGCAGCTTCGCGAGCTGCTCGCGCGGGAACGCGGCCTGCACGTCCTGCGCGACCGTGCCATAGGACACGCGCACCAGGTATTCCTTCTCGATGTCCGAGTCCTCGCCGATCAGGCGGCGCGCGACGCGGCCGTCCTGCGTGAGCACCAGCAGCCCCACCGAATCGATATCCAGCCGCCCCGCCGGCGCCAGTCCGCGCAGCTGCGGCGGTGAAAAGCGGATGCGGCTCGTGTCCTCGCGCCAGTGCGTGCGCGAGTTGACCAGCACCACCGCCGGGTCGTGCCCGTCCTCGGCCTGTCCGCTCACGTAGCCGACCGGCTTGTTGAGCAGGATCGTCACCTGCTGCTGCTGCTGGTTCTGCGCCTTGCGGTCGACCTCGATGCGGTCGGCCGGCGTGACCTTGACGCCCATCTCCGCCACCTGGCCGTTGACCTTGACCCAGCCGTTGGCGATCCAGTCGTCCGCCTCGCGGCGCGAGCACAGGCCCAGTTCGGCCATGCGTTTGTTGAGGCGGGAAGGTGCGGGGGTGTCGGGCATGGGGATCGGCGGACTCGGGTTGCGGCGATTTTCCGCCATCCATGCGGGGGATGTTCCAATCGCTGCCTCAGCTCCTCGCGTCCTCGCTGCCGCGCCGCCTCGATGAACATCGTCGTCCTCACTTCGGTCGCCATGCTGGCCTTCGCCGGCAACTCGCTGCTGTGCCGCGTCGCGCTGCAGCACGCCGGCATCGATGCCGCCAGCTTCACGTCGGTGCGGCTGGCGTCGGGCGCGCTGGTGCTCTGGCTGATCGCATCGCGGCAGGCCGCCGCACGGCCCCGGCGGCTCGCGGGCGGATGGCTTTCGGCGCTGGCCCTGTTTGCCTACGCCGAGGCGTTTTCCTTCGCCTACATCAGCTTGCCGGCCGGCTCGGGTGCCCTGCTGCTGTTCGCGGCGGTGCAGATCAGCATGATCGGATGGGGCCTGTCGAAGGGCGAGAGGTTCACACGCTCGCAGGCGATCGGCTTTGCGCTGGCCGTGGGCGGGCTGGTCTTCCTGCTGCTGCCGGGAATTGCCGCCCCGCCGCTGGACGGCGCGCTGCTGATGATCGTCGCGGGCATCTCGTGGGCCGTCTATTCGCTGCGCGCCAAGGGCGCCGGCGATCCGACGCAGGTGACGGCCGGCAACTTCGCGCGTTCCGCGCCGATGGCGCTCGCGGTGAGCGCCGCGATGCTGTCCTCGATGCGCTGGAGCCCGGCGGGCGTCGCCTATGCGATCGCATCGGGCGCACTCACCTCGGGGCTCGGCTACGTGATCTGGTATGCGGCGCTGCGCGAGCTCCGGGTGACCAGCGCCGCGACGGTGCAGCTCAGCGTGCCGGTGATCGCGGCCTTCGGCGGCGTGGCTTTTCTCGGCGAATCCGCGAGCCTCAGATTGCTGGTCGCGTCGGTGCTCGTGCTCGGCGGTGTGGCGATCGTGCTGCTGGTGCGCGTACGTCAGGCCACCAGCCGGTAACCCACCGCCGTTTCGGTGATCAGATGGCGTGGCTGCGCCGGATCGGCTTCGAGCTTCTGCCGCAGGTGGCCCATGTAGATGCGCAGGTAGTGGTTCTGATCGCCATGCGAAGGCCCCCAGACCTCGCGCAGCAGCTGGCGCTGCGTGAGCACGCGGCCGGCATTGGCGACCAGCACCGACAGCAGGCGGTACTCGGTCGGCGTGAGATGCACCTGCACGCCCGCGCGCCGCACCAGCCGCGCGGTGCGATCGACCTCGACCTCGCCGAAGCGGAACACCGGCTCGGGCTCGTCGTTGCCGACCGCGGTGCGGGGCCGGCGCAGGTTGGCGCGCACGCGCGCGAGCAGCTCGCCGGTGCCGAAAGGCTTGGTGAGATAGTCGTCGGCGCCGGCATCGAGCGCGGCGATCTTGTCGGCCTCGTCGCTGCGGGCCGAGAGCACGATGATCGGCACGCCCGACCAGCCGCGCACGTCGCGGATGAGGCTCACGCCGTCGCCATCGGGCAATCCGAGATCGAGCACCAGCAGATCGGGCTGGCGCGTACCGGCCGCCGCCAGCCCATCGCGCAAGGTGCCGGCTTCATGCACCAGCCAGCCTTCGGCCTCCAGCGCGCCGCGCACGAAACGGCGGATCTGCGGCTCGTCCTCGATCACGATGGCGGTGGGGCTGGGCATGGCTTCAGAGCGGGATTTCGACGGGTTCAGGCGAGGGGCGACGCGGCAGCGTGACCGTGAATTCTGCACCGCCGCCTTCCGCATTCGCGGCCGCGATCTGCCCGCCGTGCGCGTTCACAACCGCCTTGCAGATGGCAAGCCCCAACCCGACGCCCGGCGTCGCCGATTCGGCCTGGCCGCGCGTGAACTTGTCGAACAGCGTCTGCTCGCGGCCCTTCAGCGAAGCCGGCAGGCCCGGGCCGTGATCGCGTACGCCGAGCACCAGCGAGCCTTCGGGCGCACGCGCACCGACGACGACAGGCGGCGCACCGTACTTGGCCGCGTTCTCCAGCAGGTTGACCAGCACGCGCTCGATCAGCACCGCGTCGAACTCGACCAGCGGCAGGTCCGGCGGCAGATCGGTCTGCACCGCCATGTCGCCGAGCGCCGGCCGCACGGCGCGGATCGCGGAGCCCACCACCTCTTCGACCGACTGCCACTCGCGCCGCAGGTTGACCGCGCCGCCCTCGATGCCGCTTTCCAGGCGCGCCATGTCCAGCAGGTTGCTGACCAGGGCATGCAGCTGATGCGCCTGCCGGACGATCGCGCGCGCCGCCTCGCGCTGCTCGCCGCCTTCGGGCAGCGTCTGCAGCGATTCCGCGAGCGCGATCAGCGCCGTCAGCGGCGTGCGAACGTCGTGCGAGATCGCACCGAGCAGCGCATTGCGCAGGCGCTCCGATTCGATCTCGACCACCGCCTGCTGGGCGACGTCGACGTAGTGCACACGCTCCAGCGCGATCGCGATCTGCCGCGCGAGCGTGTCGAGCTGTTGCGCCTGTTCGGGGATCAGCAGCCAGTGCGGCTGCGCCGGTTCGAGCGCGAGCACGCCGCGCACCCGCATCGGCGCCTTCAGCGGCACGTAGTGCCAGGGCTGTGCGGCGAGCGTGGCGGTGGCGAGGCCGGCGGGTTGCCCGTGGCGGAAGGCCCAGTCCGCCACGCTGGCGTCGAAGCCGGGCGCGGCATCCGGCGGCATCACGAGCCGGTCGTTCGCGTCGGTCGACAGCACCAGCGCGCGGCCGCCGAAATGCCCCTGTACCGCCGCTGCACCGAGCGCCGCGACCTGGCTGCTTTCGAGCGCCGCGGACAGCTCGCGCGTCAGTTCGAAGAGCGATTGCGCACGCCGTTCGCGGCTCGCCGAGACGCTCGCGGCAAAGCGCAGCCCCGCGGTGAGCTGGCCCACCAGCAGGCCGACCGCGAGCATCACCGCGAAGGTCAGCACATACTGGATATCGCCCACCGCGAACGACAGGCGCGGCGGGACGAAGAAGAAATCGAAGGCCGCGACGTTGAGCAGCGCCGACAGCGCCGCCGGACCACGGCCGAAGCGCATCGCGACACCGACCACGCCGAGCAGGAACAGCATCACGATGTTGGAAAGCTCCAGCACGCCCACGAGCGGCGCCGCCAGCAGCGTGACCGCGATGCTGATCGCGACCGCCCACGCATAGGCGGGCCAGCGCGCGCGGGGGCGGTCTTCCATCGGCGAATCGGCACGCCGCGCACCCACCGGCCCGTCGGGCAGCCGCCGCGAGCTCTCGACGCGCCCGACTTCGACGATGTCGAGGCCCGGCGCGTCGCGCGCAAGCCGGCGCGCGAGCGCAGGCGCCGGCCACCAGCGCGCCCAGCCGGTCGCGGGCGCCGCGCGGCCGACGACCAGCGTGGCGCAGTTGAGGCGCTGCGCCTCGCCCGCGAGCGCGGCGGCGATGTCCTCGCCGGTCAGCACCGCGGTCTCCGCACCCAGCCCTTCGGCGAGCTTGAGAACCGCGAGGATGCGGTCGCGCCGGGCCGCATCGAGCCGTTGCAGACGCGGCGTTTCGACATAGGCCGCATGCCAGCGAACGTTGAGCTGGCCGGCCAGCCGCGCGGCGCTGCGCACCGTCTGCGCAGCGCCTTCGTCGGGACCGACGCAGGCGAGGATCGCGCCGGACGTGTTCCAGGCCGGCGGACCCGAATCGCCGCGCGGGCCGGACTGCTCGATGCGCCAGTTGCGCACGTCGTCCTCCACATGCTCGGCGGTGCGGCGCAGCGCGATCTCGCGCAACGCGATCAGGTTGCCCTTGCGGAAGAAGTTCTGCGCCGCGCGCTCGGCCTGCTGCGGCACGTAGACCTTGCCGGCCGCGAGCCGCGCGGTCAGCTCGTCGGGCGTGACGTCGACCAGCACCACCTCGTCGGCCTCGTCGAGCACCGAGTCGGGCACCGTCTCGTGCACGCGCACGCCGGTGATCGCGCCGACCGTGCCGTTGAGGCTTTCCAGATGCTGGACGTTGAGCGTCGACCAGACGTCGATGCCGGCAGCGAGCAGTTCCTCCACGTCCTGCCAGCGCTTGGCGTGGCGCGAGGCGGGCGCGTTGGTGTGCGCGAGTTCGTCGACCAGCAGCACCGCCGGCTTGCGCGCCAGCGCGGCATCGAGATCGAACTCGGCGAGCGTGCGGCCCCGATGCCCAACCTCGCGCAGCGGGAGGACGTCCAGCCCGCCGAGCAGCGCCGCCGTCTCGCTGCGGCCATGGGTTTCCGCGATGCCGACCACCACGTCGCGGCCGGCGGCGCGCTCGCGCTGCGCGGCGCTCAGCATCGCCCAGGTCTTGCCGACGCCCGCACTGGCGCCGAAATAGATGCGAAGCCGGCCCCGCCGCGCGCGCGCCTCTTCCGCGTGCCACTGCGCGAGCAGCACGTCGGGGTCGGGGCGGGCGTCGTCGTTCATCGGGTCAGGCGACGCAGCTTATGCCATGGATCAGGGCGCGGGTTGCGCATCGAGTGCGAGATTCAGCGCCAGCACGTTCACGCGCGGTTCGCCGAACAGGCCGAACACGGGCTTCTCGCTGCGTGCATCGATCATCGCCAGCACCTGCTCCACCGGCAGGTTGCGTGCACGCGCGATGCGGGGCGCCTGGTAGCGCGCGGCGGCCGGACTGATGTCCGGATCGAGGCCGCTCGCCGAGGCGGTGACCAGGTCGATCGGCACCGGCACCGTGTTGCCCGGGTCGGCCGCGCGCAGCGCCTCGATGCGGGCCTTGACCGCGTCCGCGAGCGCCGGATTGAGCGGCCCCTGGTTGGCGCCGCCCGACGAGCCGCCGTTGTAGGGCATCGGTGCGGTGGCCGAAGGACGGCCCCAGAAGTGCTTGGGGTCGCTGAAGTTCTGGCCGATCAAGGTCGAGCCGACCGGCTTGCCGTCGCGCAGGACGAGGCTGCCGCCCGCCTGCGCGGGAAACGCGGTTCGCGCGACGCCGGTCACGACGAAGGGATAGACGATGCCCGTGATCGCGCTGAGCAGCACGAAGAGCACGATGGCGGGACGGAAGATGTCTTTCATGGGGATGTCCTCAGACCAGTCCGACCGCGACGAGCAGCCAGTCGATGAGCTTGATGCCGATGAAGGGAACGATCAGGCCGCCCAGGCCGTAGATCGCCAGATTGCGCCGCAACAGCGCTGCCGCCCCCACCGGCCGATAGCGCACGCCCTTCAGCGCGAGCGGGATCAGGAACACGATCACCACCGCGTTGAAGATCACCGCCGACAGGATCGCCGACGACGGGCTCGCGAGCCGCATCACGTTGAGCGCGCCCAGCTGCGGATAGGTCGAGACGAAGATTGCCGGGATGATCGCGAAGTACTTCGCCACGTCGTTGGCGATCGAGAAGGTGGTGAGCGAGCCGCGCGTCATCAGCAGCGCCTTGCCGGTCTCGACCACTTCGAGCAGCTTGGTCGGATTCGAATCGAGATCGACCATGTTGCCCGCCTCCTTCGCGGCCTGCGTGCCGCTGCCCATCGCGACCGCCACGTCGGCCTGCGCGAGCGCGGGCGCATCGTTGGTGCCGTCGCCGGTCATCGCGACGAGCCGGCCGTCGGCCTGGTAGCCGCGGATCAGCCTGAGCTTGTCCTCGGGCGTGGCTTCGGCGAGGAAGTCGTCGACGCCCGCCTCGGCCGCGATCGCCGCGGCGGTGAGCTTGTTGTCGCCGGTGATCATCACCGTCTTGATGCCCATGCGGCGCAGTTCGGCGAAGCGTTCGCGGATGCCGGTCTTCACGATGTCCTTGAGCTCGACCACGCCGAGCACGCGCTCGCCCTCGGCCACCGCGAGCGGCGTGCTGCCGCGCCGTGCGACCGCGTCCGCCGCATCCACCAGCACGGCCGGCATCATGCCGCCGAGCGCTTCGATGTGGCGGCGCACTGCATCCACCGCCCCCTTGCGTAGCACGGTCGGATGCGCATCGAGGCTGTTCGATGGCGCCGGAAGATCGACACCGCTCATGCGCGTCTGCGCGGTGAAGGGCACGACATGCGCGCCTTGCACCGGCGCATCGGCGGTGCCGCCGCGCCGCGCGAGTTCCACGATGCTGCGGCCCTCGGGTGTCTCGTCCGTCAGCGATGCCAGCAGCGCGGCGCGCGCAAGGCGCTCCTGCGACACGCCGGGCGCCGTGATGAAGGCGCTGGCCTGCCGGCTGCCGTGGGTGATGGTGCCGGTCTTGTCCAGCAGCAGCACGTCGACGTCACCCGCGGCCTCGACCGCGCGGCCCGAGGTGGCGATCACGTTGGCCTGCATCATGCGGCTCATGCCGGCCACGCCGACCGCCGAGAGCAGCCCGCCGATGGTGGTCGGGATCAGGCACACGAGCAGCGCGACCAGCGCGGTGAGCGACACCACCGTGCCCGCCCCCGCTGCGCCGACACTGAACACCGAGTAGGGCAGGAGCGTCGCGGTGACGACCAGGAACACCATCGTGAGCGCCACCAGCAGGATGGTGAGCGCGATCTCGTTCGGCGTCTTCTGGCGCTTGGCGGCCTCGACCATGCCGATCATGCGGTCGAGGAAGGATTCGCCCGGGTTGACCGAGATGCGCACCACGAGCCAGTCCGACAGCACCCGCGTGCCGCCGGTGACGGCCGAGAAGTCGCCGCCCGATTCGCGCACCACCGGTGCGGATTCGCCGGTGATCGCGCTCTCGTCGACCGAGGCCACGCCTTCGATCACTTCGCCGTCGAGCGGGATCACGTCGTGCGTCTCGACCAGCACCACGTCGTCGCGGCGCAGGTCGGTCGCTTTCACCGGCAGCCACTTGGCGCCGTGCCGGGGGTCGGCCAGCTTCTTGGCCCAGGTGTCCTTGCGCAGGCCGCGCAGCGAAGCGGCCTGCGCCTTGCTGCGGCCCTCGGCCAGCGCTTCGGCGAAGTTGGCGAACAGCACCGTGAACCACAGCCAGATCGACACCGCGAGCACGAAGGCCGGCGACATGCCGGTGTCGCCGGGATAGCCCAGCGAATGCACCCACAGCACTGTCGTCAGGATGCTGCCGATGTAGACGATGAACATCACCGGATTGCGCCATTGCACGCGCGGGCTCAGCTTGGTGACGGCGGCCCAGAGAGCCGGCCTGACGAGCGCGGCATCGAACAGGGAGAGCGAGATCTTCGTTTTCATCTTGTTCATCACTTCCAGAGCACGAGGTGCTCGACGACCGGCCCGAGTGCCAGCGCGGGCACGTAGTTCAGAAGGCCCACCAGCAGCACGGTGCCGATCAGCAGCGCCACGAACAGCGGCCCGTGCGTGGGCATGGTCCCCGCGGTGACGGGGATGCGCTTCTTGGCCGCCAGCGCGCCCGCGATCGCGAGCACCGGCACGATCACGCCGAAGCGGCCGAACCACATCGCCACCGCGAGCAGCCCGTTGTAGAAGGGCGTGTTGGTCGAGAGGCCGGCAAAGGCGCTGCCGTTGTTGTTGGCGGCCGAGGTGAGCGCGTAGAGGATCTCGGAGAAGCCATGCGCGCCCGGATTGGCGATGCCCGCCTTGCCCGCGTCCGCGATGACGGCGAGGGCGGCGCCAGCCAGCACGAGGATCGGCGTGACGAGGATCGCGATCGAGCTCAGCTTCATCTCGTGGATCTCGATCTTCTTGCCGAGGTACTCCGGCGTGCGGCCGATCATCAGCCCCGCGATGAACACCGCGAGGATCGCGAAAATCAGCATGCTGTAGAGCCCGGTGCCGACGCCGCCGAAGACCACCTCGCCGAGCTGCATCAGCACCATCGGCACCATGCCGCCGAGCGGCGTGAACGAGTCGTGCATCGCGTTCACCGCGCCGCACGAGGCCGCGGTGGTGATGGCGGCGAAGAGTCCCGACGGCGCGATGCCGAAGCGCACTTCCTTGCCTTCCATGTTGCCGCCGGATTGCAGCGCGCTCGCCGCCTGGTCCGCGCCGAGCGCACCCAGGAGCGGGTTGCCGGCCTGCTCCGCCGGAATGACCACGAGGACCGCGGCGACGAAGATCAGCGTCATCGCGGCCAGCACCGCCCAGCCCTGGCGCAGGTCGCCGACCACGCGGCCGAACGCGAAGCACAGCGCGGCCGGGATCAGGAAGATCGCCAGCATCTGCACGAAGTTGGCGAGCGCGGTCGGGTTCTCGTACGGGTGCGCCGAATTGGCATTGAAGAAGCCGCCGCCGTTGGTGCCGAGCATCTTGATGGCCTCCTGCGAAGCCACCGGGCCCATCGCGAGCGTCTGCGTCGTGGTGCTCGCGTCTTCCGTCACCGGATTGCCCGCGGCGTCCTTGAGCGGCTGGCCTGCGGCGTCCAACTTGGGATTCTGGTAGGCCGTGGCTTCGATGGTGGTCACGGTCTTGTAGCCATCGAAGTTCTGGATCACGCCCTGGCCGACGAAGAAGATCGCCAGCACGAAGGAGACCGGCACCAGCAGCCAGACCGTGATGCGCGTGATGTCGACCCAGAAGTTGCCGACCAGGCCCCGGCCGTCGGAGCTGCGTGCCGCAAAGCCGCGTGCCAGCGCGAACGCGACCGCGATGCCGGTCGCGGCGGAAAAGAAGTTCTGCACCGCGAGCCCGAGCATCTGCGTCAAATAGCTCATCGTCGATTCGGGCGTATAGCCCTGCCAGTTGGTGTTGGAGACGAAGCTCACCGCGGTGTTGAAGGCCGAGTCCGGCGACACCGCCGCCATGGCCGCCGGATTGAGCGGCAGCCAGGCCTGCAGGCGCTGCAGCGCATAGACGGCCAGTGCGCCGAGCGTGTTGAACGCGAGCAGCGCGATCGCGTAGCTGCGCCAGTGCATCGACCGATCGGGCGAGGTGCCCGCGAGCCTGTAGAGCGGCGCTTCGGCCGCCTGCATCCAGCCCGGCAGCCGCCCTTCGCACATCGCGGCGAGATAGCGCCCGAGCGGCCATGCCAGCACGCCGAGCACCACGAGGTAGAGGCCCAGCAGGGCCCAGGCGGAGGCGTTCACGGTCAGAACTCCTCGGCGCAGATGAGCGCGAACACGAGGTACGCGAACAGGACCACGGCGACGAGGGCGCCAAAGCCATAGAGGATGTCCAGGCTGATCACGGCCGTGCCCTCCGCGGCGTTTCGAGCCTGACGAGCCCGGCCACCATCGCCACCATGGCAGCCCAGAAAGCCGCCAGCGCAGCCAACCACACGATGTCCATTCGATTCACTCCTCTGTACAAGACATGGCCTGCAGTCTCGGCAGGCCGGCGTAAAAAGGGGGAACAGAGTCGATGCGGACCCGTAAAGAAGGCGTAAATGCGGCGCGCCATGCCGCCCGCGCGTTGCGTTTTTCACGCAAGCCGCCGCTTTTGCAAAGGCGTGCGCTGCAGTGTGATTTCGTTGATACCCCGCCTTCCGCAGGATGCGTAAAACCTCTTTCCGCGACCTGCGGAAAGGGAACATCATGGACAGCGAATCGATTGCACTCGTGGTCGACGAACCCATCGCCGGCCACTTCTACTGGGTGCTGCAGAAGCAGGACGGCGCCGACTGCAAGCCCATCGATGCGGCCGCGGGGCCGATGCCGACCTACGGCGCGGCCATGATGGCCGGCATCGAGGCGCTGCAGCGCCGTGCGGATGCGCGCGGCGCGGACCCCGGCGCAGCGCCGATCGTCACGGCCTACGTCGATCCCGAAGAGGACCTCGGCCCGCCCACCGTCCACTGAACTCGATTCGAGACGGCGGTCATCTCGAATCGAGAGCGCTCGGGCGGTCTCGTTGCGGCACACTCCGGCGCTTCGTGCGCCGGAACACGGCGCCAATTCAAGACGAGACACCCATGATCCGAAAGCTGCTCACCCTCTGCACGCTGGCGCTGGCCTTTGCCGCCACCGCACACGCCGACACCTATCCCGCGAAGCCCATCCGCCTGGTGGTGCCCTTCCCGCCCGGCGGCGGCACCGACATCCTGTCGCGGCTGGTGGCCAACAAGCTCACCGAAGCCAGCAAGTGGACCGTGGTGGCCGACAACCGCGCCGGCGCGGGCGGCACCATCGGCATCGCCGAAGCGGCGCGCGCCGCGCCTTCGGGCTACGAGATGGTCATGGGCCAGAAGGACAACCTGGTGGTCGCGCCCTGGCTCTACAAGAACCTGAGCTACGACCCGACCAGGGACCTCGTCGCCGTCGCGCATGTGGCCTACACGCCGGTCATCATCGTCACGCGCACCGAGTCGAAGTTCAAGACGCTGGCCGACGTGGTCACCGCCGCGCGCGCGCAGCCCGATGCGATCACCTATGGCTCGCCGGGCAACGGCACCACGATTCACCTCGCGGGCGAGATCTTCAAGAGCGCGGCCAACATCAAGCTGCGGCACGTGCCCTACAAGGGCTCGAACGCCGCGATGATGGATGTGCTCGCGGGCAACGTCGACCTGATGGTGTCCTCGGTGCCGTCGGCGATGGCCCAGATCAAGTCCGGCAAGCTGCGCCCGCTGGCAGTGACCTCGCTGCGCCGCAGCAGCTCGCTGCCCGACGTGCCGACCGTGGCCGAGCTGGGCTACAAGGACTTCGACGTCAGCACCTGGTATGGCCTGTTCATGCCGGCCGGCACGCCGAAGGACATCGTCGCCAAGGTCAACGCCGAGGTGAACAAGCTGCTGGCCACGCAGGAGATGAAGGACGCGATCATCGCCCAGGGTGCCGAGCCGCAGAGCATGACGCCCGAGCAGTTCGGCACGCTGCTCAAGAACGACTACCAGAAGTGGAAAGCCATCGTCCAGGCTTCCGGAGCCACGATCGAGTAAACCGTCAGGCCGGATCGCGCACGTCGGCGACCGGGTTGCTGCCGAAGTCGACGCGGTCCAGGTACTTCAGGACCTTGGCCGCGGCGGATTGCGGCGAATCGAGCATGCCATCGGCCTTGAGGCGCTCGAAGCGCACGCGGTCCGGGAACATGTCCGCTTCGCTTTGGCGCAGCTGGACCTGCATGTCGGTGTCGATCACGCCCGGCGCGAGCGACACGATCCTCGCGGCGCCCGGGCCTTTTTCTTCCAGGGCGACGGCTCGCGAGAAGTGGTCCATGCCGGCCTTCGCGGCGCAGTAGGGCGCCTGGCTGCCCATCGCGTGGCGGCCGAGTCCCGAAGAGATGTTGAGCACCTTGCGCTCGGCGCGCCACCCCTTGGTCGCGCCGAGGAACGCCGCCGTCAGAAGCATCGCCGACTCGAGGCCGACGCGCAGCGCCTGCGACAGCTCCGCAGGCACGGCTTCGGACAACGGGCGGATGCGCCCCACGGTGCCGGCGTTGTTGATCAGCGTCGCGCTGTCGAAAGACGCGGCGTCGAGCGTGGCGAGCCATGCCGAAAGCCGCTCGGCAGCGGCCACCGGCTCCGAGAGATCGAGCTCCCACTGGTCCAGTTCGGCGCCGGCCTCGCGGGCCCGCCTGGCGAGCTGGTCGTCGCTGCGGCGCGAGATGCACACGAGGCGCCGGCCCGGCTGCAGAAGCTGTTCGGCCATGGCGCGACCCAGGCCCCGGGAAGCGCCGGTGATGACGGTGAGGTGCGAAGAGGTCATGGCGGATTTCGTGAGAAAGGTCTTGCGGACGGGATTTGCCGTGCCTCTGATGGTATCGGCGTGCCGGCAGGCGCTGACTAGAATTGGCCCGCCTTTCCTCGACAGAACATGCCCACGCACTACCAAGCAGCGAGCGATCCCGGCCATTTCGCGCGGCGCTTCGGCATTTCCTTTCGGCCGCAGCCGTCGATGGTGGTGCAACCCGGCGAGCAGGGCCATTTCGTGCGCCGCCCGCGCGCCGACGCCAGCAGCCAGGTCCAGCTCGAACGCTTCGAGGTCGCGCCCGGACGCTGGGGCTTGATTCCGCTCTTCTCCAAGGACGGACAGGACCCCGAGACCTTCGAGGCGCGAAGCGAAACCGCCGCCGCCGAGCGCAATTTCTACCAGCCGTGGAAGCGCGGCCATCGCTGCGTGATCCTTGCGGATGCGCTCTTCCAGCATGGCGAGGAACCCGGTTCGGCGGTGCGCGTGTCGCGCTCCGACGGCGAGCCGCTCGCGCTGGCCGGTCTCTGGAACGGCTGGCGCGCACCGAACGGCGACTGCGTCGAAAGCTTCGCGCTGCTGACCTTCGGCATGCCCGAGCGCCCGGAACGGCGCCGCGCCGCGATGCTGCGCGATGCCTGGATCGACGACTGGCTCCACTGCCCCGTCGAAGAGACCGCCGCCTACCTGCGGCCCTACGCCGACGACAAGCTGGTGCGCGAAATCGTGCCGCGCTAGTTCCTCGTCCCGTTGGCGCGCAGCGCCGCGAGATCGAGCACCCGGAGCCCCCCATATTCCACCCGGATCGCGCCCTGCGCCTGCAGCGTGCGCAAGGCTTCGTTCACGCGCTGGCGCGACAGCCCGATCAGATAGGCCAGCTCCTGCTGCGTGATGCGCAGCAGTTGGCCGACACCCGGAAACAGCACCGGATTGAACAGCGCCGCCAGGTTGCGCGCCACCCGCGCATCGGGGTTGTTGAGCCGGTCCGCCTCGCGCGCCGCGATGAACTGGCCCAGGCGCTCGTTGAGCTGGTTCATCACGAAGCGGTTGAAGCCGATGGAGTGATCCAGCAGCCAGTGGAAGTCATCCACCGGCAGCCCCGCCACCACGCTGCGCCGCAGTGCCTGGATGTTGTAGCGGTACGGCTCGCGCTTGAGCGCCGTGCCTTCGCCGAACCAGCCGCCCGGCGGCAGGCCGCTGTAGGTCATCGAGGTGCCGTCGGCGTTGTCGTTGCTCATCTTGAGCAGGCCCTCGACGACGCCGAACCAGTAGGTCGGCGGCCGGCCGATGCGGCAGACGAGGTCGCCGGGCTCGGCCTCGCCGACCACCACCGCGGACTCGGCGCGGCGCCGTTCGATGGGCGTCAGCGTGTGCATCCAGGGGATGTTCTCGAGCTCTTCGGCGCTGGCCGGCCGCACGCGATCGCGGAGCTGGGAGGCGCCGCTTTCCTTGCCTTGGGGCATCGGGAAACTCCGGGGAGTAGTGTCCCTAGGATTGTCGTCGTAACGACAAGCTGGCGTCAAAGTTGGTTCTACAGTCCGCCCCATCGTGCAGACCACCACAGCCAACACCTTTCCCCGTTTGCTGCAAGGCCATGCCCAGCGGCAGCCTGAGGCGCCCGCCATGCGCGAGAAGGACCTCGGCATCTGGCAGACCTGGACCTGGTCGCAGGTCGCGCGCGACGTGCGCGAGATCGCCTGCGGGCTTGCGAGCCTGGGCTTCAAGGCCGGCGACAACCTCGCGATCGTCGGCGCCAACCGGCCGCATCTCTACATGGCGATGGTCGCGGCACAGAGCCTGCGCGGCGTGCCGGTGCCGCTCTACCAGGATGCGGTGGCGGGCGAGATGGTCTTCATGCTCGAAGACGCCGCGGTCGAATTCGTGATCGCCGAAGACCAGGAGCAGGTGGACAAGCTGCTGGAATGCCGCGACATCCAGAAGGACAAGGGTGCTGCGATCCGCCACATCGTCTATGACGACCCGCGCGGGCTGCGCAACTACGACCAGCCCGGACTGATGAGCTACCAGAAGCTCTGCGAGCTCGGCCGCGCATGGGACGCGGCGAACCCCGGCGCCTTCGAAGCCGCGGTGGCCTCGGGCGAGCCGTCCGACGTCGCGGTGATCCTCTACACCTCGGGCACCACCGGCCGCCCCAAGGGCGTGTGCCAGACGCATGCGAGCTTCATCGCGGCAGGCCGCGGCGGCGTCGAGACCGACAGGCTCGGCCCCGGCGACGACATCATGAGCTATCTGCCGATGGCCTGGGTCGGCGACCACCTGTTCTCGGTCGCGCAGTGGCTGGTCGGCGGCTTCACGCTCAACTGCCCGGAGTCGTCCGAGACGGTGATGAACGACATGCGCGAGATCGGCCCGAGCTACTACTTCGGCCCGCCGCGCACCTTCGAAGGCCTGCTCACGGCGGTGTCGATCCGCATGGAAGACGCCGCCGCGCCCAAGCGCTGGCTCTATGCGAAGTTCATGGCGCTCGCGCGCCGCGTGGGCGCCGACATCCTGAACGGCGCGCAGGTGAGCCTCGGCGACCGGCTGCTCTACAAGCTCGGCGACTTGGCTGTCTACGGTCCGCTGCGCAACGTGCTGGGCATGAGCCGCATCCGCGTGGCCTACACGGCAGGCGCGGCGATCGGGCCCGACCTGTTCCGCTTCTACCGCTCGATCGGCGTCAACCTCAAGCAGTTCTACGGCCAGACCGAGACCTGCGCCTATGTGTGCCTGCAGCAGGACGGCAAGGTCAAGTTGCAGACCGTGGGCAGCGCGGCGCCGGGCATCGAGCTCAAGATCGCGCCGGACGGCGAAGTGCTGGTGCGCGGCGTCTCGGTGCTCAAGGAGTACTACAAGCGCCCCGATGCGACCGCCGAGGTGCTCGATGCCGAGGGCTTCTTCCACACCGGCGACGCCGGCGTGCTCGACGCCGAAGGGCACCTGCGCATCATCGACCGCGCGACGGACGTGGGCCGCATGGCCGCGCCGCAGGGCCGGGCCGCCGGCGCGATGTTCGCGCCCAACTACATCGAGAACAAGCTCAAGTTCTTCCCGCAGATCAAGGAAGCGGTGTGCTTCGGCCACGAGCGCGACGAAGTCTGCGCCTTCATCAACATCGATTACGAGGCCGTGGGCAACTGGGCCGAGCGGCGCGGGCTGCCGTACGGCGGCTATGTCGATCTCGCGGGCAAGCCCGAGGTGCTGGCGCTGGTGGCCGACTGCATCGGGAAGGTCAACGCCGATCTCGCGGCCGAGGAAGGCATGGCCGACACCCAGATCGCGCGTTTCCTCGTCCTGCACAAGGAGCTGGACCCGGATGACGACGAGCTGACGCGCACGCGCAAGGTTCGGCGCGGCTTCATCGCAGGCAAGTATGCGGTGCTGGTGGATGCACTCTACGGTGGCAAGAAAGAGCAGTTCGTCGAGACGCAGGTGAAGTTCGAGGATGGGCGCACCGGCGCCGTGAGCGCGACCTTGAAGATCGTCGAGGCCAAGCGCTTCGCGCCGATGAAGGCTGCAGCATGAGCGCGAGAAGGATTGGCGACGTCATCCTCGACGTGCAGAACATTTCGCTCAGCTTCGGCGGCGTGAAGGCGCTCACCGACATCAGCTTCAACGTCCGCGAACATGAAGTGCGCGCGATCATCGGCCCCAACGGCGCGGGCAAGAGCTCGATGCTCAACTGCATCAATGGCGTCTACCAGCCGCAGCAGGGCTCGATCACCTTTCGCGGCCAGCACTTCAGGCACATGAACTCGCGCCAGGTCGCCGAGATGGGCGTGGCGCGCACCTTCCAGAACCTCGCGCTCTTCAAGGGCATGAGCGTGCTCGACAACATCATGACCGGCCGCAACCTCAAGATGAAGAGCGGCCTGCTCGCGCAGGCGCTGCGCTGGGGCCCGGCCGAGCGCGAGGAATTGGCGCACCGCGAGTTCGTCGAGCGCATCATCGACTTCCTCGAGATCCAGTTGCACCGCAAGACGCCGGTGGGGCGCCTGCCCTACGGCCTGCAGAAGCGCGTCGACCTCGGCCGCGCGCTCGCGATGGAGCCGCAGGTGCTGCTGCTCGACGAGCCGATGGCCGGCATGAACGTCGAGGAGAAGCAGGACATGAGCCGCTTCATCCTCGACGTGAATGACGAGTTCGGCACCACCATCGTGCTGATCGAGCACGACATGGGCGTGGTGATGGACATCTCCGACCGCGTGGTGGTGCTCGACTACGGCAAGAAGATCGGCGATGGGACGCCCCATGAAGTGCGCAGCAATCCGGATGTGATCCGCGCTTATCTTGGAACGGAGCACTAGGAATGACGCTCGCTCCCATCAATTGCGGGTTCGACGGGCGGGGGCGGGATCGCACGGACGGCGTACTCTGCTCCGCGAATGTCCCCCGGCCTTCGGCCTCCTCCTTTATTTCGCTGCGCAGAGCACACCATCGTCGCGATCCGTCACGGCCGTGGTTGACCGGCGGGCAGAGCACGGCGCTTCCCGTGGGGAGGATGCAGGGTGGTCCTCGCAGCGAAATAAAGGAGGAGGCGAAGCCGGGGGACATTCGCGGAGGGGACCACCCTGCGTCCTCCCCACGCACCCCGAACGCATCACCGCGTTTTCCAACAAACGCCACGGAGCACTGACATGGGCTTCTTCCTCGAAACCCTCTTCGGCGGCCTGATGGTCGGCATGCTGTATTCGCTGATCGCGATCGGCTTCGTGCTGATCTACAAGGCCTCGGGCGTCTTCAACTTCGCGCAGGGCGCGATGGTGCTGTTCGCGGCGCTGGCGATGGCGCGCTTCGCGGAATGGATCCCGCACTGGCTGGGCTTCGAAAGCCAGATCCTCGCCAACCTGCTGGCCTTCTTCGCGGCGATGGCGGTGATGATCGCAGTGGCATGGCTCATCGAGCGGCTGGTGCTCGGCAAGCTGGTCAACCAGGAAGGCATCACGCTGCTCATGGCGACGCTGGGCATCGCCTATTTCCTCGATGGCCTCGGCCAGTCGATCTTCGGCAACGACATCTACAAGATCGACGTCGGCATGCCCAAGGAGCCGCTGATGGTGCTGGAGAGCGTCTTCCAGGGCGGGCTGCTGCTGAGCCAGGAGGACCTGATCGCCGCGCTGGTCGCCGCCGCGCTGGTGGTGGTGCTGGCGCTCTTCTTCCAGAAGACCTCGACCGGCCGCGCGCTGCGCGCGGTGGCGGACGACCATCAAGCCGCGCAGTCGATCGGCATTCCGCTCAGCCGCATCTGGGTCATCGTGTGGTCGGTCGCGGGCTTCGCGGCGCTGGTGGCCGGGATCATCTGGGGATCGAAGCTCGGCGTGCAGTTCTCGCTCTCGCTGGTGGCGCTGAAGGCGCTGCCGGTGGTGATCCTCGGCGGGCTCACATCGATCCCGGGCGCGATCGTCGGCGGGCTGCTGATCGGTGTCGGCGAGAAGCTGTCGGAGATCTATCTCGGGCCGATGCTCGGCGGCGGGATCGAGATCTGGTTCGCCTACGTGCTGGCGCTTGTCTTCCTGCTGGTTCGCCCGCAGGGTCTGTTCGGCGAAAAAATCATCGATCGAGTCTAGCGATGTTGTTCACCCCCAGCCTCACCCACTTCGTGTGGTTCGGACACCCCCTCTCCGGGGGCAATCCCAGCGGCCCGGCAAAGCCGGTTCCGCGGGATTCCTGGCATCGGTGGTTCCATGCTCAAGCGTTGCGGCGTGATGGAGCACGTAGATGATCTATAGAGAGAATGGCCAGTTCAAGTCGACCTACCGCGCCGACCAGCAGATCTTCCCGATCCGGCAGGACCGCATCGCGATCCTCGTGCTGCTGGTGTTCGCCTTCGCGGTGGTGCCGGCGATCGCGTCGGACTACTGGTTCCGCGCGATCCTGATTCCCTTCTTGATCCTTTCGCTCGCCGCGCTCGGACTCAACATCCTCGTCGGCTATTGCGGGCAGATCTCGCTGGGCACCGGCGCGTTCATGGCGGTGGGTGCCTACGCGGCCTACAACTTCCACGTGCGCATCGACGGCATGCCGCTGATCTTCTCGCTGCTGCTCGGCGGGCTGTGCTCGACCGCGGTCGGCGTGCTGTTCGGCATTCCGAGCCTGCGTATCAAGGGCTTGTATCTCGCGGTGGCGACCTTGGCCGCGCAGTTCTTCATCGACTGGGCGTTCCTGCGCATCAACTGGCTCACGAACAACTCTTCGTCGGGCTCCGTGTCGGTGTCCGGGCTCAACCTGTTCGGCCTTCCGGTCGAAACGGCCGAACAGAAGTATCTGCTGTGCCTGACGCTGCTGGCCGTCTTCGCGCTGCTGGCGAAGAACCTCGTGCGCAGCGCCATCGGCCGCGAGTGGATGGCGATGCGCGACATGGACGTGGCGGCCGCCGTCATCGGCATCCGGCCGGTGTACGCCAAGCTCTCGGCCTTCGCGGTGAGTTCGTTCATCGTCGGCGTGGCGGGCGCGCTCTGGGGCTTCGTGCACCTGGGCACCTGGGAGCCGGCCGCGTTCAACATCGACCGCTCGTTCCAGCTTCTGTTCATGGTGATCATCGGCGGGCTTGGCTCGATCATGGGCAGCTTCTTCGGCGCCGCCTTCATCGTGCTGCTGCCGATCCTGCTCAACAACCTGCCGGGATGGTTCGGGCTGCCCGTCTCGACCGCGTTCCAGTCGCACCTCGAATTCATGATCTTCGGCGCGCTGATCGTGTTCTTCCTGATCGTCGAGCCGCACGGGCTGGCACGCCTTTGGTCCACCGCCAAAGAGAAGCTGCGCCTCTGGCCCTTCCCGCATTGATCTCGTTCGCAAAACCCCCAGTCAGAGTAGGAATGTCAGTCACCCAACACCCCCTCCACAGATCCGTACGTGCGGAGCTACCGCATACGGCTCCTGCCTTGGGTCATGACGATCAGACGCTGGTTCGGGTAGGGGTGGCAGATGTTCGGGACAGGCAGCCAGTGCGCCATCAAGCGATACATGCGTCGCCAAGGCAGGTCGTGGCTCTGGCTGCGGCGGCACAGCGTGCGATGCCACAGCCCGACGACCTGATGGCGGAATGTCCTCAGCCGCGCGCCGTTGCACGGCACGCCGAAGTAGCGCGCATGCCCAGTCACCACCGCCCGCAGGTACTGGCCCTGCTCCGGGATGGGTTGGTGCATGCGCCTTCTGAGTTCGAGCTTGATCACCTGCAGCTTGGCTCGCAGGCGTTTGGCACTGGTGAGTCGCAGGACCATGAACTTGCCCTTTCGGGTCGTCCCGCAGCAATGCGTGAACCCCAGGAAGTCGAAGGTCTGCGGCTTGCCTTGTCCCTTGCGGCGTCGGTTCTCGTGGGCGAAGCGCCCGAACTCGATCAGCCGCGTCTTCTCGGGATGCAGCTTCAACCCGAACTGGCCCAGCCGCTCGGCCACCGCGCGCTGGAAGCGCTCGGCGTCATCACGGAACTGGAACCCCGCAACCCAATCGTCGGCGTAGCGCACGACGATCACGTCACCCCGGGCATGGCGCCCCCTCCACTGCTTCACCCACAGGTCCAACGCATAGTGCAGGTAGATGTTGGCCAGCAGCGGACTGATGCTCCCGCCCTGAACCGTCCCCAACTCACCTTGCGTGAGCCTGCCGTCCTCCAGCACGCCCGCGTGCAGCCATTTCTTGATCAGCCGCACCACGCGCGTGTCAGCCACGCGATGTTCGATGAACTTCACCAGCCAGTCCCTTTCGATCGTGTCGAAGAACTTGGCGATGTCCGCATCGAGTATCCAGTTCACCTTCCTTGCGCCCACACCCACCGCCACGGCATCCAGCGCGTTGTGCGCGCTGCGCCCGGGCCTGAAGCCGTAGCTGAACCCGAGGAAGTCCTGCTCGTAGATGGCGTTCAACACTTCGACCGTGGCACGCTGGACGAGCTTGTCCTCCAGCGCCGGCACGCCCAGCGGGCGCTTGCTGCCGTCGGCCTTGTCGATGTACACCCTCTTCACAGGCTGGGGCCGGTAGCCCCCTCGGGCCAGCCGCTCGGACAACTCCAGGAGATTGCCCTCCAGGTCCTGTCCGTACGTCTGCCAGGTCTGGCCGTCCACCCCGGCGGCCGCGTCGCGCTTGAGCGCGAGGTAAGCCGCCCGCAGGCGTTCGACCGCGTAGATGTGATGCAGCAGTCCCGTGAACCTCGCATCACGACGGCCCTTTGCCGTCTGTCGTATGCCATCGAGCGCGGTTCCCATGTCATAGACCCGCACCGATCTGCGGGACATGCGCGCCGCGATGGCATTTCCCTTGGCCTGCCGCCTTCCCTCCACCACCTCCGCCGCCGCAGGAGCTTCCCCCGCAGCCTTGTTCGGCAGCTTCTTCGGTACTACGCAGCAGTCCGACTTCCCGCGCCTGTGGCTCATCGTCGTACGCCCTTGGGCTTCACGATGCGCTCTGCAGCCAGCGCTTCCCAGCGCTGCGCAGAAGGACGCGGGATCTCCCGGTTCCCGAACAAAGTGCTTGCGTGCGTGCTCGGGGTCTTTGACCGCGCGGGGTCCGCCTCTGCCTCGCCAATGCGGCAGCGACGGTGTGACCTTCGGCATTCTCCTACTGCCTCGGCACCCCGGACCACCCGCAGCTGTCGCCACGGGGCATGTATTACGCGGCTCGATACCCGGCCCGCTCGTCCCCCTATCAACGCTTCGCCCACACCCTCGCGGATGTGCACGCATGACTCGGGGCCGCCGTAGCTGGCTAAGCCTTCAACGTATGAAACTTTCATTCACAACACTTTGCCGGTTTTGACCGGCGCACAGGAGACTGGCATGAAACTGAAATCGCTCGCCCTGGCCGCGGCACTGACCGCCGCATCGCTCGCACCCGCGCTCGCGCAGGCACAGGCCAAGGAGCAGTTCTTCCCGCTGCTGGTCTACCGCACCGGGCCGTACGCGCCCAACGGCACGCCATGGGCCAACGGCAAACAGGACTACATCAAGCTCATCAATGCGACCGGCGGCATCAACGGCGTGAAGATCAGCTACGAGGAATGCGAGACCGGCTACGCGACCGACAAGGGCGTCGAGTGCTATGAGCGCCTCAAGGACAAGGGCGCGACGCTGATCGATCCGCAGGCCACCGGCATCACCTTCGCGCTGACCGACAAGGCGCCAGCCGACAAGATCCCGCTCCTGACGCTGGGCTACGGCCTCTCGGCCTCTCAGGACGGCAATGTCTTCAAGTGGAACTTCCCGCTCATGGGCAGCTACTGGACCGCCGCCGACATCCTGATCCAGCACATCGCGAAGAAGGAAGGCGGCGCCGACAAGCTCAAGGGCAAGAAGATCACGCTGGTCTATCACGACTCGCCGTTCGGCAAGGAGCCGATCCCGCTGTTGCAGGAACGCGCGAAGATGAACGGCTTCGAGCTCACACTGATCCCGGTGGCGGCACCGGGCATCGAGCAGAAGTCGGCCTGGCTGCAGGTGCGCCAGCAACGGCCCGACTACGTTCTGCTGTGGGGCTGGGGCGTGATGAACTCGACCGCGCTCAAGGAGGCGGTCGCCACCGGCTACCCGCGCGAGAAGATGTACGGCGTGTGGTGGGCCGGCGCCGAGCCGGACGTGAAGGACGTCGGCGCCAATGCCAAGGGCTACAACGCGCTCGCGCTCAACACCTCGGGCACCGAGCCGAAGGTGATCCAGGACATCCTCAAGAACGTGCACGACAAGGGCCAGGGCAGCGGTCCGCGCGACGAGGTCGGCTCGGTGCTCTACACGCGCGGCGTGATCATCCAGATGCTCGGCATCGAGGCGGTGCGGCGCGCGCAGGAGCGCTTCGGCAAGGGCAAGGTCATGAACGGCGAGCAGGTGCGCTGGGGTCTGGAGAACCTCGCGCTCGACCAGAAGAAGCTCGATGCGCTGGGCTTCGCGGGCGTGCTGCGCCCGATCAGCACCTCGTGCCAGGACCACATGGGTTCGAGCTGGGCGCGCATCGAGACCTGGGACGGCAGCAAATGGAACGTGGGCGCGGACTGGTACCAGGCGGATGAGCAGATCATCAGGCCGATGGTGAAGGCGGCCGGCGAGAAGTACGCGGGCGAGAAGAAACTCAATCGCCGCGACGCATCGGACTGCGGCGCCTGACGAGTTCCAGCGAGAGAACGCACTTCGGAACACCATGAGCGAACGCAAGGTCCTTCTCGACGTCAACGGCATCGAGGTCATCTACAACCACGTGATCCTCGTGCTCAAGGGCGTGTCGCTCACGGTGCCCGAAGGCGGCATCGTGGCACTGCTCGGCGGCAACGGCGCGGGCAAGACGACCACGCTGCGCGCGGTGTCGAACCTCTTGGCGGGCGAGCGCGGCGCGGTGACCAAGGGCACGATCGAGCTGCGCGGCGAGCGCATCGAGGCGCTCTCGCCGGCCGAGCTGGTCAAGCGCGGCCTGATCCAGGTGATGGAAGGCCGGCACTGCTTCGCCCACCTGTCGATCGAGGACAACCTGATGACCGGCGCCTACACCCGCAGCGACGGCAAGGCCGCAGTGGCCGAGACGCTGGAGAAGGTCTACGCCTACTTCCCGCGCCTGAAGACGCGGCGCAGCTCGCAGGCCGCCTACACCTCGGGCGGCGAGCAGCAGATGTGCGCGATCGGCCGCGCGCTGATGGCGAACCCGAGCATGGTGCTGCTCGACGAGCCCTCGATGGGCCTCGCGCCGCAGATCGTGGAGGAAGTCTTCAGCATCGTGAAGGACTTGAACGAGAAGGAGCGCGTGACCTTCCTGCTCGCCGAGCAGAACACCAACATGGCGCTGCGCTATGCCGACTACGGCTACATCCTCGAGAACGGCCGCATCGTGATGGACGGCGAGGCGCAGAGCCTGCGCGAGAACGAGGATGTCAAGGAGTTCTATCTTGGCGTCGGAGGCGCGGACCGCAAGAGTTTCCGCGACGTCAAGAGCTACAAGCGAAGGAAACGGTGGCTGGCGTAATGACACCACCCCCAGCCTCGCCCACTTCGTGTGGCTCTGCACCCCCTTCGAGGGGGCAACACCGGCGGCCCGGCAAAGCCGGTTCCGCGGTGTTTCCCGCCTTGAGCTGTGCGGCATTGAAAGGGAGCAACGGTTCATGACGGACTACTACGACGCACTCGAAGTGCGAGACCCGAAGGAGCGCGAGCGCGATCTGTTCGCGGCGCTGCCCAGGCAGATCTTGCAGGCGCAGACGGCGGCACCCGCGTTCGCGCGATTGCTGGATGGCGTGAAGCCGGCCGATATCACGAGCCGCGAGGCGCTCGCAAAGCTGCCGGTCACGCGCAAGTCGGAGTTGCTGGCCTTGCAGAAGGAACGCCGCGCGAGCGACCCGTTCGGCGGCTTCTCGGCGATCCGCTTCGGCTCGCGCATGACGCGCGTGTTCGCGAGTCCCGGCACCATCTACGAGCCCGAAGGCGAGGCGCGCGACTACTGGCGCACAGCACGCGCCCTCTACGCGGCTGGCTTCCGCGGCGGCGAGCTGGTGCACAACTGCTTCAGCTATCACATGACGCCCGCCGGATCGATCATGGAAAGCGGTGCGCGCGCGCTCGGCTGCACCGTGTTCGCGGGCGGCACCGGGCAGACCGAGCAGCAGGTCGAGGCCATCGTCGACCTCAAGCCGGCAGGCTATGCAGGCACGCCGAGCTTCCTGAAGATCATCATCGAGAAGGCGGCGGAAAAGGGCGTCGCGCTGCCCTCGCTCACCAAGGCGCTGGTGTCGGGCGAGGCCTTTCCGCCGAGCCTGCGCGACTGGATCGCCGAGCGCGGCGTGACGGGCATGCAGTGCTACGCGACCGCCGACCTGGGGCTGATCGCGTATGAAACTTCCGCACGCGAAGGGCTGGTGCTCGACGAAGGCGTGATCGTGGAGATCGTGCGTCCCGGCACCGGCGACCCGGTGCCCGAAGGCGAGGTCGGCGAGATCGTCGTCACCACGCTCAACCCCGACTACCCGCTGGTCCGCTTCGGCACCGGCGATCTCTCGGCAGTGTTGCCGGGCCAATGCCCCACGGGCCGCACCAACACGCGCATCAAGGGCTGGCTCGGCCGCGCCGACCAGACGACGAAGGTGCGCGGCATGTTCGTCCACCCGGGCCAGGTCGCGGAGATCGCGCGGCGCTTTCCGCAAGTGCAGCGCGCGCGGCTGGTGGTCGAAGGCGAGATGGCGAACGACCGCATGACGCTGAAGCTCGAATGCCCTGCTGCGCCTGAAGGGCTCGCAGAGCGTATCGGCGAGGTGATCCGCGAAGTGACCAAGCTGCGTGGCGGCGTCGAGTTCGTCGCGCAAGGCAGCCTGCCCAATGACGGCAAGGTGATCGAGGATCTGCGTTCCTACCGTTGACGCGGCGCGGCCCGGCAGAATGCCGGGCGGATCTTCAACGAGCAGCCCGCCCTCAACCGGGTGGCATCACCACCATGACCATCGAGCTGAACAAGGAAGCCCGCCAGGAGGCGATCGCTTCGATCGAGCGCTACTTCCGCGAGAACATGGACGAACCCATCGGCAACATCGCCGCGGGCGCCCTGCTCGGCTTCTTCCTCGAAGAGATCGGCCCGGCGATCTACAACAAGGCGGTGGCCGACGTGCAGGAGCGGCTTCAGGCCCGGGTGATGGAGCTGGACATCGAGGTGCACGAGGACGAGTTCCAATACTGGCGCAAGTACGACAAGGCCCGCGGACGGAAGTGACGGGCATCGTGCCGCGCGCACGTGCCCCTCTCGATCACTGTTCTCTCGAAGCGCGCCCTGCGCCGCGCTCCCAGGCGCGCTGCTGGCGGCTCCATGCGGCGAGCCGCTTGTCGATGGGCTCGCCGTCCGCACCCGACGCGCTCGCGATGAGATGGTCGAGCAGATGCGCCTGTTCGGCGCTCAATGTTTCCGGAAAGATGGGCTTCACGATGACGACGTGGTCTGCGTTCGCACCACGCCGCGTGGCCGGAAAGCCCAGCCCCGGCAGGCTGTAGCTCAGGCGGTCGCGACGCAGCGCCACCGGCTTCAGGCCCACGAGCGTGGGCACCTCGATCGTCCGCTGGGCGATCCACGCGAAGCCGTCGACCGGGACCTCGCAGCGGATCGTGCCGTCTTCGTCGAGCTCGAAGAATTCGTGCGCGAGCAGTTCGACGCGGATCTCGAGATCGGCCGGCGGCGGGTTTCCGCGCGCGCGGCGTCCGTCCACATGCAGCAGATCGCCCTGCCGCACGCCCGGCGGAATGCGCACCTTGAGCTGGTAGGTGCGCGTGTGCGTGCCGGCGCCGTTGCAGTCGGGGCAGGTGCGCTGCGCGATGCCGCCGCCGTGGCAGGCGGCGCATTCGGTCATGCCGCCGGGCCAGCCGAAGAAGTTGCGCTTCGGGATCGCGCCCGATCCGCCGCAATGGGCGCAATTGCCGCCGAGCACCTGGTGCCCGGCGCCGTCGCAGGTGGCGCAGGCCATCGTCATGCGGCCGCGCAACGCCTTGATACAACCTGCTGCGGCTTCCTCGAGGGAAAGCTTGACTTTTCGCTGGATCGGGCGGCGGCGAGGCTGAACGGATTCTTCCTCGGCATCGTGCCGGGCCGCGTCGCGATCCGGCGCATCCGCCTCGTCGGCGCGGCCTTCGTCGGCCGCCGGCGTTTCGGGCCGCGCGCGGAATCCCGCATTGCGGATTTCCTCGAAGGCCCGGTTGATGCGTTGCATGCGCGCCACCGCGTCGGCGCTGGTGTTGCGATCCGGGTGCCACTGCGACACGAGGCGCCGCCAGGCGGCCTTGACTTCACGCTCGGTGGCGTCGGAGCCCAGTCCCAGTTCGGAAAAAGCGTTATCGGTGCTCAATTTGGATCCTCGCTCGGTCGGCGAGAATTATCCCTGAGCGCATCCCGCCGGAAGCGCCGGACCCGAGGCCCCAGGCCGCCAACATGAACATCAAGAAGACTCTCCGCATTTCCTCCCTTGCCCTCGTGGCCGCGCTGATCGGCCCGTGGACGGGCACCACGGCTGCCACGGAAGCGCCCTCCTTCAACGAAAGCTTCAAGGGCTTCGACGCCTGTTTCCTGCTCTACGACGTGAACGCGAAGAAGCTCGTCGCCGAATACAACCCCGGCGGCCGCTGCAAGCAGCGCATCGCGCCCGACTCGACCTTCAAGGTGCCGCTGTCGCTGATGGCCTTCAACGAGAAGCTCATCGAGCCGCAGACCGTCTTCAAATGGAACGGCCAGAAATACGAGCGGTCCGAACTCAACCGCGACCAGACGCCGCGAAGCTGGCTGCAGGATTCGGTGGTGTGGGTGTCGCAGGACGTCGCGCCTTCGCTGGGCTATGCGCGCATCGGCAAGTACCTCGACGACTTCAGGTACGGCAATCTCGACTTCACGGGCGACATCGGCAAGAACAACGGCCTGACCAATGCCTGGCTGAGCAGCAGCCTGCAGATCTCGGCCTACGAGCAGCTCGAATTCCTGAAGGCGATGGAAGCGCACCAGCTCCCGGTCTCGCGCGAGGCCATCGACCAGACCCGCCAGAACATGGCGCTCGGCAAGCTCGAGAACGGCGCCGACATCTACGGCAAGACCGGCGCGGGGCGCCACCGCATGCGCGCCACCGACCGGGCGCCGGGCAAGCTGCGCGACGGCTGGTTCGTCGGCTTCGTCGAAGGCAGCGGCGAGCACTACATCTTCGTCGGCAACCTCACCGACCGCCAGGCACCGGCCGCGGACGATCACGCGGCAGGCAGCCAGGTCCTGAAGCCGATCGTGATGCGCATCCTCAACGACCGCACGGCGCACTGAGCGCGGGGGTGCGGGCATGGTCCTTGCGGCACGCTACCGATGACCCACGCGTTCTTCCAGCCGCCGGCCGTCTCCCGCTACGCCCTGCGCAACCTGCGGGCGCCCCGCTGCATCGTTCAGGCCGAACTGCCGGGTGATGCGGCCGGCGACCTGCTCGCCATCGACCTGCTGGTGGACGACGGGCGCATCGCCGCCATCGATGCCGCGGGCCGCATGCCCGCGGAACTCGGCCCGGACCTCGACGCATCGATGCTGCTGCCGGGCATGGTCGATTGCCACACGCATCTCGACAAGGGCCACATCTGGCCGCGCCAGGCCAACCCGACCGGCGACGGCGCCGGCGCGTCGGCCGCCACGATGCGCGACCGCACCGCGCGCTGGAATGCGGACGACGTGCGCCGCCGCATGGAATTCGGCCTTTCGACCGCCTACGCCAAGGGCGTGGTCGCGATCCGCACGCACCTGGATTCGCTGGCGCCGCAGGCGTCGATCTCGTTCCCGGTGTTTCGCGAAGTGCGCGAGCGCTGGGCGGGGCGCATCGAGCTGCAGGTGTCGTCGATCGCGCCGCTCGACATCTTCCTCGGGGACGAGGGCCGCCAGCTCGCCGACATCGTGGCCGAGAGCGGCGGCCGGCTCGGCTGCGTCACGCGCTCGGGCCGCTTCCCGGGCGAGACGATGCCGCCGGACATGGACGAGGCGCTGGTGCGCGTATTCCGCCTCGCGGCGGAGCGCGGGCTCGACCTCGACCTGCACGTGGACGAATCGACCGATCCGCGCGCGCGTGCGCTGATCCGCGTCGCGCGGACCGCGGTCGCCGAGGACTTCGCGGGCCGCATCCTCTGCGGCCACTGCACCTCGCTCGCGCTGCAGACCGACGAATTCATCCTGGAAACGCTCGATGCGTGCCGGGATGCCGGCATCGACATCGTGAGCCTGCCGACGGTCAACATGTACCTGCAGGACCGCAGCCCGGCCGGTCGCACCCCGCGCTGGCGCGGCGTGACCCTGCTGCACGAGATGAAGGCCCACGGCCTGCGCGTGGCGGTGGCGGGCGACAACTGCCGCGATCCCTTCTACGCCTGGGGCGACCACGACATGCTCGACACCTTCACGCAGGCGGTGAAGATCCTGCACCTGGACCATCCGCTCGGCGACTGGATCCGCGCCGCCACCGAGACGCCGGCCGCGATCATGGGTATCGACCGGGGCGTGCTGAAGGCGGGCGCCCGCGCGGACTTCCTCGTGCTCAAGGCGCGCAACTACTCCGAGATGCTGTCGCGCACGCAGTTCGACCGCACGGTCGTTCGCTCGGGCCGGGCCATCGACACCACCTTGCCGGACTACCGGCTGCTCGACGATCTGATGGCAAGCTGATCACGGATCGCAACAGTCCCCCGCAACTTTCAGGCCCTTTTCGTGCGGTCTTGACGGTGGCGGCGGGCCGTGCACCCGCGCCGGCCCGACCGGTCCGCCTTGCCATGGCATCCTCGAACGCGCAAACAAGCAGACGCTGCACGGCGCGAGAGACATGGCATTCGAGAAACTGCAGATCACCGGACAGGACGGTCGCCACTTCCGGCTCGGCGAGCCCATGGAAGTCCATGACCGCGGGACCTTCCTGGGCACGCTCGATCCCGTCACCGTGAGCCGCGACGGCACCGAAGTGCTGATCCAGCGCTTCCTGCCTTCGGCCTTCGTGAAGAAGGAAAAGCGGAATTTCGGCCCCCTCGTGCTGCTCGAGGTCACCACCTTCCTCGCCGAGCAGTTCCAGGGGCTGCAGGCGGTGAGCTACCTGCTGAGCCGCGAGATCGAAATGCATGGCGACGGCATGCAGATCGCCCTCGCGCGTTCCGCGCTGCTGCAGGCGATCGGCGCCGAGGGGGTGGCGGTTTCGCCGCGCCCGGATTCCGAGACGCCGGGCAATTTCGTGGTGCAGGGCGTCTGGGCCTACAACGAACGCAACCTCGCCGCGCTGCGCCACTGCCTCGAGCGCGAACGGACGACCTATCGGCAATGGGATGATGCCGCCGCCGAGACCAGCCAGTCCATCGTCGCGCTGCGCGATCGCCTGCGCCAGCTGCTCACGCGTTAGGGCTTGCGCCACACGCTCGCAAGCCACGGCTGCTGCTCGAACGGCAGCCCGGTCGGGCGGTAATAGTGGTCGAGCTCGTCGAAGCCGGCGCAAGTCATCAACGCCCGCCAGCCCGCAAGGTCGTGGAAGGCGCCATAGCGCTGGCCGCGCCAGCCCTCCTCCCCCTCCCCGCGCGGATTGGAGCAAAACAGCACGCCGCCCGGCTTCAGCGAGGCCCGCAGTTCGCCGAGCACGCGCGGCAGTTCCTGCTGCGGCACGTGGAACAGCGACGCATTGGCAAAGATGCCGTCGAAGCGCTCGGACGGCAGGTCCAGCGACAGGAAGTTCTGCAGCCAGACCTCGCAGCCGCTGTGGGCGCGCGCCATCTGCGCGAAGTGCGGCGCGCCTTCGAGGCCGATCGCCACATGGCCGAGCCGCGAGAAGGTCTTCAGGTCGCGGCCCGGGCCGCAGCCGAAATCGAGCAGGGTGAAAGGCGGCGGCGCCTCGATGTGATCGAGCAAGGCCGCGATGTTCTGGCTCACGTCATGGCGGCGCGTGGCGACCCAGAAATCGTCGGCCTGCCCGTCGTAGTGCGCCAGCGTCAGGGATTCGATGCGTTCGAGTTCTTCGGGCGAAAGAGGCATGCAGGGCGCGGCCGGATCAGCTGCGGTCTCCTGAGATGTAGTGCTGGAGCTGCTCGATGATGAAGTTCTGCTCCGAGATGATGCCCTTGACGATGTCGCCGATCGAGATCAGCCCGACCAGCCGGCCGTCGTCCAGCACCGGCAGGTGCCGCACCCGGCTTTCGGTCATCAGCGCCATGCATTCCTCGCTGGTCTGGCTCGGCCGCACGTAGATCACGGCACTCGTCATCACGTCGCGCAACAGCGTGTCCTTGGAGGAACGCGCCAGCAGCACGACCTTGCGCGCGTAGTCGCGCTCGGTCACGACGCCGACGATGCGTTCTCCCTCCATGACCAGCAGCGCGCCGACGTTTTTTTCGGCCATCAGCTTGACGGCTTCGAAGACCGTCGCGGACGGCGCGAGCGCGTACACCGCCGAGCTACCCTTGGCCTTGAGAATTTCAGCCACTGTCTTCATGCTTTCGTCCTCCGGGATGGCAAGCGCATCCATTCTGCGCGGCCCGCACGGCCCTCACAAGCCAATGCAGCGTCGGCGATGCCAGGATTACGACAGGAGTTCTACTTTCAGGATCCTGCGCCCGAATGGCCGAGCCCCGCGACCAGCCGCGGCAGCAGCTCCTCGGCCGCACCGCGCAATACGGCGCTGGCGGAATCGTCGAGGTGCAGGGGCTCGATGTTGAGCGTGATGAGCTGGCCGCCCGCCGACAGCGCCGCGAGCGGCAGGTCGGCCGCCGGATAGACGACCGCAGTGCTGCCGACCACGATGAAGACGTCACAGTCCTGCGCGGCCGTGCTGGCATCCAGCAGCACGCCCTGGTTGAGCATCTCGCCGAACATCACGACGTCGGGCCGCGCGCGCGAGCCGCAGCGCTTGCAGCGGTTGAGCAGCCACGGGCCGCGGCGGTTGCCGCAGTGGTCGCAGCGCCAGCGCCGCAGCGAGCCGTGGAGTTCGAGCACGTCCTGGCAGCCCGCGATGCCGAGCAGCCCGTCGACGTTCTGCGTGATGAGCCGTGTCGCCGGACGCAGCCGCTGCAATTGGGCCAGCGCCAGATGGCCGGGATTGGGGCGCGCGCTTTCGACCACCGCGAGCCGCTCTGCCCAGAACCTGGAGAACCCCGCCGGATCGCGCTCGAGGTCGTCCGCATGCGAATACCGAAGCGCGTTCTGGTTCATCCAGAGACCGTCGGCATCGCGGTAGGTCGGGATGCCGGAGGCCTTCGACAGCCCCGCCCCCGAGAAGACCACGATGCGCCGGGCCTCGCGCAGCAACTCGATGGCGGTCGCTATCGGTCCACGGCTTTCGGTCATCGCTCGATTCGGGGCATCCGGCAAGGCAGTGATTCTTGCACGCGGCGCGGAAAAAACCGATCGCCGAAAATGCGTGCTTCTTCCGCCGACCGACCGAAGCCCTCCCCGTCATGCCGCTGGCCCTGCTGCTCCTGCAACTCACCGTGATCCTGATCGTCGCCCGCCTCTCTGGGCAGCTGCTGCGCGCCTTCGGCCAGCCGATGGTGATCGGGGAGATGGCGGCCGGCATGCTGCTCGGTCCGGCCGTGTTCGGCGCGATGTTTCCAGAGGGGCATGCGCAACTGTTTCCCGCGGCGTCGCTGCCGGGCCTGTCGTCGCTGGCGATGATCGGGGTCGTGCTGTTCATGTTCATCGTCGGGGCCGAGCTGCGCTCGCCCGGCGGCATGGGCGCGCAACTGCGGGCGGCGGGCTGGGTGGGGCTGTCGAGCATGGCGCTGCCGATGCTGCTCGGGCTCGCGATCGCGCCGGTGCTGCATCCCGCGCTCGCGCCTGCCGGCGTGGCCTTCTGGCCCTTCGCGCTGTTCCTCGGCGTGGCGCTGTCGATCGCCGCCTTCCGGTGCTCGCGCGCATCCTCAAGGACCGCGGCATGACCCGCACCCGCGTCGGCCAGCTCGCGCTGAGCGCGGCCGGGGTGGTGGACGCGGTCGCTTGGGTGCTGCTCGCGCTGGTGGTAGCGCTCGCCAGTTCGGCGGCCGGCCTGCAGGGCTTCTTCAGGATCAGCGCGGGCCTCGCGGTGCTGGTCGCCGCCGTGTTCCTCGTCGTCAAGCCGCTGGTCGCGTGGCTGCTGCGCGTTCACGCGCCCGGCGGCGTGCCCTCGCCGCTCGCGCTGGCGGGGCTGATGATCGGCCTCTTCTCGTGCGCGATGCTGACCGAATGGCTGCACCTGCACGCGGTGTTCGGCGCATTCCTGTTCGGCGCCTGCCTGCCGCGCGACGACCGGCTGCTCGCTGCGCTGGAAGCCCGCATCGAGCCGCTTTCGGTCGTGGTGCTGATGCCGATCTTCTTCGCGCTCGCAGGCCTGGGGACCACGCCCGGCGCGTTCGCGAATGCGGGCCTCGGTGCAATGGGCCTGATCCTCTTGACCGCGATGGTCGGCAAGCTCGCGGGGGGCGCGGCGGGTGCGCGGGTCTGCGGCTACGGCTGGCGCGAAAGCCTCTCGACCGGCTGCCTCATGAATTCGCGCGGGCTCATGGAGCTCATCGTCATCAAGGTGGGCCTCGACACCGGGCTGATCGGCGCGGAGCTGTTCACCATGCTGTTGGTGATGGCGCTGGTCACCACCGCATCGACCGGCCCCTTGCTGACGCTGATCGACAGGCGCTCGCGCGATCCGGTCGAGCGCGCGGCCGGCCACCACTGAGCGCCCGCGGGTCGGCGGCACAATCCGCACCCGCGTCATTTCAACGATTTCAACTGCGAACCAGGAAAGGGAAGACCATGCAAGCAAGCCAGCCAGACTGCGACGTGCTCGTGATCGGCGGCGGTCCCGCGGGCTCGACGGTGTCCACGCTGCTGGCGCGACAGGGCCGCCGCGTCGTGATGCTCGAAAAGGACCATCACCCGCGATTCCACATCGGCGAATCGCTGCTGCCCGGCAACGTCGAGCTGTTCGAGAAGCTCGGCGTGCGCGAGGAGGTCGACCGGATCGGCATGCCCAAGTTCGGCATCGAGTTCGTGCCGCCGGACCTCGACTACCGCAGCTATGTCGACTTCTCCGAAGGCTGGGACCCGCGCAAGGATTCGGCCTGGCAGGTGCGGCGCTCGGAGCTCGACGAGCTGCTGTTCCGCAACGCGGCCCGGCAGGGCGCCGTGACGCTCGAAGGCGCCCAGGTCCGGCAGGTGGATTTCGACGACAGCGGCGCGACGGTGCAGGCTACGTTGGAGGACGGCACGAGGCGCAGCTGGCGCACGCGCTTCGTGGTCGATGCGAGCGGGCGCGACACGGTGCTCGCCAACAAGCTCAAGAGCAAGCAGAAGAACCCCGAGCACAACAGCACCGCGCTCTTCGGCCACTTCCGCAACGCGCGCCGGCTCGAAGGCAAGCGCGAGGGCAACATCAGCATCTGCTGGTTCGAGCACGGCTGGTTCTGGTTCATCCCGCTCGCCGACGGCACCACCAGCGTGGGCGCGGTGTGCTGGGCCTACTACCTGAAGGCGCGCGACAAGCCGCTCAAGGACTACTTCTTCGACACCATCGCGATGTGCCCCGAGCTGCACGACCGGCTCAAGGACGCCACGCTGGTGGACGACATGGTGCACGCCACCGGCAATTTCTCCTACTCCAGCACGCACGCCACCGGCGAGCGCTACCTGATGGTGGGCGACGCCTTCACCTTCATCGATCCGATGTTCTCCTCGGGCGTGTTCCTCGCGATGCAGAGCGCGTTCGACGGCGCGAAGCTGGTGGAGACCGCGCTCGACCGCCCGGCCGAGCTGCCCGCGGCGCGCAAGGCGCTCGAAAAGCGCATGCGCGTCGGCCCGCGCGACTACTCGTGGTTCATCTACCGGGTGACCAACCCGACGATCCGCGACATGTTCATGCACCCGAACAATGTCTTCAACGCCAAGCAGGGGCTGATGTCGCTGCTGGCGGCCGACATCCACCACGGGCCGGCCTACCGGCGGTCGCTCTTCATGTTCAAGGTGCTGTACTACTTCATCTCGGTCGTGAACTGGCGCCGCACCGTGGGCGGCTGGAAGCGGCACCGCTTCAACATCCGCGACATGGGCCCGCTGCGGGGCGAGACCATCCTCAAGGGCGAGTGACCCTGCCGGCGCGTAGGGGGACACCGGGATGAGTCAGCGTCGGGTCAGCCGATAAGATCGGCGGTCCAACTGCTTCCCCATCCGTATCCGGAGAGACCATGAAGAAATTGTTCGCCCTCGTGGCGATCGCCGCGGCAGTCGCTGGCGTCCATGCCCAGGACTTCCCTGGTTCCAAGACCATCACCGTGGTGGTCCCCTTCGCTGCCGGCGGCCCGACCGACCGCGTGGCCCGCGACCTCGCCGAGGCGCTGCGCAAGCCGCTGGGCGGCGCAACCATCGTGGTCGACAACGTGCCGGGCGCCGGCAGCTCGATCGGCGCCGCCAAGGTGGCGCGCGCGGCACCGGACGGCTACACGCTGCTGCTCAACCACATCGGCATGTCCACCATCCCGACGCTGGTGCGCAACGTGCCCTTCAAGGTCGAGACCGACTTCGAATACCTCGGCATCGTCAACGACGTGCCGATGACGCTGATCTCGCGGCCCAACCTGCCGGCCAACAACTACAAGGAGCTGTCCGCCTGGATGGCGGCCAACAAGGGCAAGATCAACCTCGGCAACGCGGGCGTGGGCTCGGCCTCGCACCTGTGCGGCCTGCTCTTCCAGAGCGCCACCAAGACCGAGATGACGCCCGTGCCGTACAAGGGCACCGCGCCGGCCATCACCGACCTGATGGGCGGCCAGATCGACCTGCTGTGCGACCAGACCACCAACACCTCGCCGCACATCGAGGGCAAGAAGGTGAAGGCCTTCGCCGTGACCACGCCCAAGCGGCTCACCACCCCGCTGCTGAAGAACCTTCCCACCCTGCAGGAAGCCGGCCTGAAGGACTTCCAGGTCACCATCTGGCACGGCCTCTATGCGCCCAAGGGCACGCCGCCGGCCGTCACCAAGAAGCTCAACGATGCGCTGAAGCTGGCCCTGAAGGACCCCGAGTTCATCAAGCGGCAGGAAAGCCTGGGCGCCGTGGTCGCTAATGACGGCCGCATCGAGCCCGAGGGGCACAAGAAGTTCGTGGCGGCGGAGATTGCGAAGTGGAGTCCGATCATCAAGGCTGCGGGCGTTTATGCGGATTGATTGAGCCCCGCAAGGTACATGCAAAAGCCCCTCCTCGGAGGGGCTTTGTGTTTGTGGAACGCCGGCTTGCCCCGACCTTAGGTGGCGAAAGCCCGTCAACGTCATTAAGACCATCGACGGCAGCGAATTGTTAGGCATCCTTAGAGACCGTTCTCATTCGTCTCGCAGTCGTCCTTAGATGTATAGAGCTTGTACTTGATGCCCGAGAGAGTTGCCCATGCCCGTAATCCCACGAGCAAGTCTTGAAAAACAGAGTCCTCCAGATTCAGTTCGTAAGGCCATATCGCAACGAAACCCATCGGAGAGTCTTCACACGGAATGTCATATTTCCGACCAGCTTTGGCCATCTTGAGGCTGTGGCAATACATGTGAATGTTCCTCCTGAACTCGACGGTCCAGCCATTGCGTACTTCGCTTCGCATGTCGATTGAAAATTGACTAGGACACCTAATTCAACGGACGGCCATCGAGCTTCCAGATACCTCAGGATCGCCGGTGTATCGGCGCGACGCAGCCACTGCATTGTTTGCCACATCAAAATTTACCCACCATCACGAGTCTCAATAGTTGCCAACGCATAGATATCGTCCTTCGGTAAGAAGGCCTCTACTTCATAGGCTGCGGGCGAGTTGGGGTCACCAAAGACCAATACCACTTTCACAACAGTCCCGACAGGCAGCGCAACAGTTCGGCGCTCTCCAATCACCGTTGCTTCAACGGGCTTCGGCAACACAAACGTGTCGTTTTCTCTCATAGCACTCACCTTTTTTCAGGGATATCTGCCGCCAGTCGAGTTGTACCGGAAGTTCAGGCTGCGGCAATTAATTCCTGGATGGCTCGCTTCGGAAGGGGGTATTTCAGCAGCATGCTAATCCGGCTTATACACGGAGGCGGGCCTTGCGAATCCCGCCCAAAACACCCACAAACGTCCGCAGTTAGGGCACTTGCGCACCGGCAGCATCGCGCGATAGATTTCCTCCGCGTCTACGGAGCCCCAAAACTGATCATAGGCCTCATCAGAAATCAGCAGCAGCCGATCACGACATGGGATTTCGCCATGCCTAATCTGATGACCGCACGTACAAGTTATGTTTGGTATTTCTTTCTATTGGCGATGCTGCTGGCCGCGTTGCAGTTCGATGCCGTTGATGGCGTCGGGACACTCTATTGCAAGTCGGACCTTGACCGAAACAATAAATTCAGCACCAAGCTCATTTTGCATTTGATCGGTCAACTGAATACCGCACGCTTAAGAGGCCGCTTCGGCGTTCTCACTGCCAAAACCAGAGTTCGCCGGATTAATCAGGCGCCGCCCATTCACTCGCCATTATCCCCATATTCACCCTCAGCCTGACGGTTATTTTCGCCTCTGCAGCGCCCGGCTGTCACACCGAGTTTCAACTTCATCATGTCGTTACCACCATTTGGGAAATTGCAAAAAACTTTCTTTGATGCTGGCGAGGACATCCTTCGATATTTTGCCTTCGAAACTCGATGGCACAGTGCTTGCGTCGATATTCTTCCTTGTAGTGGACCACAGCGGTTGCGAAATTTCTATTTCCATATCGTTTCTATTTGAGAAGAGCGTGTACGAGAACTCCGGGCTGCACCCGCACCTAGACCTGGGGCACCAGCACCTGCTGGGTGCTGCCATCGGGCAAGGTCACCGTCTGGCTGACCATCCAGACGATGTCGCTCGTGAGCTGCGCCATCTGCTCGGGGGTGAGTGCGATGCCGGGGGTCAGGTGGTATTCCTTCGCGAAGGTGGCTCCGGCGTCCATCAGCGCGATGTCTCGCTCTGGTCGTCCGAGTAGCCGGCGAGGAAGCGGTTGCCGGTGCGCTGGGCGATCTGCCGCGGATCAGGCGCTGTTCGTAGAAGGCGTCGCCCAGGCGCTTTTGCAGGTTGCTGGGGTCCAGGCCGAGCTGGCTGAAGAGGTAGTCGCTGCCGATCCACTGGCCGTAGTTGGTGAACCGCGGGTCGGTCTCGATCAGGTAGCGGCTGGTGCTCTCGGGTGGGTTCGGAAGAGGCTCGCGGTGGGCAGGGTGCTCGGCGTGGCCGTGCGCACCGCCCGCCATCGACACTGCAGAGTCAACAGCCAAATCGATCAATGAGATTTCTGCACGCTTGTGGAGCGAACGAACTCGCCCACTTCTCTGCACTCTTCATTTCGGGCTCCAGCCGTGCAAGGGCCTCCGGAGCCCATAGGTGGCGCTGATTCTCAAGAGGAAAGTGATCGGTTTCTGACCGAATCACCACGAAGACATCAAAGTCAGGATCGCGATCAGCAACTCCAACCAACTGACTCTTGATGCCCAGCACCTGCTCCGCTCCCTCCAAGAACGGGAGCTCGCCACTCAGCATAGCCCGCACTATCGTCACCAGGCGGCGACGTTCCAAGGTCTGGTATTCATTCATTGCGCGCAACTCGCTCATCTCAAGGGAATCGATTTGGGCTCTACAACTTGGCCGGTTATCGCGTTCCGATATGCATGAATCTCGAATTTCAAACCATCGGCCGCTGTGTAGCTTGCACTGCTTACCTTACTCCAGTCGCTCGCTTGCCCTCCGTATTCCGCCACCAAACGGGAGGCATCTCGCAGAGGAACACTTGTCCCATTGCCTGCGATGTTGATGCCGTTCCCAGAAAGTAGCTCCGAAAGCTGCTGCTGACTCGCTAGTGACTTGTTGAGATTCAATCCATTGACAACGTTTACAGCGCTATCTGCCCCAGTCGCCGCTCTAACCGCCACACTCCCCAACGACTTCGCCCCGAGGCTGGTGGCCGCATCCACGACAGCGACGCCCACCTTTGCGGCGGCTCCCACGCCGCCGACCACCGCGCCGACCTGATAGATCAGACTGCCCAGGTCCTGACCAAGCTGCACCGAGTTTTGCGCGCCACCCACGTCCAGCGCGGTCTGCATGCGACTGATCTTCGCGTCCAGTTCGCCGAACAGGCTGTCGCCAAGCTTCTGGCGCATGTTGTCGTCGCTGATGAGTTGGCGCAGACCATTGAGACCAGCGACCGGGTCTGAGAGGAAGTCCAACAACCCCTTGACGTCGCTGATCCCGGATTGCACCAATCCAAGGCCGACGCCCATCTTGGTCAACTCATCCTGAGCAAAGCTCGTCGCGCCCCACTTGGCTAGAACCTTGAGTTGATCCAGGGGCGTCTTGGCCGCGGCCTTCTCCGCCTCGAACTGGGCCTTCTGCTGAGTCGCCAACCAGTTGTTGGCCGCCGCATTGGCCCCGGCCTGACTCGCGAGGTTGATGTCTGCCGCATCCAGTCCGGCAACCGCGCCGGCGATGCTGCTCATCATGGCGGCGAACTGGACCGTGTCGCCCTGCGTGTTCAGCGCCCCGGGGTCGTACAGGCTGGCTGCGAGTTCGCCAATGGCTGCACCCAAGGCGCCCGCACCGCAGCTGCCATCCGTGCGTGCGGCTCCCACCGCACATCCCGCAATGGCATGCGCCTGCGCCAGCATGTTCGCGACGCTGCCCGGCTGGATGTTGCTGCCGATCCCGAACGCACCTTGTGCTGCAACGGTGTCAAGGAAGGCGTTCTTCAACCCTTCGCTCAAGGCACTTTCAAGGCTCCCGCCATTGATGGCGGTGCTGATCACTGCCTTGGCCGCACCGGCCGTCAGGTTCTGCCCCAGTTGTTCGATGAACGGCTGCGCGCCACCGCTCACTGTCGGCAGCCCCGTCGGATTCATGTTCAAGCCGCCGAGCACGCCACCCGTCACGATGGCCGTCAGCAGATTCTTCACGTTGGAACTGCTACCCAGGTCGTGCAACGCCGCGCCGATGTCGCCTTGGTTGTTGATCAGCGCCACCGACGCCTGCCCCGCCAGGGCCGACACGCCCGCCGTCACCGCTCCGCTCACGACCATGCCTGTCGTGCCACCGCCCACGGCACTGCCAGCGCTCGCCCCGAGTCCCGAGGCCGTGCCCCAGGTCGCCCAGGTCACGACCGCCATCACCACGGCCGCGCCCTCAGGCGTCAACCCCTGCTTGCCGTAGTTCCACTGCCGGTTCGCTTCATCGAGCTTCTGCCAGTCGACCTTCCCTTGCAGGTTCGGATCGCTGTTGATCTGCTGCACCCAGCCCATCCCCGGCTGCTGCGCCAGCGCCTCCAGGCTGTCCCTGGCGTTCATGCCGACCGTCACGCGGTTGGCATTCACCTGCAGCCCGCCGGCGTTGATCTGGTTGTAGTTCAGCGTCTCCTTGCTTGTCCCCGAGTCGGACGTGCGCTGCCACATCAAATCCTTGCCGCTGCCCTTCTGGGTCATGGTCAGGTCGGTGGATTGCAGCGCGAGGTTGACGCTGTCGCCTTCGAGCTTGAGCGTGCCGGGGGTGCTGATGGTGGTGCCCGCGATGGTCACGGCACCGCGCACGCCGTTTGCATCCTCGGCCGTAATGTTGATGTTGGCGCCCTGCAGGCTGGAGCGCGCCAGCGAGGTGGCCTGCGCATCGTAGGTGTCCTGGCTCTTGGCGCCGAAGCCGTGCCCGGGCGGATGCAGCGCAACCGCGCTGACACTTCCCCCTTTGCGATCCTCGCTGAGTGTGAGGCCGGCTTCGTTGGTCGCCGCGACGATGGTCACGTCGCCACCCTTGATGTTGACATCCTTGGCCGCGGAGACCTCGGCGCCGCGCAGGTACACGCTGTTGTTGCCCTCGAGCAGAACACCGCCTTGGCTGCTGGTGATGCTGCTGGCCGAGGCGTTGTCGGTGCGCAGTTCGATGCCATTGCCGCCAGCGCTGTCCTTGGTGAGGAAGGGGTCCTTCATCAGCCCGCTGGTGCTGCGATGGATGTAGGCGCTGCTGCTCGTGGTGCTGCGCCCCTCGACCACATTCAGTTCATTGCCGGCCGTGATGCCCACACCCTGCGTGCCGCTGATGTGCGAGCCGACGATGTTGACGTTGTTGTCCGCGTGCATCGACACCAAGCCGCCCGAGAAGCTGCTGCCCACGCTGGTGCTGCTGGCTTCACTCGCGCCCAGGCTGGTGGTCGAGCTGGAGAGGGTGCCTTTCTTGGTGGACTCGTAGCCAAAGGCCGTGCTGCGGGTGCTCTGCCCGTCGACGATGTTCAGGTCACGTCCGGCGTTGACGATCAATAGGCCTTCTCCCGAGTTCACGTTCGCCTGACGCGCATTGATGTCCTGGCCGGCGGTGATGAGGGTGGTGCCGTTGGTGGCGATCGTGCTGCCCACCTCGTGGCTCTGGCTGGAGGCAATGAAGCCCTTGCCGTTGGGCGCCACGTAGCTGAAGCTGCTCGACTCGGTGACGGTGCCCAGATTGATGTCGTTGCCCGCGTGCAGGGTGGTCATGCCGCCCGCGCCTCGGTTGGCGATGTTGGCGCCCGTGACGTTCAGGTCATTCCCGGCATTGATCGAGAGCGTCGCCTTCGGATCGCTCACATAGACGCCGGCCACCCGATCGACGACCTGCCCATTGACCGCACCATTGAGTGTGGTCGCACTCGTGGTACTGGCGATATGGATGTCATGGCCCGCCGCGAGGCTCAAGGACTTGCGCGCATCGATCGTCGCGCCGATGTTGTCCAGGTCATTGCGCGCCGTGAGGCCCACGGCGCCACCCGTGATGCGCCCGCCGTCGACGTTCCGGATGTCATCGGCCGTGATCGACACCAGCGAGCGTCCGGCGATGGTGCCGCTGTTGGTGACGGCGCCCGCACCGGGCTGGGTGTCGATCTTGACCCGCTCGGCCGACAGCAGCGCCCCGTGCCCGTCGATGTCCCCGGGCTGCACCCGCACGTACACCTGGGGCACCAGCACCTGCTGCGTGCTGCCGTCGGGCAAGGTCACGGTCTGGCTGACCATCCAGACGATGTCGCTCGTGAGCTGCGCCATCTGCTCGGGCGTGAGCGCGATGCCGGGGGTGAGGTGATATTCCTTCGCGAAGGTCGCCCCCGCGTCCATCAGCGCGAGGTACTCGCTCTGGTCGTCCGAGTAGCCGTCCAGGAACCGGTTGCCGGTGAGCTGGGCGATCTGTTCGCGGATCAGGCGCTGCTCGTAGAAGCCGTCGCCCAGGCGCTTTTGCAGGTTGTTCGGGTCCAGGCCCCCCGGCCGCTACTAATCCACCTTCGCCCACCGCAACCATCCCAGATGGTTGCACTGCATCGCTCGCAGCCGCATCTGAAGCCGCTCCCCAGGTCGCCCAAGTCATGACCACCATCTCCACAGCGGCCCCTTCGGGCGTCAACCATAGTTCCACTGCTGCGCACTTCATCGATCTTCTGCCAGTCTTAATTTACAAAACTGCTATTGGCAATACACCAAATCGATTCGTGATCACATAAGACTCAAGTCCATCTCGGTTGGGAATTACCGTCAAGACCTCTCCCGTCTCAAACTCCAACGCGAAAACTCCATCAATATATTCCGATTTTCTAACCTTCTTGTTCAAATATCCGATCAACAAAAAACTGGAGCTTGGCTCTTCGCCATTGCCGCTGAGAACAACGTCTCCATTCGTGCATTTGAATGGGCATTGAATTAACAAGCTCGCGTCACTTGAGAAAATCATCGCAATCGAACCCGCCCCAATGGTAATCCCCACTAAAAGAGCGGACGAAAACTCTTCCAAGTCTCGTTTATCAACATTAATCATCCTGATTCTTTCAGCGGGCTGGCGGCATTGAATTTGGAGGCAGCGGGATATGTGTATCACCCCTAGCTCCGGTCCCTCCAGTCGACGGATTTATCGGCTGCCCATTCTTCACCGAAATCCAGTAGCCGTCTTGAAGACCCAGCACCGGCGTCGCGCCAGGGGGCATCACGCGAATATACGTGCTGCCAGGTGCGTTTGGGTTTGTGCCGGGCGGGTAATAAATGGTGCTTCCTGGTGTTCTACCTGGCAGACTAACCCAATCAGATGGGATGACCGGCGCCTGCGGTGGATTGGTGAACGGCTGGAGAGTCGAAGGTACCTTAGGGCTGCCGATCGCGCCCCCAATAGCCACCCCAATGGTCGGTCCCGCCCCCACCAGCACAGCCGTCATGCGATCCACCACCCCCGCAGCCTGTACCACACCCGACAGCGAGTCGCGCAACTTGGTGATGTCGTCTACCTGCTGCCACATCAGCTCATTGACGAGCGCCTTTTTCTCTGGCGTGTCGGCATAAGTCGACGCCCACATCAGTTGTTCGAGGTTGGTGCTGGCGTTGTTACCCAGTTGCATGCATTGGCTGAGGTTGCTGCCGCTGCCACCGCAGGCGCTATCGATGCGCTCAGCCTGCTTGGCGGCATCGCTGGCGGCATCCTGGCGCATCTGGTTCACGTCGCAGGTGTTGCCGGTGCCGCCCGAACATGCGCGCAGATCCGCCACGAGTTTGCTGGTGCCGCGCAGGCTCAGCGCGTTGTTGGCCGCTGCGTTGGCTCCGGCGGCCTGCGCCAGCGCGATGCCCTGGGCGTCGGCTCCCGTTATGGCGGCAGCCAAGGCAGCGAACATGCCGGCCATCTCGACGGCTCCCGGTTTGACGTTGCCTTCTTCATCGCGTCCATAGACGCTGGCGCTGATTTCGCCAATCACGGCGCCGATCGCCCCGGCCGAGCAGCTTCCATCGGTACGCGCCGCGCCCACCGCACATCCTGCAATCGCATGTGCCACTTTCTGCGTAAAGTCGTCCAGCACGCCTGCGGCCTTGAGGTCACCAAGGGCGTACGCCCCTTGCGCCGCGACGGTATCGAGCACACCGCTCTTCAGAGCACTTGCAAGATTGCTCTCCAGGCTGCCCCCGTTGACCGCCGTGTTGATCAGCGCCTTGGCACCTGCCGCCTTGAGGTTCTGCCCGAGCTGGTCCATGAAGCCTTGCGCGCCGCCATTGACCGTAGGCAGGCCATTGGGGTTGAGATCGAGCCCCGCCAACACTCCGCCGGTGAGCATGGCCGTCACCAGACCCTTGACGTTGGCGCTGGACCCGAGGTCATGCAGCGCCGCGCCGATGTCGCCTTGGTTGTTGAGCAGCGCCACCGCAGCCTCGCCCGCCAGTGCAGAAACACCTGCCGTCACCGCGCCCCCGACGACGCTCGAAACCGTCATCCCCCCGGCCGCTACAAACCCACCTTCGCCTACCGCGGCCATCCCGGAGGTTGCTGCCGCATCGCTCGCAGCCGCACCCGCGCCTGAAGCCGCGCCCCAGGTCGCCCATGTCACGACGGCCATCACCACAGCCGCGCCTTCGGGCGTCAACCCCTGCTTGCCGTAGTTCCACTGCCGGTTCGCTTCATCGAGCTTCTGCCAGTCGACCTTGCCCTGCAGGTTCGGGTCGCTGTTGATCTGCTGCACCCAGCCCATCCCCGGCTGCTGCGCCAGCGCCTCCAGGCTGTCCCTGGCGTTCATGCCGACCGTCACGCGGTTGGCATTCACCTGCAGCCCGCCGGCGTTGATCTGGTTGTAGTTCAGCGTCTCCTTGCTTGTCCCCGAGTCGGACGTGCGCTGCCACATCAAATCCTTGCCGCTGCCCTTCTGGGTCATGGTCAGGTCGGTGGATTGCAGCGCGAGGTTGACGCTGTCGCCTTCGAGCTTGAGCGTGCCGGGGGTGCTGATGGTGGTGCCCGCGATGGTCACGGCACCGCGCACGCCGTTTGCATCCTCGGCCGTAATGTTGATGTTGGCGCCCTGCAGGCTGGAGCGCGCCAGCGAGGTGGCCTGCGCATCGTAGGTGTCCTGGCTCTTGGCGCCGAAGCCGTGCCCGGGCGGATGCAGCGCAACCGCGCTGACACTTCCCCCTTTGCGATCCTCGCTGAGTGTGAGGCCGGCTTCGTTGGTCGCCGCGACGATGGTCACGTCGCCACCCTTGATGTTGACATCCTTGGCCGCGGAGACCTCGGCGCCGCGCAGGTACACGCTGTTGTTGCCCTCGAGCAGAACACCGCCTTGGCTGCTGGTGATGCTGCTGGCCGAGGCGTTGTCGGTGCGCAGTTCGATGCCATTGCCGCCAGCGCTGTCCTTGGTGAGGAAGGGGTCCTTCATCAGCCCGCTGGTGCTGCGATGGATGTAGGCGCTGCTGCTCGTGGTGCTGCGCCCCTCGACCACATTCAGTTCATTGCCGGCCGTGATGCCCACACCCTGCGTGCCGCTGATGTGCGAGCCGACGATGTTGACGTTGTTGTCCGCGTGCATCGACACCAAGCCGCCCGAGAAGCTGCTGCCCACGCTGGTGCTGCTGGCTTCACTCGCGCCCAGGCTGGTGGTCGAGCTGGAGAGGGTGCCTTTCTTGGTGGACTCGTAGCCAAAGGCCGTGCTGCGGGTGCTCTGCCCGTCGACGATGTTCAGGTCACGTCCGGCGTTGACGATCAATAGGCCTTCTCCCGAGTTCACGTTCGCCTGACGCGCATTGATGTCCTGGCCGGCGGTGATGAGGGTGGTGCCGTTGGTGGCGATCGTGCTGCCCACCTCGTGGCTCTGGCTGGAGGCAATGAAGCCCTTGCCGTTGGGCGCCACGTAGCTGAAGCTGCTCGACTCGGTGACGGTGCCCAGATTGATGTCGTTGCCCGCGTGCAGGGTGGTCATGCCGCCCGCGCCTCGGTTGGCGATGTTGGCGCCCGTGACGTTCAGGTCATTCCCGGCATTGATCGAGAGCGTCGCCTTCGGATCGCTCACATAGACGCCGGCCACCCGATCGACGACCTGCCCATTGACCGCACCATTGAGTGTGGTCGCACTCGTGGTACTGGCGATATGGATGTCATGGCCCGCCGCGAGGCTCAAGGACTTGCGCGCATCGATCGTCGCGCCGATGTTGTCCAGGTCATTGCGCGCCGTGAGGCCCACGGCGCCACCCGTGATGCGCCCGCCGTCGACGTTCCGGATGTCATCGGCCGTGATCGACACCAGCGAGCGTCCGGCGATGGTGCCGCTGTTGGTGACGGCGCCCGCACCGGGCTGGGTGTCGATCTTGACCCGCTCGGCCGACAGCAGCGCCCCGTGCCCGTCGATGTCCCCGGGCTGCACCCGCACGTACACCTGGGGCACCAGCACCTGCTGCGTGCTGCCGTCGGGCAAGGTCACGGTCTGGCTGACCATCCAGACGATGTCGCTCGTGAGCTGCGCCATCTGCTCGGGCGTGAGCGCGATGCCGGGGGTGAGGTGATATTCCTTCGCGAAGGTCGCCCCCGCGTCCATCAGCGCGAGGTACTCGCTCTGGTCGTCCGAGTAGCCGTCCAGGAACCGGTTGCCGGTGAGCTGGGCGATCTGTTCGCGGATCAGGCGCTGCTCGTAGAAGCCGTCGCCCAGGCGCTTTTGCAGGTTGTTCGGGTCCAGGCCGAGCTGGCTGAAGAGGTAGTCGCTGCCGAGCCACTGGCCGTAGTTGGCGAAGCGCGGGTCGGTTTCGATGAGGAAGCGGGCGGTGCTTTGCGGGTGGGTCCGGAAGAGGCTCGCCGTGGGCAGTTGGGTGCCGGGCGCGGCAGTGCGCACGACCATCGGGACGCCCTGGCTGGCCGAGCCGGCGCCGTCGGCGCTGGCCCCGGTGACACCGGGACCCGACCCCACGGCCGAGGGCACTTCGAGGATCGCGCCCGCGCCCTGGCCGCTCTTGGCGGTGCCGGCGCCGCTCGCCGAGCCGCTGCCGCTGCCGCTGCTCGCGGTGCCCGGGGCGCCGCCGACGGCGCTGGTCGCCTGGTGGCCCTGGGGTGGGCCGTAGGCCGTGAGGTCGATGGCGGTGGCGGTGGTCTGCGTGCCCAGGTCGAAGAGCGCCGTGTTGCCTCCGGCGTCGATGCCCAGCACCGTGGTGTGCACCGACACGCTCTGCTGGCCCTGGGTGGACTGGCTGTCCACGTTGCGATGGATCGTGAGGTCGTAGCCCGCGAGCACCTTGCTGTCGCGGTTGACGAGGTTGCCCGTGAGCGTGAGGTCGCCCCCGGCGCTGATGACGGCGGGGCGGACGTTGGCGATGCCGTCGGTCGTGGAGGTCGTGGTGGTGGTCCACAGGCCCAGGTTGCTCAGGTAGGTCTTCCACTCCGAGGTGCTGCTCTGCGTCACCTGGGCGCCGGGGACGACCTGCATCTGGGTGTCGCGGTTGTCGACGTTGGCGACATCGAGAGTCATGCTGCCCACGGACTCGAGGTCGGCGCTGTGGTTGTTCAACTGTGCCGCCGTGCCGATGGCATAGCCGTTGGCATCCAGCGCGCCGCCGACGTACAGGTCGCCCTCGCTGTGGATAAGGGCGCCGTTGCGGTTGTTGATCTGTGCTGCGCCGATGTCCAGGTCGCCGCGCGAGACGATCGCGCCGCTGGAGGTCTGGCCATTGATGGTCTCGGCGTCGTTGGTCAGCGTGCCCGTACCGATCGCGATGTGGTCGCCGTAGATGCGGCCGGTGCCGAGGTTGTCGACGCTGGTGCTGGCATCGATGCGCGTCTCGCCGTTGCTGTCGATGAGCCCCCGGTTGCTGACGCTGCCCGCGACGAGGTGGGTGTCGGCGCCCGAGAGTTCGCCGCTGGCGGCGTTGTCGATCGCGTTGGCACTGACCGTCAGGGTGCGTCCGGCCACGAGCTGCCCTGCATTGCTGAGCTTGCCCGTGGTGCTCAGGCTCAGGGCGCCGCTGGTGCTCAGGCTGGCGCTGTTGCTGATGTCCTGCGTGAGTGCAATGGCGAGGTCGTTGGCCGAGGCGAGCGTGCCCCCGGCGACTTGGCCGAGCTGGTAGCGCGCCGCGTCGATGACGATGCCGCCGAAGGCGGTGGTGCCATTGGCGGCATTCGCCGCGGTGCCGCCGGCCAGTGTGCCGCCGGTGTTCACGATGGCCAGCGTCTTCGCGGCCGGATCGGCCCGGTTCGGGTCTTGCAGCGTGAGGGTGTCGGCGGCGCTGATGAGGCCTGCGGTGTTGTCGATGGTGCCGCCGCTCGTGATCGTGGCATTGCCGCTGGCGCGGACGGCGCCGGACTGGTTGACCAGCGCGTTCGTGGTGATCGCCACCTGGGTGCCTTCGATGCCCTGGTCGGTGCCGAGGGTGGCGCTGTTGTCGATCTGCGCGGCCGCAAGGGTCGTGGTGCCGCCGGCGCGGATCAGGCCTCCATTGGCGTTGTTGATGGTGCCGGCATTGAGGCTCAGATCGCCCACGGCCTGGACGTGGCCGCCGTTGTTGGTGAAGTTGCCACCCTGCGTATCGATGGCGACATTGGAGCCGCCGAGCACGGCACCACCGTTGTTGGTGAGGTCGCCCGTGGTGGCGGTCAGGGCGTCCGCCGCGCGGATGTAGCCGGTGGTGTTGTCGATCGCACCGGTGGCCAGTTGCAGCGCACCGCTGCTGAGGATGCCCTGCGGCGTGGCGCTGGTGCCGGCCAGTTGGTTGCCGAGCGTGTTGGTGTTGCTCAGGCTCTGGCCGTGGGTGTCGATCGACAGGCCCGTGCCGGCCTGGATCAGGCCGGCGTCGTTCACGAGGGCGCCGGTCTGCAACTGCGCGGTCTGGCTCGCGACCAGGATGCCTTGCGTGTTGGTGAACTGTTGGCCGTGGGTGTCGAGATGCAGGTGGGTCCCGTAGACCTTGCCGGCACTGTTGTCCAGGCCCGCATTGACGAGCGTCGTGTTGCCGCCGGCCTGCAGGGTGCCGCCCGCGTTGATGGTCGCGCCGCCGGTGGTGATGGAGAGGTCCTGGCCCACGGCGGCTACGGTGCCGGCGCTGTTGTCAAAGGCACCCGCTGCCACGGTGGTGTTGCCGTTGGCCGCGATCAGGCCCAGGGCATTGCTGGCCTGCCCCTGGACCGTGGCGGCGAGATCAGCGCCCGCGGTGAACTTGCCGCCGTCGTTCTTCAATGTGCCGGCACGAAGCGTCGCGTTGCCATCGGCGCTGAGCGTGCCCTGTTGGCTGTTGTCGAGCGCACCTGCGACAGCGAGATCGAGGCTGGAGCCGTTCACAGCGCGCACTGCGCCGCCCTGGTTGCTGAGCGCCCCGGCGCTGATGGCGGTGTTGCCGTTGCTCGCGATGACGCCGGTGTTGTTGTCGATCTGGCCGCTGACGGCGATGCTGGTGGCGCCCGAGCCGGTTTGCAGGATCTGGCCTGCAGCGCTGTTGTCGAGGTTGGCGCTGCGCACATCGAGTGCACCCGCGCTCAGGGTGCCGCCCTGGTTCACCAGCGATTGCGCGCCGTTGCTGTCGGCTCGCAGGATCAAGGTCCCCGGCGTCGCCACGGTGGCGCCGCTGGTGGCGAGCTCGCCCTGGGTGGCGGTCACCGCGATGTTCGCAGCGCTCGTGGTGCTGCCCGAGAGGTCGACACTGGCGCCCTGCAGCGTCGCATTGCCGGCAGCGAGGTTCTGGCCATGCGCGGCCAGGGCGCCGCTGGTGCTGACGCTGAGGTCACCCGCGCTGCCCATGCTGCCATCGGCCGCGATGCCGGCGCCCAGCAGGCCGCCGCCGGAGAGGCTGCCCGCCGTGACGGTGACGTGGCGCGCGGCACTCAAGGTGCCATCGTTGGTGAGCGGCCCTGCGACGGCGAGCGTGGCGTCCTGCTCGGCACGCAAGGTGCCGCCGGTGTTGTTCAAGCTCCCGGCCTGCAATTGCAGATCGGTCGCGGCGTGGATCCGGCCCTGGGTGTTGAGGAGCGCGGCGCTGGTGGCCACCTGCACCCCGGCCTGCGCCGAGGTGATCGTGCCCGATGCGTTGTTCAGCGCCTGCGCGGCGAGCACCACCGCGTTGTTGGCTGTAAGCGAGCCGGCAGCATTGGTGAGCGCTCCCGCGGCGCTGGCGTTCAGGCCGCCCGCGGCCGAGATCGTGCCGCGCGTGTTGTTGAGCGAGCCTCCAGCATTGAGCGTGGCATCTGCGTCGCTGCTCAAGGTGCCGTCTTGATTGATCAGGTCGCCCGTGCTCGCGATGCTCAGATTCCCCGCGCGCAGGACACCACCGGTGTTGTCGAAGGCGCCGACGTTGGCGGAGAAACCGTTGGCGATCGCGAGCGTGCCCCCGGCGTTGCTGAACGTCGGGCCGCTCACGGCGAGATCCGCCACCGCGATGCGTCCGCCCGCGTTGTTGATTTGCGGCGTGGCGAGCACCAAGGCGCCGCCGGCTTCGATGTGGCCGCCGTCGTTGAGGATCGCGGTGGCGGCGCTCATCGTTCCGGGCGTGGGCGGCGTCGTGGACGCAGGCGGTGTCGTCGTGCCCGCGTCCACGCTGGCCGTCGAGGGCGAGGTGCTTGCAGTGGTGGTGCTGCTCGCGGTGCCGCCAGCGGAAGGCGTGCTCGCCGAGGTGCCCGTACTGGCCAGCGTCTCGATGCCGATCGTGCCACCGGCGGTGTTGCTCAAGGAGGGCGCACTCACCGTCAGGCTCGCGCTGCCGGTCTGGCGGATCGTGCCGCCACGGTTGTCGATCTGCGCGCTGCTCGACAGGTCCAGGTGGGGCGCCTGGATCAGGCCGCTGCTCACGAGATCGCCGGCACTGCTCGCGATGTGCAGGTCCGTGCCCGCCGCGATGGTGCCGCTGTTGGCGATGCTGGGGGCATCGATGCGAAGCTGGGTGTCCGCCTGCAGGGTGCCGCTGGTCTCCAGGCGCCCCGCCGAGGTCACGACAAACTGCCCGGCTCCGGCCAGGGTCGCCGGGGCGCCACTGGCGGAATTCGCACTGGCCTGAATGGCGCCGGCGTTGCGCACGCCGACGCCTGCCTCGGTGCCCACCAAGAAGATCTTGTTGGCGTACATGCCCCCGAGCTGCGCGACATCGAGGGCAAAGGCGGGCGCGGCGCCAGCGCCTTGCATGGGTGCCACTTGGCTATGGTCCGCGCTGATGTCGTTGGCACCGGTGACGACCTTGAGCTCGCTCGCCCAGATGCCCGCGTTGACCTGCACGGCGCGCGCCAGGATCGCCGCATAGTCGGTCTGGCTCAGGTCGAGGCCCTTGCCGTCGACGCTCACGGTGCCGCCGCGCACGGCGTAGCCGTCCAGGCCACCGGAGAGGTTGTACTGGGGGGTGCCAGTGGTCAGCGTCACGCGACTGGCGTTGATGAACGCGCCGCCGTCCACTGCGATGCCGGCGGGGTTGGCCACCACCACTTCGGCCCTGGTGCCCGCCACCTCGAGCGCACCGCGCAGCTGCGTCGGGTTGCCCGAGACGACCTCGTTGACGATCACCCTGGCGGTGCCTGTCGCGAGCCACGGATTGCCCTGCACCCAGCCGCCGAGCTGCGTCTGCACGTTGGTGCGGCTGTTGTTGAGGATCGCGCCGTTGTTCTGGATGTCGAACTGGCTGTAGGTGTTGCGGCTCACCCCGGCGGCGCTCGGCGTGGTGATCTGAACCAGCGGCACACCGTTCGGGGCCACCAGTACTGTCGGGCGCTGGGTGCCCGGCGCAGACGGAGAGGCCACGATCTGCGCCGAGGCCCCCATCGACGCCAGGATCGCGACCAGACCCATACCTGTCGTGATGGCGGTCGCGATGCCGGCGCCTCCACCCGATGCCGGGGCGCTACTGCCGGTCGTGCGGCTGGCGCCCTTGCCGGCGCTGCGCGCGCATTCGTGCACGGCCACTCGGATCGAGCGCGCCGCGCAGAAGATCACCTTGTGCAAATTCTTGTTCATGTTCTTCCCTCCCGGTGAGTCCGGTCTCTTCCCTTCTCAGAATCCGTAGTTCAGGCTGAATCCAGTGGTCCAGCTCGAGGTGTGGAAGCCCTCGGGCCTGGATATCGGCATGCCGACGAAAAAGTCGTAGCTCAAGCCCCGCACCGCGCCGCGCAGGCCGATCACCGCGCCCGCCAGGCGCTTGCCCACGAGTCGCTCGGCACTGGGACCATTCACCTGTCCGTAGTCCACGCCGAGGTACAGCTCCGCGCCGAGCGGCGTACCCAAGACTTCGGCGGGCAGTGCCCAGCCGATGTCGTTGCGCACCAGCCAGCCGCGGTCACCCATGAGGCTCGCTTCGCCGTCGAAGCCGCGCACCGTGAAGCGCCCGCCGATCGCGAAGCGGTCCTGGGGCGTGAGGGGCGTGCCGTTCCACTGCGCGCGCCACAGGCCCGCGTACCTGAGCCTCTGTCCGCCGAGCTCGAAGGGCTGGTTGAAATTGAGGTCGGCCGTGACGAGCTTCATGCGCGAAGTGCCTTCGCCGAAGGCCTCCTCGGGCGCGGGGATCGCGCCGAAGGCCCCGGTGCCGCGCCGGTAGGCCAGGTTGCCGTCGAGCGTGGCCGTGCCGATGAACTCGCGATGGGCGAGGCCCAGTTCCCAGCCGCCGACGAGGCGCCGCTGCACGCCCACCTCGGTGTCGTCGATGTAGTTGTGCGAGGTGCGCTGCCAGGCGCGCAGACTGGCGCTCGTCTTGCGATGCTGGTCGCGATAGAGCATGCGCGCGACGCGCAGTTCGGCGTTGCTGCTGTAGCCCGAGTAGGTGTAGTTCTGGGCGAGGCCTGCCACGCTCTGCCAGTAACGGCCCTCCGAGGCGGTGGTCGAGAAAAGCCAGTTGCCCCACGGAATGGAGTAGTGGACGGTGTTCCCCGAGGTGCCCTGGCCCGCGTGGTTGAAAACGTCGTGGTTGAGGCTGAGGTAGAACAGGTCGTTCAGGTGCAGCGGTCCATCCCACGCGAGCGTGAGGCCGCCCTGGTTCCTGCCGGTGGCCTCGGTGCCGCTGTCGTCATAGCTGAGATTGGCGCGCAAGGGCAAAGGCAGGTCCGCCCGGCCCTGGCGGTACTGCACGACCAGGTCGCTGTCGCCCGCACGCGCGTCCGCTGCATTCGAAGGCGCGATCCGGATGTCGGCTTCAGCGGTGGGCAGGCGCTTGAGGTTTTCCAGGCCCTGCTCGATGTCGCGCAGGTTCAGCAGGTCGCCGGGCGCCGCGGGAATGGCCATGCGCACGCCCAGTGACGCCTCGGTGGTCGTGCCCGAGGCATCGGCCAGCCGGATGGCAGCGATGCGCCCCGGAATCAGCGTGAGCACGAGCTCGCCGCTCGCGAGGTCCTGCGGCCCCACGAGCACGCGCGTGGTGACCCAGCCGCGCGCGACAAGGGCCTGCTGCACGCGTGCCAGCACGATGTTGACGCCTTCCGTGCCCAGGCAGCGGCCAAGCGGGGCGTCGGCCACGCCATCCGCGGCTTCGGACATCGCCGCCAGCGCCCATTGAAAGGCGTCGCTGTGCTCGCCCACCAGCCGGATGCGGTCGATGCGAAAGCACGGACTCTCGGCTTCGGGCAGCCGCTGGCCTGCCGCAGGCGGCCCGGCAGGCCGTCGCACGTCGACCGCGCGCTCGTTCTGTTCGCGCAGCGCGCGTTCGCGTTCCTGCTGGCGCTGCTCCTCGACGAAGGGGCGAGGCGTCGATGCGACTTGCGCCTGGGCCGCGAACGGCCCGGCCAGCCCCATCAGAAGGAGGGGCGAGAGCGTGGAAACCGGGAGTTTCGTAGCACGACGAACAGCCGCCGTGGGCCGCGCCCACCGGCGAGAAAGAAAAGTCATTGTTCTTGTTGCCGCGCCGAGGTGCGCGGAAGGTCCAGCTTCTCGGCGCACAGGAGCGGGCGCCTCTTGACGGTCAGTCTAGGAGGGGCGCTCCAAGGAATCTTTCGGAATCGTCCGAAAAATGCCGCGGAAACGAGCAGTTCTTCTTGGCCTGCTTCTTTTTAGGAATGGCTCGCCCGTCGTGCCGCCCCCGAGCAGGGGGCACGAAGCGCGCGTGGCTTGCGGCGTTAACTATTTCGGCCGAATCGCGTCCGCAGTCCCTTGGATGAAGGCCTTGAGCTTGTCCACGTCTTCCTGCGTGAGCTTGCCCGTGAAGTCCGGCATGCCGCGCTCCATCGCCGGACCCTTGAAGAGCGACTTGTCGAGGTTCTCGATGAAGGCCGGGTCCATGTAGCCGAGGTTCGGGATGTTGCCGCCGCGGTCGACGCCGGGCACGCCATGGCAGAAGACGCAGTTGCTCACGTAGAGCATCGTGCCGGCCTCGACCTTGGCGGGGTCGTACTTCACGCCCTGCACCAGCTTGCCCATGCGGTACTGCACGAACTCCGGCTTCGGCGCGTCGCCGCCGATCGCGAAGGTGTAGACGGTGCCCGGGCCCTGCCGCTCGGTGGCGCGCTGCGCCAGGCCATAGACGCCGCCCCAGCCCACGGCGACCGAGACGTACTGCTTGCCATCGACCATGTAGGTGGCGGGCGCGGCGACGACGCCGGTGCCGGTCGGCGTTTCCCACAGCTTCTCGCCGGTCTTCGCGTTGTAGGCAATCAAGCGGCCGTCCGCCGTGCCCTGGAACACGAGATTGCCCGCCGTGGTGAGCGTGCCGCCGTTCCACGGCGACACGTAGTCGACGCTCCATGCCGCCTTCTGCGCGATCGGGTCCCAGGCGACGAGCCGGCCCATCGGCTTGCTCGCGGGCGGCTCGGCATTGGCGAACTTGGCGGTGTTCCAGCCCAGCGCCGCGTGCGGCCGGCCGGGCGCGTTCTCGTTGAACTTCCAGTCCTTGTCGTCCATGAGGTTGATCGGCACATGCTGCGCCGGCAGGTAGGCGTACCCGGTCTGCGGGTTGAAGGACATCGGATGCCAGTTGTGCGCGCCGAACGGGCCGGGAATGCTGTCGTTGGGCTTGGTGCCCTCGCGCGCCGCGGCGACCTCGATCGGCCGACCGTTCTTGTCATAGCCCGTCGCCCAGTTCACGTCGACGAAGTTCTTGGCCGAGATGAACTTGCCGTTGGTCCGGTCGACGACGAAGAAGAAGCCGTTCTTCGGCGCATGGAGGATCACCTTGCGCGGCTTGCCGCCCTGCTTGATGTCGGCCAGGATCATCGACTGGGTCGAGGTGTAGTCCCAGTTGTCGCCCGGTGTTTCCTGGTAGTGCCACACGTACTTGCCGGTGTCGGGGTTGAGCGCGACGATCGATGCGAGGTACAGGTTGTCGCCACCCTTCGGGCTGCGCTGGCTTCGCGCCCACGGCGAGCCGTTGCCGGTGCCGACGTACAGCAGGTTGAGTTCTGGGTCGTAGGCAAGCGAATCCCATGGCGTTCCGCCGCCCCCCGATTCCCAGTACTTGTTGCTCGGGTCCCAGGTCTTGGCGGCCTTGGCCATCGAGGCATCTTCGTAGGGCTTCGACGGGTCGCCGGGCACGACGAACCAGCGCCACTTCTGCTCGCCCGATGCCGCGTCGTAGGCAGTGATGTAGCCGCGCACGCCGTACTCCGCGCCGCCGTTGCCGATGAGCACCTTGCCCTTGACCACGCGCGGCGCGCCGGTGATGGTGTACGACCTCGCATGGTCGATGACGGTGTCCTTCTCCCAGACGACCTTGCCCGTGGCCGCGTCGAGCGCGATGAGGCGGCCGTCGTAGGCGCCGACGTACACCTTGCCCTGGTAGATCGCCACGCCGCGGTTGACCACGTCGCAGCAGCCCTGGTAGCCCTTGGAGCGATCGACCTTCGGATCGAAGGTCCAGAGCTTCTTGCCGGTACGCGCGTCGATCGCATGCACCACGCTCCACGACGCGGTGACGTACATGATGCCGTCGACCACCAGCGGCGTGGCCTCGACGCCGCGCGTCGATTGCAGGTCGTAGGACCACACGAGGCCGAGGTCCTTCACATTGGCCGCGTTGACCTGGTCGAGCCTGCTGAAGCGGGTCTCCGCGTAGTCGAGCCCGTAGCTGGGCCAGTCGGGCGTCTTCGCGGCGTTGGCGCGGATGAAGCCGCCGTCCACCTTCTGCGTCGCGGCCTTGATGTGCTCGGGAGATCCCTTCGCGGGCTGGGCCATGGCTGCTGCGGCTCCCAGGCACAGCAACGCACCCAGCGCCAGCGTGGCGTGAGTCTTGGTCATCGTGTCGTCTCCAGTCGTTGTGCCTGAAGAATGGTCCGCCGGCGCGCTTTGTTCACCCTCGGGATTTCCCTAGACCCCGACTGTTCCGTTGCGGAACAGATTCGGCATCTTTGCCCACTCTGGAGACGCAAGTGCCCATGTCGACGCGCAACCCGGCGGGGGGTCCCCGGCAGCTTTTCGCGCGCTCGCCGGCGGAGCGCGTGGCGCTGGCGAGGCAGCAGTTCTTCGAGGAGGGCGTGCGTCCTTCGGGGCTCGTGGGCGAAGCGGTCATCCAGTCGTGGATGCGCTGCACCCGCATCCACGCCGACCGGCGCCGCGTGATCGCCTTCGATGCCGTGACGCCGAGCCGGCTGCATGCCACGATGGGCCGCAACCGCGAACTGCTCGATGCCGCACGGCAGGAACTCGTCGGCATGGAAAGCTCGCTCGCCGGCACCGACTGCCGCGTGCTGCTGACCGACGCGCAGGGCGTGATCGTGCACGTCACGCAGCATCCGACGACGGCGCAGCAGCCGATCCTGCGCCAGACCGCGCGCATCGGCGTCAACATCGCCGAGAGCGTGGTGGGCACCACCGCGCCCGGCATCGTCGCGGCCACCGGGCATGCCTGCACCGTCGATGGCGCCGAGCACTATTTCGAGTACCTGCGCCACATGCAATGCGCGGCCGCGCCGATCCGCGATGTGCGCGGGCAACTCGCGGGCGTGCTCGACCTCACGGTGGAGGCGCGCCGCTTCGGCTTCGATGCGGCATCGATGGTCGCGCTCTATGCGACCACGATCGAGAACCGGCTGCTGCTCGCGCAGTCGCGCGACCGGCTGGTGCTGCGCTTCCAGGCCAGCCCCGCCCTGCTCGGAACGCCGCTCGAAGCGCTCGCGGGCATCGCGCCGGACGGCACCGTGGACTGGCTCAACGCGGCGGGGGCGCGCCTGATCGGCGGCGTGCCGGAGGCGGGCCCGTGCGACGTCGAGATGCTGTTCGGCCTCGACCTCGCGGCGCTGCTGCGGCTGACGCGCACGGCTGCGGCGCGGCCGGTGCGCCTCGCGAGCGGGCTCGGCGTGTGGCTGCAGGCGCGGCTGCAGGGGCACGACGGCGTGGACTTCGGGCATGCGGTCGGCACCGTTCTCGCGCAGGCGCCGGATCCGCAGGCCACGCCTGCGCCGCCAGAGCAGCCCGCCGATGCGCCGCCATCGACGACCGGCGACCCGCGCGACGGCACGCTGCGCGGCCACAGCCGCAAGCTGATCGAGGAAACCCTGGCGCTGCACGGCGGCAACATCTCGCATGCCGCGCGGCAGTTGCGCGTGTCGCGCGGCACGCTGTATCGCCACCTCAGGAACTGGCGCGGCTAGAAGACTCAGGCCGGCGATTCGGCGGACGCGCTGCGTTCGCGCCGCGCGTCCGCGTTCGAGCGCAGGGGCCGCAGGTATTCGTGCAGCGCCAGCGCGGCGGCGCCGACCGCTGGCGTCCAGGCGCCGTAGCGCGGCGCACGGATCACCGGTGGCGCAAGGCCCGCGCTTTGCGCATAGCGCGCCACGGTGTCGATCGCGCCGCGCAGGAACTCCGGATGGGCTTCGCACGACTTGCCGCCGACCACGATCGCGCGCGGCTCGAAGGTCACCCACAGGTTCTGCAGCAGCATGCCGAGGTAGCGCGCGGCGCGGCTGGTGTCGCCGCCGGCCTGCTCCAGCACGCGCGAACTGATGAAGGCTTCGGCGCAACCCAGCCGGCCGCACGAGCATCGCGGTCCGTCGATCTGCAGCACCGTGTGGCCGATCTCTCCGGCCATGCCCCGCGCGCCGGTGAAGAGCCGGTCGTTGAGCACGATGCCGGCGCCGACGCCGACGTCGCAGCTCACGAAGATCAGCGGGTCCTCGCCCTCCCCGTCCGAGAACTCGAATTCGCCGAGCGCGGCGGCATCGGCGTCGTTCTGCAATTGCAGGTCGATGTCCGCCGGAACGCCTTCGCCCGCGAGCGCATCGGTGAGCCCGGGCAGCAGGTTGACGTTGCGCCAGCCGAGGTTGGGCGCGAAGCGGATCACACCGGTCGCGTCGTCCACCGTGCCGGGAACGCCGACACCGATTCCCGACAGCCGCAGCCCCGACGCGAGCAGATGCCGATGCGCCGCCGCCACCCTGCGCGCGACCTGCGCGCACACCACCGGCGGTGCGTGGTCGTCGAGCGCCTCTGCATCGGCATGGAGCACATCGCCCTGCAGCGATACGCACACCACGCGCACGATCCCGATGTTGATCTCCACGCCGATCAGCGCACGCACGCCGACGCTGATGTGCAGCGGCGTCGAGGGCCGCCCCATGCCGTCGGCGACCGAAGCGCCGGCCTCGTCGAGCCAGCCGTCGCCCAGCAGCTCGCGCACCAGCAGGCTCACGGTGGATTTGGTGAGGCCGCTTTGCGCCGCCAGCCGCGCACGCGACAGGCCCGGCTGCGCGCGCACCAGGCGCAGCAGCACGCTGCGGTTGATGCGCTTGACCAGTTGCTGGTCGCCCTTGGTCTTCATGCCGCGCCTACGCCGCGTTCACTGGACTACCCTCGCGCAGCGGCGCTTCGGGATTCGCCTACGGGCGGCCGGGCGGCTCATGTCGCGTGCTCGGCCTGCGCCTTGCCCTCGGGGCGCTTGCCCGCAATGATCATTCCCAGCACTTCGTCCTCGTTGACGTCCGCGGTGCGGTAGGTGCCGACCAGCTTGCCGTTCTTCATCACCGCGAGCCGGTCGCTCAATCCGAACACGTCGGGCATGTCGTGCGTGATCAGGAAGATGCCGACGCCATCGGCCTTGAGCTGCTTGACCAGCGCGCCGACCATCGCCGTCTCCTCGGGACCGAGCGCCGCGCAGGGCTCGTCCATGATCAGGATGCGGGCGTTGAAGTAGAGCGCGCGCGAGATCGCGACCACCTGCCGCTGCCCGCCCGAGAGCCGCCGCACCGGCACGCGGATGTTGGTGAAGTTCTTGTTGAGGCGCTGGAAGACCTTGCGCGCCTGCCCTTCCATGAAGTGGTCGTCGAGCGTGCGCCAGGGCGTGAGCTTCTCGCGGCCGAGGAAGAGGTTCGCCACCGAATCGAGGTTGTCGGCGAGCGCGAGCGTCTGGTAGATGGTCTCGATGCCCTGCGCCTGCGCTTCGGACGGGGTCCGGATATGGACCTTCTCGCCCGCGATCAGCGTGTCGCCCGAATCGATGGGGTAGGCGCCCGCGAGCATCTTCATCAGCGTGGACTTGCCCGCGCCGTTGTGCCCGAGCAGCGCGACCACTTCGCCGGGATAGAGATTCACGCTGACATCGTCCACCGCCTTCACGCCACCGAAGGCCTTGCGGATGTTGCGCAGTTCGACGAGCGGCGCGCTCATGATGTTTCTCCGAAGCGTTTGCGATAGAGCACGTCAAAGACGACCGCCACGATCAGCACCTGCCCGATGATGACCATGCGCTTGCCGATCGCCACGTCGAGCAGCAGCATGCCGCTGTCGAGCGACTGCATGATGAGCGCGCCCAGCACCGAGCCGAGGATCGACCCGCTGCCGCCCGCCAGCGCGGTGCCGCCGATCACCGCCGCTGCGATCACGTAGAGCTCCATGCCGGTGCCGAGCGAATTGGTGCCTGCATTGAGCCGCGCGATGGAGACGATGGCCGCGATGGTCACCAGCACCGCGAGCAGCGCGAACAGCAGCAGCGTCACGCGCTTGACCGGAATACCCACCAGGGCGGCCGCATCCGGGTTGCCGCCCATCGCGAACACATAGCGCCCGAAGCGCGTGCGGTGCACGATGAACGACAGCGTGACCGCGACCGCGGCCCAGATCAGCACCGGGATCGGCATGCCCTGCGGCTCGGCCTTGGAGGCGATCTGGTAGCTGTTCATCGTTGCCGCGAAGGCGAACACGATCACGGCCGGCACCGCGGTGAGCAACAGCTCGATCCACAGCGGCTCCACCGGCATCTCGTGCCGCTGCCGCGCACGGCGCTTCTGCAGCATGCGCACGAAGAGCACGATGGCGACGAGCGCCGCGAGCGCCCAGCTCGCGCTGGTGCCGATGCCGCCGTCGTAGCCGCCGCCCAGGCGCTGGAAGAACTCGTCGTTGACCGGCTGCGTCTTGCCGTCGGCCACGAGGAAGGCCGCGCCGCGAAACGACATCAGCCCGCCGAGCGTGACCACGAACGACGGCACGCCGAGCACCGCGGTGAGCCCGCCCTGGTAGAGCGACACCAAGAGCGCCACCGCCAGCCCCGCGAGGCTCGCGGCCGGCCACGACCAGCCGGAGGTGTACTGCAGGTAGGCGACCAGCACGCCGACGAAGCCCATCACCGAACCGACCGACAGGTCGATGTGGCGGGCCACGATGATCAGCACCATCACCGTGGACACGATGCCGACCACCGCGGTCTGCTGCGCGATGTTGTAGAGGTTCTCGGGCGACAGGAACACGCCGCCCGACATCACGTGGAACACGACCGCCATCGCCACCAGCAGCACGCCCATGAGCAGCAGCCGTAGATCGACGCCGGTCCGGCGCCACCATCCCTGAGAAGAGGCCATCGTCGGTTACTTGCAGGCTGCGGGCGCCTTGTCGGCCTGGACACCCTTGCAGAGGTCGTCCTTCTTGATCCAGCCGGCCTTGACGACGACATCGAGGTTGTCGCGGGTGATCGGCACCGGCGTCAGCAGGCGCGAGGAGAGCGCGATCTTCTTCTCGCCGCCACTCCACTCGGCCGCCTTCTCCACCGGCTTGCCCTGCGAAAGCGCAACCGCTGCGCTCGCGGCCTCGCGGCCAAGCTCGCGCGAGTCCTTCCACACCGAGACGGTCTGCGTACCGAGCGCGATGCGGTTGAGCGCCGCGTGGTCCGCATCCTGGCCCGACACCGGAATGCCGCGGATGCCCTTGGCCGAGAGCGCCGCCACCACGCCGCCGGCCGTGCCGTCGTTGGCCGCCACCACCGCGTCGACCTTGTTGCCGACCTTGGTGAGGATCTGCTCCATGTTCTTCTGCGCGACCTCGGGCTTCCAGCCGTCGGTGTATTCATCGCCGACGATCTTGATGTCGCCCTTCTTGACCGCCGCGTCGATCACCTCCTGCTGGCCGGCGCGCAGGAAGTTGGCGTTCGGGTCGGTCGGCGAGCCCTTGATCATCACGTAGTTGCCCTTGGGCTGGGCCTTGAAGACGGCGCGCGCCTCCATCCGGCCGACCTCGACGTTGTCGAAGGTGATGTAGAAGATCCCGGGCGTTTCGATCAGCCGGTCATAGGCCACCACCGGCACCTTCTGCTTGAGCGCCTTGTTGACGGCCGGGAGGATCGCGTCCTTGTCCATCGCCAGCACGATCAGCGCCTTGGCGCCCTTCGACATCAGGCCGTCGATGTCGCCGAGCTGCTTTTCGGGCGAGCCGCCGGCGTCGGCGCTGATGTACTTCGCGCCGAGCTTCTCGAGCTGGGCCTTCATCGCGGCCTCGTCGGTCTTCCAGCGCTCCTCCTGGAAGTTGGACCAGCTCACGCCCACCACGGTCTGGGCACAGGCCCCGATGGCGGTCAGTCCGAAGGCGAGGGAGGTCAGGGTACGGGCAAGCTTCATGCGAGTCTCCAGGCTTGTGATGGGTTGGTATGACACGAGACCGACGTGCCGGAATGAAGTGAACGGCAGTTAGTTCGAGTGCCGAACTAAGTATCGCGGCCGCGCGCCGCGCGCGGCATCGGGACAATCCCTGCAGGCAATTGCGCTACTTGCGCCGCGGACTCAAGCGCCTGAGCGCGTCGGAGGCGGGGTTTCCACCCGCAACGAAGGGGCCTCTTCCCCTGTTAAAAGGGCCGCATTCGATCCACAGGAACCCCCATGTCCCATCCCCTTCCGCTGCGCCGCCGCACCGCGTTGAACCTCGCCGCACTGGCGGCCTTCACCCTCGTTGCGGGCTCCGCCGCGGCTGAGGCCGCCTGGCCGACCAAGCCGGTGCGCATCGTGGTGCCTTTCGCGCCCGGCGGCACCACCGACATCCTCGCGCGGGCGGTCGCACCCGAGCTTTCGAAGGCCTTCGGCCAGCCGTTCATCGTCGACAACCGCGCGGGCGCGGGCGGCAATGTCGGCGCGGAAATCGTCGCGAGGTCGCCGAACGACGGCTACACGCTGCTCATGGGCACGGTGGGCACGCACGGCATCAACCGCGCGCTCTACCCCAAGCTGCCCTACGACCCGATCAAGGACTTCGCGCCGATCACGCTCGTCGCCGCGGTGCCGAACGTGATGGAGATGAACGTCGACAAGGCGAAGGCGCTGGGCATCAACAGCGTGGCCGACTTCGTGAAGTACGCCAAGGCCAACCCGGGCAAGCTCAACATGGCGTCGAGCGGCAGCGGCACCTCGATCCATCTGGCAGGCGAGCTGTTCAAGAGCATGACCGGCAGCTACATGACCCACATCCCGTATCGCGGCTCCGGCCCGGCGCTGATGGACATGGTGGCCGGCAATGCGGACGTGATGTTCGACAACCTGCCCTCGTCGATGCAGCAGATCAAGGGCGGCAAGCTGAAGGCCCTGGCCGTCACCAGCGCCAAGCGCTCGCCGGCCCTGCCCGACGTGCCGACCGTCGAAGAGGTCGGCGGCCCGCTGCTCAAGGGCTACGAAGCCAGCTCATGGTTCGGCCTCTTGGCGCCCGCGGGCACCTCGCCGGACATCATCAATCGCATCCAGCAGGAAGTCGCCAAATCGCTGTCGACCCCCGCGATCAAGGAAAAGATGGAAGCCCAGGGCGCGATCCCGAGCGGCAACACCCCCGCCGAGTTCGCCAAGTTCATCGCGAGCGAACACGAGAAGTGGGCAAAGGTCGTGAAAGCCTCGGGCGCAAAGGTCGACTAGCGAAGCTTGGGGGGCGAGCTAAACATCCCAGGTGACGTCTTTTTTGTCGGCCAGGGAGTCCTTGAGCATGTGCAGCAGCGGCGCGCCACGCTGGCGGATGCCGATGTGCTGCTTCTCGGCTTCGTTGTCATGCCCTTCGACCGCGTAATCGTCGTCGTTGTGCACGTTGCGCGCCTCGCGCTGCATCGCGGCCTCTAGCGCCGCGATGGCCGCGGGCATCTGATCGATGGTGATGATGCCTTTGGGCGCAGGCGCCTTGCCGATGATGTCGAACAGCTGGCGCGCGTGAACTTCGAGCATCACGAAGGGCGGCGTCGCACGGGAGTGGAATCGATACAGCATGGTGACAGCCTCTCTCTACTTGTAGATGTAATCCCGGACAAACGGGTACTGCGACTGCGCGCCGCGGATCGGGCCATCGCCCGCCTTGCCGTCGGGCTTGACGGCAAGCATCTGGTGCAGCGCGATCCAGCCCTGCTCGAAGCTCATCGCCGAACCCGCCAGGTACAGCCGGTACGCGCGCAGGATGCGCTCGGCGTTCTCGCCCTGCCCGCCGCCGCTGCCCTTGAGTACTTCGCGCGCCTTGTCGAGCTGCGATTCGAGCGCGTCCGACCAGGCCCACAGCGTGCGCGCATAGTGCGGGCGCAGGTTCTCGGTATCGACCATCTCCAGCCCTGCCGCCGCCGTCTCGCGCAGCACGTGGGTCACGTGAAGCAGCTCGCCGCCCGGGAAGATGTACTTCTCGATGAAGTCGCCCATGCCGGCGCCGAGCTGCCTGTAGTCGAGCTGGCCCGAGGTGATGCCGTGGTTCAGCACCATGCCGCCGGGCGCGAGCAGCGAATGGATCTTGCGGAAATACACCGGCATGTTGGCCGCGCCGACGTGCTCGAACATGCCGACCGACGAGATCTTGTCGAAGGGCTTGGCGGGATCGAGCGCGCGGTAGTCGCGCAGCTCCACACGCACGCGGCCCTGGAGGCCCTTCTCCTCGATCAGCCGCTGCACGTGCGCATGCTGGTTCTTCGACAGCGTGATGCCGGTCGCATCCACGCCGTAGTGCTCGGCCGCCCACATCAAGAGCGCGCCCCAGCCTGATCCGATGTCGAGGAAGCGCTCGCCGGGCTTCAGCATCAGCTTGCGGCAGATGTGGTCGAGCTTGGCTTCCTGCGCCTCGCCGAGTGTCATCGCCGCGTCACGGAAGTAGGCGCACGAATACACGCGGCGCGCATCGAGCCACAGCGCGTAGAAGTCGTCGGAGACGTCGTAGTGGAACTCGATCTGCCGGGCGTCCTTGCCCAGCGAGTGCGCGCCGCGCGACTTGGCGCGACGCTGCATGCGGCTCCACCAGGTGGCGTTGGTCTCGGCCGGATTGCCCGGCAGCAGGCTGACGGTGGCGTCGATCAGATCGCGCATCGCGCCTTCGATCTGGACGCGGCCTTCGACGTAGGCCTCGCCGATCGCGCCGACCTGCCGGGTCGCGAGCTTGGCCAGCGCGGACCACTCGGAAAAAGCCAGGGTGACGCGAGAACCGGGCTTGGCAACCTGCCGGCCGTCGGGAAGCCGCAGCGTGATGGGAACGGGCAGCGCGGAAAGCTGGGACTCGATCTTCGGCAACAGGCTTTGCATGTTACTGATTCTTGCGAGCGCCAGCGACCGCGTCAACTGGGGTACCCGGGCAAACCCGGTGCGAACGCGGGTTGACAGCAAATCGTTTATGTCTAAACTATTTATCCATGAATAGCTCAACCCCGAACCTTCACCGCGTGTTGTGCATTGGCGGCGGCCCGGCCGGCCTGTATTTCGCGCTCTTGATGAAAGCCCGGCAGCCGGCCCTCGACATCACGGTCGTCGAGCGCAACCGCCCCTTCGACACCTTCGGCTGGGGTGTCGTGCTCAGCGACCAGACCCTCGACAACCTGGCCGCGGCCGACCCCGAAACGGCGAAGCTCATCGGCGGCGAGTTCCATCACTGGGACGACATCCAGGTGTTCTTCAAGGGCCGTCAGGTACGCTCCGGCGGTCACGGCTTCTGCGGCATCGGCCGCAAGCGGCTCCTGAACATCCTGCAGGAGCGCTGCCTCGCGCTCGGCGTCAAGCTGGTGTTCGAAACCGACGTCACGGACGACCAGGCGCTGGCCGCGCAGTACGACGCCGACCTGGTGATCGCGAGCGACGGCCTCAACAGCCGCATCCGCCAGCGCTATGCCGACGTCTTCGAGCCCGACATCGACCTGCGCGAGTGCCGCTTCGTGTGGCTCGGCACGCACCAGACCTTCGATGCCTTCACCTTCGCGTTCGAAGAGACCGAGCACGGCTGGTTCCAGGCGCACGCCTACCAGTTCGACAACGACACCTCCACCTTCATCGTCGAGACGCCCGAGGAGGTCTGGAAGGCCCACGGCCTCGACAAGATGGAGCAGCCCGAGGCGATCGCCTTCTGCGAAAAGATGTTCGCGAAGTACCTCGGCGGACACAAGCTCATCAGCAATGCATCGCACCTGCGCGGCTCGGCCAACTGGATCCGCTTCCCGCGCGTGATCTGCAAGCACTGGACGCACCGCATCAAGGTGAAAGGCCGCGACGTCCCGGTGGTGCTCATGGGCGACGCGGCGCACACCGCGCATTTCTCGATCGGCTCGGGCACCAAGCTGGCGCTCGAAGACGCGATCGACCTCGCGAACGAATTCGGCAGCGGCCACGCGATCGACGAGGTGCTGACCGCCTACGAGGCGCGCCGCAGCGTCGAGGTGCTCAAGATCCAGAACGCGGCGCGCAACTCCACCGAGTGGTTCGAGAACGTCGACCGCTACACCGGCATGGAAATCGAGCAGTTCGCCTACTCGCTGCTCACGCGCTCGCAGCGCATCAGCCACGAGAACCTGCGCCTGCGCGACCCCCAGTGGCTCGGAGGCTACGAGCAGTGGCTCGCGGGCGGCAAGCCGCTGCCGCCGATGCTGATGCCGCTGACCGTGCGCGGGCTCACGCTCAAGAACCGCATCGTGGTCTCGCCGATGGCCACCTACAGCGCGGTCGACGGCGTGCCGCAGGACTTCCTGCTCGTGCACCTCGGCGCACGCGCACTCGGCGGCGCCGGCATGGTCTTCGTCGAGATGACCAGCCCGACGCCCGAAGGCCGCATCACCCCCGGGTGCACCGGGCTCTACAACGACGCCCAGCAGGCGGCTTTCAAGCGCATCGTCGATTTCGTGCACACGCAGTCGACCGCCAGGATCGCGATGCAGCTCGGCCACAGCGGCCCCAAGGGCTCGACGCAGCTCGGCTGGGAAGCCACCGACGAGCCGCTGCCGCAGGGCAACTGGCCGCTGCTCGCGGCGAGCGCCCTGCCCTACGGCGAACAGAACCAGATGCCCGCGCAGATGACGCGCGCCGACATGGACCTCATGCGCGACCAGTTCGTCGCCTCGACCCGGCGCGCCGCCGAAGCGGGCTTCGACTGGCTCGAACTGCATTGCGCGCACGGCTACCTGCTGTCGTCCTTCCTGAGCCCGCTGACGAACCTGCGCACCGACGAATACGGCGGCAGCCTCGAGAACCGCCTGCGCTATCCGCTCGAAGTGTTCCGCGCGATGCGCGCTGCGTGGCCGCAGGAGAGGCCGATGAGCGTGCGGATCTCCGCGCACGACTGGGCACCGGGCGGCAACACCGCCGATGACGCGGTCGAAATGGCGCGCGCCTTCAAGGAAGCCGGCGCCGACTTCATCGACGTCTCCTCGGGCCAGACCACGCGCGGCGCCAGGCCGGTGTATGGCCGCATGTACCAGACCCCTTTCGCGGACCGCATCCGCAACGAGGTCGGCATCTCCACCATCGCGGTCGGCGCGATCACCGACGCCGACCAGGCGAACAGCATCATCGCCGCCGGCCGTGCCGACCTGTGCGCGCTCGCCCGGCCGCATCTGGCCGACCCGGCCTGGACGCTGCACGAGACCGCCAAGCTGCAGAACCGCGACGTCGACTGGCCGAAGCAGTACCTGAGCGGCCGCGACCAGATGTACCGCGAGATCGCCAAGCAGCAGCAGCTGGCGGCCGCGGTCGCCGCGGGACAGCGCCCGGCAGCCGAAGAGACACACTGATGGACTTAGAGGCCCGCGCCCACAGCGAGCATCCGGAGGAGCTGCGCCTCTGGCTGCGCCTCCTGACCTGCACCCAGCTCATCGAGAAGCAGGTCCGCAACGAGCTGCGCGAGCAGTTCGCCACCACGCTGCCGCGCTTCGACCTCATGTCGCAACTCGAACGCGCGCCCGAGGGACTGAAGATGAACGAGCTGTCGCGCCGCATGATGGTCACCGGCGGCAACGTCACCGGCATCACCGACCAGCTGGTGTCCGAAGGTCTCGTGGAGCGGGTCGACGTCGAAGGCGACCGCCGCGCCTGGCGCGTACGCCTCACCGCACGCGGACGCAAGCTCTTCAACGACATGGCGCAGCAGCACGAGGCATGGATCTGCGAGGCGTTCTCCGCGCTGAACCCCAAGGAGATCGCGCAACTTCACAAGCTGCTCGGCAAGGTCAAGCAGCACTCACATCAACAATTGGCGGAGACTCTATGAAGCACTACATCGGCGCGGACAACCCCATGCGCGCCCAGTTCGATCCGAAGGCGGACTACGCCGCCACACACTTCTCCTGGTCATTCAAGGACGGCGTCGGCACGGTCACCCTCAACCGGCCCGAGCGCAAGAACCCGCTGACCTTCGATTCGTACGCGGAGCTGCGCGACCTGTTCCGCGCCTTGTATTTCGCGACCGACGTGAAGGCGATCGTCGTGACCGGCGCGGGCGGGAATTTCTGCTCGGGCGGCGACGTGCACGAGATCATCGGTCCGCTCACCAAGATGCGCATGCCCGAGCTGCTGGAGTTCACGCGCATGACGGGCGACCTGGTGAAGGCGATCCGCCACTGCCCGCAGCCGATCGTCGGCGCGATCGACGGCGTTTGCGCCGGCGCCGGCGCGATGATCGCGCTGGCCTGCGACATCCGCTACGGCACGCCTGGGGCGAAGACCGCCTTCCTTTTCACGCGCGTCGGGCTCGCAGGCGCCGACATGGGGGCCTGCGCGCTGCTGCCGCGCGTGATCGGCCAGGGCCGGGCGTCGGAACTGCTCTTCACCGGCCGCGCGATGAACGCGCAGGAAGGCCTGGCATGGGGCTTCTTCAATGCGCTGCATGAAAGCGACGGCCTGCTCGAAGCCGCGACCGCCATGGCGCGCGAACTCGCACAGGGCCCGACCTTCGCGCACGGCATGACGAAGACGATGCTGTCGCACGAATGGGCGATGACCATCGACCAGGCCATCGAGGCCGAAGCCCAGGCACAGGCCATCTGCATGCAGACCGAGGACTTCAAGCGCGCCTTCGAGGCCTTCGCGGCCAAGCGCAAGCCGGTGTTCGAGGGGGACTGATCCATGGCCGCATCCTCTGTCGATCCTTCCACGACGCACCTCGCGCTGCCGTTCTTCGATGACGCGCATCGCGCGCTGGCGCGCGACCTGCTGCCGTGGGCGCGCGCGCAGTCGGTGGACGAGCGCGACGATCGCGCCGCCTGCCGCGACTGGGTCCGGCGCCTCGGCGATGCCGGGTGGCTGCGCTACTGCGTGCCGGCCGCTTCGGGCGGCGCGCTCGACCGGCTCGATTCGCGCGCGCTGGTGCTGCTGCGCGAGACGCTGGCCTTCCATTCGCCGCTGGCCGATTTCGCCTTCGCGATGCAGGGGCTGGGCAGTGGCGCGATCACGCTCGCGGGTAGCGCCGAGCAGCACGCGAACTACCTCGTGCCGGTGGGTCGCGGCGACAAGATCGCGGCCTTTGCGCTGAGCGAGCCCGACGCCGGCTCCGATGTCGGCGCGATGGCCATGCGCGCGGAGCCCACCGCCGACGGCTGGCGCCTTGCCGGCGAGAAGACCTGGATCAGCAACGGCGGGCTCGCGGACTTCTATTGCGTCTTCGCCAAGACCGATCCGGGCGCCGGTTCGCGCGGCATCACCGCGTTCATCGTCGACGCGAAGACGCCGGGGCTCGACACCTCGTCACATATCGACGTCATGGCGCCGCATCCGCTGGCCACGCTGCGCTTCGACGGCTGCGTGGTTCCGAAGAGCGCCCAGCTCGGCGAGCTGAACGGCGGCTTCAAGCTGGCGATGCGCACGCTCGACATCTTCCGCGCCTCGGTCGCCGGCGCCGCGCTGGGCATGGGACGCCGGGCACTGACCGAAGCCGTGCAGCATGCACAGAAGCGCAAGATGTTCGGTCAGACGCTGGCCGACTTCCAGCTCACGCAGGCCAAGCTCGGCGAGATGGCCGCGCTGGTCGATGCCGGCGCGCTGCTGACCTATCGCGCCGCCTGGATGCGCGACGACAGCGAGCGTCGCGGCGCGCCGGCCGTCGGCGACCTGACCGCCGCCGCCGCCATGGCCAAGATGAGCGCCACCGAGAACGCGAGCCGGGTGATCGACATGGCGCTGCAGATGCACGGCGGCCTCGGCGTCAAGGTCGGCAGCAAGGTCGAGAGCCTCTACCGCGACATCCGGTCCCTGCGCATCTACGAAGGCGCGACGGAGGTCCAGCAGCTCATCATCGGCAAATCCGTCCTGAGGACCCCATGAACAGCGCGCAAATCGACCGCTTCGTGCATGACCGGCTGCCGCCGGCCGACCAGTTGCCGATCTTCCGCTACGACCTGCCCGAGCTTCGACTGCCCGATCAGCTGAACCTGGTCGAGGAACTGCTCGACAAGGCGGCGGACAAAGGCTTCGCGGACAAGCCGATGCTGCGCTCCCCGGCCAGGACGCTCACGTACGCCGAGGCCGCGGTCGAGGTCAACCGCATTGCGCAGGTGCTGACCGAGGACCTGGGGCTGGTGCCGGGCAATCGCGTGCTGCTGCGCGGGGGCAATTCGATCCCGATGGCCCTGGCGTGGCTGGCGGTGGTCAAGGCCGGCATGATCGCGGTCGCGACCATGCCGCTGCTTCGCGCCAAGGAGCTGGGCGAGATCCTCGAGAAGGCGCAGCCCGCCGTCGCGCTGTGCGACGGCAAGCTGCTGGACGAGCTGCAGACGGCCAGGGAGGCACATCCGGTGCTCAGGACGATCGTCGCCTTCAACCAGCCCGATGCGCCGGATTCGCTCACCGCGCGCGCCGCGGCCAAGAGCGGCGTGTTCAAGGCGTGTCCCACCTCGGCGGACGACATCGCCCTCTTGGCTTTTACTTCGGGGACGACCGGCAAGCCCAAAGCGCCGGTCACCACGCATCGCGACGTGCTCGCGATGTGCCAGACCTGGCCGCGCCACATCCTGCGGGCACGCAGCGACGACATCGTGATCGGCTCGCCGCCGCTGGCCTTCACCTTCGGTCTCGGCGGCCTGCTGATCTTCCCGATGTGGGCTGGCGCTTCGGTCTACTTCCACGACGGCCCCTACACGCCCGAGACGATGGTGCAGGTCATCCGGAACGTCGGCGCGACGATCTGCTACACCGCGCCCACCTTCTACCGGCAGATGGCGGCATTCGCGAAGCAGCATGGCGTGCCCAGCCTTCGCATCAGCGTCAGCGCCGGCGAAGCGCTGCCCGATGCGACGCGGCAGCTCTGGAAACAGGCGACCGGCGTCGAGATGCTCGACGGCATCGGCGGCACCGAGGTGTTCCACATCTACATCTCGGCGGCCGGCAGCGACGTGCGCCGCGGCGCGGTCGGCAAGGCCGTGCCCGGCTTCACCGCGAGGATCGTCGATGACGAGGGCAACGAGGTGCCGCGGGGCACGGTGGGCAGGCTGGCCATCATCGGCCCGGTGGGCTGCCGCTACCTGGACGATCCGCGTCAGCGCGACTACGTCAGGAACGGCTGGAACTACCCGGGCGACGCTTTCGTCGAGGACGAGGACGGCTACTTCTTCTACCAGTCGCGCGCCGACGACATGATCGTCACCGCGGGCTACAACGTCGGCGGGCCCGAGGTCGAAGACGCGCTGCTCAAGCACCCCGCGGTGGCGGAATGCGGCGTCATCGGCAAGCCGGACGAGGAGCGCGGAATGATCGTCAAGGCGTTCTGCGTCCTCAAGCCCGGGCACACAGGCGATGCGGCGCTGGTCAAGGCGCTGCAGGATCACGTCAAGGCGAGCATCGCGCCTTTCAAATATCCCCGGGAGGTCGCGTTCGTGGCGAGCCTGCCGCGCACCGAGACCGGGAAACTCCAACGATTCAAACTGAGGCAACTCGCATGATCAAACTCCTCCAACCCCCTGGCTGGGCCCCTCCGAAAGGCTACGCGAACGGCGTCGCCGCACGCGGCACCATGGTGTTCGTCGGCGGACAGATCGGCTGGAATGCGCAGCAGCAATTCGAATCGGACGACTTCATCGAACAGACGGGGCTGGCGCTCAGAAACATCGTCGAAATCCTGCGCGAGGCCGGTGCCGGACCCGAGCACATGGTGCGCATGACCTGGTACGTGACCGATCGCGATGAGTACAACCGCCGCCTGGGCGAACTCGGCCCGGTGTACCGCGATGCGATGGGCCGCAACTTTCCCGCGATGACTTGCGTGCAGGTGGCGGCGCTGGTCGAATCCCGCGCCAAAGTGGAAATCGAGGTCACCGCTGTAATCCCCGATTGATTCGAAACGACGCACAAAAGAAAACGCCCACTTGAAAAAGTGGGCGTTTTTATTTGGTTGCGCGAGCAAGATTTGAACTTGCGACCTTTGGGTTATGAGCCCAACGAGCTACCAGGCTGCTCCATCGCGCGGCAGACGTAAATTATAGCTTATTCCGCAGCGGCTTGCTCGTCGGCAGCCTCAGAAACTTCAGGGCGATCGACCAGTTCGACCAGCGCCATGGGCGCGTTGTCGCCGACGCGGAAACCCATCTTGAGAATGCGGGTGTAGCCGCCAGGACGAGCCTGGTAGCGCGGACCGAGTTCACCGAAGAGCTTCACGACGCTGTCGCGGCTGCGCAGGCGGTCGAAGGCGAGACGCTTGTTGGCGACCGTCGGCTTCTTGGCCAGGGTGATCATCGGTTCGATGACGCGGCGCAGTTCCTTGGCCTTGGGGACCGTGGTCTTGATGACTTCGTGCTCGATGAGCGAATTCATCATGTTCTGCAGCATCGCGAGGCGGTGCGAGCTGGTGCGGTTGAGTTTGCGGAGTCCGTGTCCGTGACGCATGGTGTGTTTTCCTTTACCTTTAAATTGCACCCAGCCGTGTCAGGTACTGGGTGTTCACCTTCCACCAGAGGATAACAAGGCATGCCGCAAGCGGCAGCCTTGTCCTTCTGGCTTATCGTTTGTCGAGGCCGGCCGGCGGCCAGCTTTCGAGCTTCATGCCCAAGGTCAGGCCGCGCGAGGCGAGCACTTCCTTGATTTCGTTGAGCGACTTGCGACCCAGGTTCGGGGTCTTGAGCAGCTCGTTCTCGGTGCGCTGGATCAGGTCACCGATGTAGTAGATGTTTTCCGCCTTCAGGCAGTTCGCGGAGCGAACCGTGAGTTCGAGCTCGTCGACCGGACGCAGCAGGATCGGATCGAACTGCTGGGCGCTGCGCGGCGCCGGCTGGTCGAACGCGGCGAGTTCGCCGCCTTCGAGCTGCGCGAACACGGCCAGTTGCTCGACCAGGATCTTGGCCGAAGCGCGAACCGCGTCTTCAGCCGTGATGGCGCCGTTGGTCTCGATTTCGACCAGGAGCTTGTCGAGGTCGGTGCGTTGCTCCACACGGGCGCTTTCGACCGTGTAGCTCACGCGCTTGACCGGCGAGAACGAGGCATCGAGGACGATGCGGCCGATCGACTTGGTCGGCTCGTCCGCATAGCGGCGCATGGTGCCCGGCACGTAGCCGCGGCCCTTCTCGACCTTGATCTGCATGTCGAGCTTGCCGCCCTGCGACAGGTGAGCGATCACATGATCGGGATTGATGATCTCGACGTCGTGCGGCGTCTGGATGTCCGACGCCGTCACGGCACCTTCACCGTCCTTGCGCAGGCTCAGCGTGACTTCGTCACGGTTGTGCAGCTTGAACACCACGCCCTTGAGGTTCAGGAGGATGTTGACCACATCTTCCTGCACGCCATCGATGGACGAGTACTCGTGCAGCACGCCCGCGATCGTGACTTCCGTCGCCGAATAGCCGACCATCGACGAAAGCAGAACGCGACGCAGCGCGTTGCCGAGCGTGTGGCCGTAGCCGCGCTCGAACGGCTCGAGCGTGACCTTCGCGCGATTGGGCGCGAGTTGCTCGACCTGGATCGTCTTGGGTTTCAGCAGGGTGGTTTGCATGCAGACTTCCTCTCAATACCCCCGGCTCGTTACACCGGTAAGGCTGGTGAAGTCCCCGGCGGGAATGCCTCCCCGGCGGGAACGAAAAATCAAAAGTACGCGCCGCGTCAGCGGCACGTTATCGCCTTACCTTGAATACAGTTCGACGATCAGCGATTCGTTGATGTCCGAAGCGAATTCGTCGCGATCGGGCACCTTCTTGAAGGTGCCTTCGGCCTTGTCGGCATTCACTTCGACCCAAGCCGGAATCCCGACTTGCTGTGCCAGTTGGAGCGCTTCGACGACGCGGTTCTGCTTCTTCGACTTGTCGCGGACCGCGATGACGTCGCCGGTCTTGACCAGGTACGACGGGATGTTGACCGACTGGCCGTTCACCGTGATCGCCTTGTGCGACACGAGCTGGCGGGCTTCCGCGCGGGTCGAGCCGAAGCCCATGCGATAGACGACGTTGTCCAGGCGCGACTCGAGGATGAACAGCAGGTTGGCACCCGTGTTGCCGCGGCGGCGGTCAGCTTCTTCGAAGTAGCGGCGGAACTGCTTCTCGAGCACGCCGTACATGCGCTTGACCTTCTGCTTTTCGCGCAGTTGCAGACCGAAGTCGGAGGTGCGCTGGCCCGAGGTGCGGCCGTGCTGACCGGGCTTGGAGTCGAACTTGGCCTTGTCCTGGATCGAACGACGGGCGCTCTTCAGGAACAGGTCGGTGCCTTCGCGGCGCGAGAGTTTGGCCTTGGGGCCGAGGTAGCGTGCCACTTGATCTTCCTTTGTTCATCTGCCGCAGTGGACTGCGGGAGCCGTCAGCGGCGTGCCGACGGCGGTGGGCTTGTTAAAAAAGCAAATGCGCAGCGGCCGTGAAGCGCGCTGCGCCGGACGTCATCGCCTCAGATGCGACGACGCTTCTGCGGACGGCAGCCGTTGTGCGGCACCGGGGTCACGTCGGCAATGGAGTTGATCCGGATGCCGAGCGCGGCCAGCGCGCGCACCGACGATTCGCGACCCGGGCCGGGACCCTTGATCTCGACGTCGAGATTCTTGATGCCTTGCTCGACCGCGGCGCGGCCGGCGACTTCAGAGGCGACCTGCGCAGCGAACGGCGTCGACTTGCGCGAACCCTTGAAGCCCTGACCACCCGACGAGGCCCACGACAGGGCGTTGCCCTGGCGGTCCGTGATCGTGATGATCGTGTTGTTGAACGAAGCGTGCACGTGCGCGATACCGTCCGCGACGTTCTTGCGAACCTTCTTGCGAACGCGCTGTGCTGCGTTATTGGCAGGAGCTTTAGCCATGCTGGTCTATCCTTATTTCTTCAGGGACTGCGCTGCCTTGCGCGGACCCTTGCGGGTGCGGGCGTTGGTGCGCGTACGCTGGCCGCGCATCGGCAGGCCGCGACGATGACGGAAACCACGATAGCAACCGATGTCGATCAAGCGCTTGATGTTCATCGTCGTTTCGCGGCGCAGGTCGCCCTCGATCGTGAAGAGCGCGATCTGGTCGCGGATCTTCTCGAGATCGGCGTCGGTCAGATCCTTGATCTTCTTCGAGTACTCGATGCCGCTCGCTTCGCAGATCTTGCGAGCGCGCGTGCGACCGATGCCGTAAATGGCCGTCAGGCCGATTTCAGCGTGCTTGTGCGGCGGAATGTTGATGCCAGCAATACGTGCCATGTGCGTCCTCTAGTACTCTATCAATCAACCCTGGCGCTGCTTGTGGCGCGGGTCGGAACAGATCACACGCACCACACCCTTGCGGCGGATGATCTTGCAATTACGGCAAATGGTTTTGACCGAAGCCGAAACTCTCATTTCATTCTCCTAAAACTCTTCAACCCGGCGACTCATTTCGCCCGAAACACAATGCGCGCCCGGCTCAAGTCGTAGGGCGTCAACTCAACGGTGACCTTGTCACCTGGAAGGATGCGGATGTAGTGCATCCGCATCTTTCCGGAAATATGACCAAGAACGATGTGCCCGTTTTCGAGCTTCACCCGGAATGTTGCGTTCGGCAGGTTCTCCAGAACCTCGCCTTGCATCTGGATGACATCGTCCTTCGACATCTCATGCCTACGACGTCTTGAAGTTCGCCTTCTTGAGCAGGGACTCGTACTGCTGAGACATCATGTAGTTCTGCACCTGGGCCATGAAGTCCATCGTGACCACCACGATGATCAACAGGGAGGTGCCGCCGAAATAGAACGGCACGTTGTACTTCAGGATCAGGAACTCCGGCAGCAGGCAGACGAAGGTGATGTACACCGCGCCGGCCAGCGTCAGACGAACCAGGATCTTGTCGATATACCTTGCGGTCTGGTCGCCCGGACGGATGCCCGGGATGAACGCGCCGCTCTTCTTCAGGTTGTCTGCGGTCTCACGGCTGTTGAACACGAGCGCCGTATAGAAGAAGCAGAAGAACACGATGGCGCTGGCGTACAGCAGGACGTAGATCGGCTGACCCGGGTGCAATGCACTGGCAATGTCCCTGATCCAGCGCGAGCTCTCGCCGGTGCTGAACCAGCCCACGATCGTGGTCGGCAGCAGGATGATCGACGACGCGAAGATCGGCGGGATCACGCCGGCCATGTTCAGCTTGAGCGGCAGGTGCGACGACTGGCCGCCATACACCTTGTTGCCCACCTGGCGCCGCGCATAGTTCACGAGGATCTTGCGCTGGCCACGTTCGACGAACACGACGAAGTAGGTCACGAGGACCACCACGGCCACGATGAACAAGGCAACCAGCACGTTCATTGCGCCGGTGCGAACCAGTTCGAGCAAGCCGCCGATCGCATTGGGCAGGCCCGCAGCGATACCGGCGAAGATCAGGATCGAGATCCCGTTGCCCAGGCCCCGCTCGGTGATCTGCTCACCCAGCCACATCAGGAACATCGAACCCGCGGTCAGGCTGATCATCGCGGTGAGGCGGAAGCCGAACCCCGGCGCCAGGACCAGACCCGGCGACGACTCGAGCGCAACGGCGATGCTGAACGACTGGAACAGCGCAAGGCCCAGCGTCCCGTAGCGGGTGTACTGGGTGATCTTGCGGCGGCCCGCCTCGCCTTCCTTCTTCAACTGTTCGAAGCTCGGCAACACGTAGGTCATCAACTGCATGATGATCGACGCGGAGATGTAAGGCATGATGCCCAACGCGAACACGGTGAAGCGCGACAACGCGCCGCCCGAGAACATGTTGAACAGGCTCAGGATGCCGCCTTGCTGGCCTTGGAACAGCTGCGCCAGTTGGTCCGGATTGATGCCGGGCACCGGGATGTGAGCCCCGACGCGATAGACCACGAGAGCGAGCAGCAAAAAGACAAGCCGGCGACGCAGGTCACCGAACTTGCCTGTTTTTGCGAGCGTTGCCGCGTTGGTTGCCACGAAGAACTTCTTTCAGTCCGTTTGTTCAGGCAACGCTGCCGCCGGCCGCTTCGATCGCAGCCTTGGCGCCGGCCGTCGCACCGATGCCCGTCAGCTTGACGGCCTTGGTGAGCTCACCCGACTTCACGACCTTGACGACCTTGGCGATCTGAGCCACCAGGCCGGCCTGCTTGAGAGCCAGCACGTCCACTTCGGCCAGGCCGAGCTGCTCGAGCGAGGCGAGCGTCACTTCGGCGTTGAACTTCAGAAGCTGCGACTTGAAGCCGCGCTTCGGCAGGCGACGCTGCAGCGGCATCTGGCCGCCTTCGAAGCCCACCTTGTGGAAACCGCCCGCGCGCGACTTCTGACCCTTGTGACCGCGGCCCGCGGTCTTGCCGAGGCCGGAGCCGATACCGCGGCCGACACGGCGCTTGGCGTGCTTGGCGCCAGCTGCCGGCTTGATGCCATTGAGTTCCATATGCGTCTCTCTCAGTGACTCTGCTTAGAGCACTTTGACCAGATAACTGATCTTGTTGATCATGCCGCGGACCGCGGGCGTGTCCTGCAGTTCGCTCACGCTGTTGAGCTTGCGCAGGCCCAGGCCACGCACGGTGGCGCGATGCGATTGCTTGGTGCCGATCGGGCTCTTGACCAGTTGCACCTTGACGGTTTGTTGTTGCGTCGTCATCTGACTGCTCCGTTTCAGGCGAAGAGTTCTTCGACGGTCAGGCCGCGCTTGGCAGCGACTTCTGACGCGGTCGTCGAATTCTTCAGGCCGTCCAGGGTGGCCCGGACCATGTTGTAGGGGTTCGACGAGCCATGGCTCTTGGCCACGATGTCGGTGATGCCCATGACTTCGAAGACGGCGCGCATCGGGCCGCCGGCGATGATGCCGGTACCCTTGGGCGCCGGAATCATGACCACCGAAGCGGCGCCATGGTGGCCCGTCACGCGGTGATGCAGCGTGCCGTTCTTGATCGAAATCTTCATCAGATTGCGACGCGCTTCTTCCATTGCCTTCTGCACGGCAGCGGGCACTTCCTTGGACTTGCCCTTGCCCATGCCGACGCGGCCGTCGCCGTCACCCACCACGGTGAGCGCTGCGAAACCAAGGATACGACCACCCTTCACCACCTTGGTGACGCGGTTGATCGCGATCATCTTCTCGCGCAGACCGTCCTCGGGTCCTTCGTTCTGCGTTCTTGCCTGAATCTTTGCCATTTTGAATCTCGTGTCCGGTTAGAACTGCAGGCCGGCTTCGCGGGCCGCATCGGCCAGCGCCTTGACGCGACCGTGGTATGCGAAGCCTGCGCGATCGAAGGCAACCTTTTCCACGCCGGCAGCCTTCGCCTTTTCGGCGATGCGCTTGCCGATGGCGGTTGCGGCAGCGGTGTTGCCACCCTTGCCCGAGGCGCCCAGGGCGGCGCGCACTTCGGCTTCCGCGGTCGAGGCGCTTGCAAGCACCTTCGAGCCGTCGCCGGAGATGACGGTGGCGTAGATGTGCAGATTGGTGCGGTTCACCGTCAGACGTGCCACGCCTTGCGTTGCAATGCGGATGCGGGTCTGACGCGAGCGACGGAGACGCTGTGCTTTTTTGGTCAACATCATTTTGCTGCCCCTTACTTCTTCTTGGTCTCTTTGATCACGACCTTCTCGTCCGCATAGCGGATACCCTTGCCCTTGTAGGGCTCGGGCGGACGGATGGCGCGGATCTCAGCGGCCACTTGGCCGACGCGCTGGCGGTCGGCACCCTTGATCACGACTTCGGTCGGGGTGGGCGTTGCCACCGTGATGCCTTGCGGCATGTCCTTGTTGACCGGATGCGAAAAACCGACCGACAGGTTCAGCTTGGCGCCTTGCGCCTGGGCCTTGTAACCGACGCCGATCAGGTTGAGCTTCTTCTCGAAGCCCTTGGTCACACCGACCACCATGTTGTTCACCAGCTGGCGAACCGTACCGCTCATCGCGTTGGCTTCACGCGAATCGTTGGCGGGCTCGAAGCTCAGCTTGCCGTCCTTGTTGACGACGTTCACCAGCGCATTGCGCGCGAGGCTGAGCGTGCCGCCCGAGCCCTTGACGCTGATCTGGTCTTCCTTGATCGACACATCCACGCCTGCGGGGATGGCGACCGGCATTTTTCCTACGCGGGACATTCGGTTTCTCCTTGATGTCTCGGTTAGGCGACGTAGCACAGCACTTCGCCACCGACACCGGCGGCGCGCGCCTTGCGGTCCGTCATCACGCCCTTCGGGGTCGTGACGATGGCAACGCCGAGGCCGTTCTGGACTTGCGGAATCGCGGCGCTGGCCTTGTAGACGCGCAGGCCGGGGCGGCTCACGCGCTCGATGCGCTCGATGACCGGACGGCCAGCGTAGTACTTCAGCGCGATCTCGAGCTCGCTCTTGCCGGCTTCGGTCTTGACCTTGAAGCCGTCGATATAGCCCTCGTCCTTCAGGACTTGTGCGATTGCGACCTTCACCTTGGAAGACGGAACCGACACGGTGGGCTTCGCCACCATCTGCGCGTTGCGGATACGCGTCAGCAGGTCGGCAATGGGATCACTCATGCTCATGTTGTTTGCTCCTGCCTGGCTTACCAGCTGGCCTTGGTGACACCAGGGATGTCGCCGTTGAAGGCCATTTCGCGGATCTTGGCGCGCGCCAGACCGAATTGACGGAAGGTGCCGCGCGGACGACCCGTGATTTCGCAGCGGTTGCGCTGGCGCGTCGGGTTCGCATTGCGCGGGAGCTTCTGCAGAGCCAGGCGGGCAGCTGCGCGCTCTTCGTCGCTCTTCTTTGCGTCGTTGGCGATCGCCTTCAGTTCCGCATGCTTGGCGGCGTACTTTGCGACCAGTTTTTCTCGCTTGAGCTCGCGCTCGATCAAAGCTACTTTAGCCACAAACCACCTCAGTTCTTGAACGGGAAACGGAAGCCGGCGAGAAGCGCCTTGGCTTCCTCGTCGGTCTTGGCCGTCGTCGTGATGCTGATATTGAGACCGCGCAGGGCATCGACCTTGTCGTACTCGATCTCGGGGAAGATGATCTGTTCCTTGACGCCGATGTTGTAGTTGCCACGGCCATCGAACGCACGACCGGAGATCCCGCGGAAGTCGCGAACGCGCGGCAGCGCGATGGTCACGAAACGATCCAGGAATTCGTACATCTGCACGCCGCGCAGCGTGACCATGCAGCCGATCGGCTGCATCTCACGGATCTTGAAGCCGGCGATCGCCTTCTTCGACTTGGTCACCACGGGCTTCTGGCCGGCGATCTTCGTCAGATCGGCGACGGCGTTGTCGAGCACCTTCTTGTCGGCGACTGCTTCGCCCACACCCATGTTGAGCGTGATCTTGGTCAGGCGCGGGATCTGCATCGGCGAGGTGTAGCCGAACTTTTCGGTCAGATCCTTCGCGATCTTTTCGCGATAGTGTTGTTGGAGACGTGCCATGTAAGTACCCCTTAGGCGGCCTTGATTTCTTCGCCGCTGGACTTGAAGACGCGCACGCGCTTGCCGTCCGTGACCTTGATGCCGACGCGATCGGCCTTGCCGGTAGCGGCATTGAAGATCGCCACGTTGGATTGATGAATCGGCATGGCCTTTTCAACGATGCCACCCGTCGTACCCTTCAGGGGATTCGGCTTGGTGTGCTTCTTGACGAGGTTGATGCCCTCGACGACGACGTGCGAGTCGTCCTTGCGCAGCGTGACGGTGCCGCGCTTGCCCTTGTCGCGCCCGGCCAACACGATGACCTGGTCGCCTTTGCGAATCTTGTTCATGGCGTTGTTGTCCTTAGAGAACTTCGGGGGCCAGCGACACGATCTTCATGAACTTCTCGGTACGCAGTTCGCGCGTGACCGGTCCAAAGATGCGGGTGCCGATCGGCTCCAGCTTGGCGTTGAGCAACACGGCGGCATTGCCGTCGAACTTGACGAGCGAGCCGTCGGCGCGACGGATGCCCTTGGCGGTGCGAACCACCACCGCGCTGTAGATCTCGCCCTTCTTGACGCGACCACGCGGAGCAGCTTCCTTGATGGAGACCTTGATGACGTCGCCGACGCTGGCATAGCGCCGCTTGGAGCCACCGAGCACCTTGATACACAGGACGGATTTCGCGCCCGTGTTGTCGGCCACATCGAGCCGGGATTCAGTTTGGATCATTTCGTGATATTCCCAACTTGTACCGCTTGCCACCCGGACCAGCCCGGAGCAACCAAACGATCAGTCTTGGGCCCGTCGTCCACGCACCGAAACCACTTCGGTGCGCTTCCGCTGGGCAGAAGCTTCGCCTTTTTGAAGCGAAGCCCGATATTATGGCACATGATCCGTTCCCCGTCAACAACTTATAGGGGCCGGACGGACGGCCTCCGTGTCACCGGCACCGGGTCGCGGGGAGCGACGACAATTTCAATCCGCTGCAGATCACCCGGTTCGCAGCTTTCGAATTCACCGGACAGATCATGAATATCGCAGTCACCTTCCTGCCGCGGCGGGAACCGACACCCCTGCCGCCCATCGGCTTCATCGGCGGCGGCAACATGGCCAGCGCCATCATCGGCGGGCTCCTCAAGCAGGACATTCCGGCCGCCAGCATCGAAGTCGTCGAGCCGCTGGCCGAGGCGCGCGCCCGGCTCGCCAACGATTTCGGCATCACCGCACAGCCCGCGGCGGGCCCGGCACTGGGCCGGTGCGGGGTGATCGTGTGGGCCGTCAAGCCGCAGAGCTTTGCCGAGGCGGCGCAGCCCGTGCGCGGACTGGCGCCCGAGGCGCTGCACCTGAGCGTGGCCGCCGGCATCCCCTCCGGCAGCATCGCGCGCTGGCTCGGGACCGAGCGCGTCGTCCGCGCCATGCCGAACACGCCGGCACTGGTCGGCCAGGGCATGACCGGCCTTTTCGCACGCGAGGCGGCGGACATCGCCGACCGCAAGCTCATCGAGCAGGTCCTCGGCGCGACCGGCGAGCTGATGTGGGTCGACGCCGAGGAGGCGCTCGACGTCGTGACAGCCGTTTCGGGCTCCGGCCCAGCCTACGTGTTCTATTTCATCGAGGCGATGGCCGAGGCCGGCGTCGAGCTGGGCCTCGCGCCGGAGCAGGCGCACCGACTCGCGGTGGGCACGTTCACCGGCGCCTCCGCGCTGGCCGCAAGCGCGACCGAGCCGCCCGCCGTGCTGCGCGAGCGGGTGACGTCGAAGGGCGGCACCACCTACGCGGCGATCACTTCGATGGAAAACGACGAGGTCAAGGCGAAGTTCAAGACCGCGATCCGCGCGGCCCAGCGCCGCGCGGCCGAGCTCGGCAAGGAATTCGGGAAGCTATAGATACCCGGCGACGATGCCGGCGAACACGGTGAAACCGAGCCAGTGGTTGAGCCGGAAGGCCTTGAAGCAGCCGTCGCGCGTGCGGTCGCGGATCAGCCGCCAGTGCCACAGCGCCTGCGCGGCGGCGATGCCGATCCCCAGGTAGAGCGCCGCGCCCAGCCCGGCGGCGCTGCCGATGACGGTCCAGACGGCCAGGAAGATCGCGTAGCTCGCCATGACGATCGCCACGTCGAAGCGGCCGAAGGTGATCGCCGAGGTCTTCATGCCGATCTTGAGGTCGTCGTCGCGGTCGACCATCGCGTATTCGGTGTCGTAGGCCAGCACCCAGAACAGATTGCCGGCCAGAAGCCACCACGCCACCGCCGGCACGCTCCCGCGAACGGCGGCGAACGCCATCGGGATGCCGAAGCTGAAGGCGATGCCGAGTACCGCCTGCGGCACCGAGACGAAGCGCTTGGCGAATGGGTAGACCAAGGTCACCGCGAGCGCCGCGAACGACATCAGGACGGTGATCCGATTGGTGGTCAGCACCAGCGCGAATGCGGCCAGCGCCAGCACGGCGCCCAGCGTGAGCGCCTCGGGCACCGAGACTTCGCCGCTGGTGACCGGCCGTTTCGCGGTCCGCTTGACGTGCCGGTCGAAGTCGCGGTCGGCGACGTCGTTCACGCAGCAGCCGGCGCTGCGCATGAGGATCGTGCCGACCACGAACACCGCCAGCAGATGCCAGCCCGGCCAGCCGCCGGCGGCGAACCACAACGCGCCCAGCGTCGGCCAGAGCAGCAGCAGCCACCCCGCCGGCCGGTTCCAGCGGATCAGGTCGAGATAAAGGGCCAAACGCCCGCGGCGCGGCGCGGGCGCCGGTGGGACCGACCCTGCGGCGGGCATGGCGGCCTCAGTCTTCAAGGAGCGAGCGCAGCATCCACGCGGTCTGGTCGTGCACCGTGCAGCGCGCGGTCAGCATGTCGGCGCTGGGATCGTCGCCGGCGTCCTCGGCCACCGGGATGAACTCGCGCGCGATGCGCGAGACGGTCTCGTGGCCCTTGACCAGGATGCGGACCATTTCCATCGCCTTGGGCGGCGTCTGCGGCACGTCGGGGACCGTGGCGATCCTGCCGAATTCGGCGTACGAGCCCGGCGCGTAGTGGCCCAGCGCGCGGATGCGCTCGGCGATGACGTCGGTCGCGCCCCACAGCTCCGTGTACTGCGCCATGAACATCGCATGCAGCGAGTTGAAGTGCGGGCCGGTCACGTTCCAGTGGAAGTTGTGGGTCGTGAGGTAGAGCGTGTAGGTGTCGGCGAGCACCCGGCTCAGGCCCTCGGCGATGGCGGCGCGGTCCTGACGCTCGATGCCGATGTTGATGACCGGGGCGTTGCGGCTGCCGGACTCCTCCGCAACCGCCACGCCACCCTTCCTGGGCACCTTGCCGGCGGACCCGGCCGGCGCTTTGGCGGTCGACTTGGCTTTCTTCTCGACTTTGGCCATGGCAATGACTTCTTTCTTCAGTTGGTTGACGGCAAGACCGCCACTCTAGCGCAGCCATCGCGCGAAGCCGTGCGTCAATTCGCAGTCCGATGGCGCGTCTTTCAGGAAAGGCGCCTGACGCCCGGCAGTTCGCAGGCATAGATCGCGTTGCGCAGCGCGGCGATGGCCTCGTAGCGGGTGAAGCTGCGGCGCCACGCCAGCACCACGCGCCGGGTCGGCGGATCGCCGCCCTGGGCGTCGAGCACCGGCAGGTAGCGCACGATCTGCTCCGGCTCCCTGCGGCTCTTCGACCTGGGCTTGAGCGCATCGGCCGGCACCGACAGGCGCGGCACCAGCGTGACGCCCATGCCCGAGGCGACCATGTGCTTGATGGTTTCGAGCGACGAGCCTTCGAAGCTCTTGCGGATGCCCTCGGCGTTGCTGGAGAAGCGCGCGAATTCCGGGCAGACCTCCAGCACGTGGTCGCGGAAGCAATGGCCGGTGCCCAGAAGCAGCATCGTCTCCTTCTTGAGCTCGTCCGAGGTGACCGATTCCCTGCTCGCCAGCGGATGGTGGGCCGGCAGCGCGGCCATGAAAGGCTCGTCGTAGAGCGCCGCCATCGCGAGCCCGGTGTCGGGAAAGGGCTCGGCCATGATCGCGCAGTCGATCTCGCCGGAGCGCAGCATCTCGAGCAGCCTGGCGGTGAAGTTCTCCTGCAGCACCAGCGGCATCTGCGACGTGCGGGCGATGTTCTGGCGCACGAGGTCGGGCAGCAGATAGGGGCCGATGGTGTAGATCACCCCGAGGTTCAGCGGCCCCGAAAGCGGGTCCTTGCCGCGCTTGGCGATCTCCTTGATGCTCGCGGCCTGGTCGAGCACGCTCTGCGCCTGCTGGACGATCTGTTCGCCCAGCGGCGTGACGGTGACTTCGCCCGCGCTGCGCTCGAACAGCTTGACCTCGAGTTCGTCCTCCAGCTTCTTGATCGCCACGGACAGGGTCGGCTGCGACACGAAGCAGGCTTCCGCGGCCTTTCCGAAATGCCTCTCGCGCGCGACCGCGACGATGTACTTGAGTTCCGTGAGTGTCATAGCTAAAAGCTATTATTACTCGCCCCGGGCTGCGGGCCCTACGCCTTGAGGTATTCGGCCTTGCTGCCCAGCCAGCGATCGACGTGGCGCGCTGCCAATTCCGGGTCGCGGTCGAGCATCTTCGGCGCCAGTTCGCGGGCCCAGTCGAGCAGCAGCACGTCCGTGCTCAGGTCGGCAAAGCGCAGCAGCGGCGCGCCGGACTGGCGGGGCGCCCAGGAATTCGCCGGGACCGCGGATCTCCAGGTCGCGCCTCGCGATCTCGAAGCCGTCGCTGGTTTCGGCCATGGCCTTGAGGCGGGCGCGGGCGGCTTCGCCGACGCGCCCGCCCTCGTTCGGCGCATAGAGAAGCACGCAGGCGGAAGCCGCGGCGCCGCGGCCCACCCGGCCGCGCAACTGGTGCAGTTGCGAAAGGCCGAAGCGCTCGGCGTGCTCGATCACCATCAGCGAGGCATTGGGCACGTCGACGCCGACTTCGATCACGGTCGTGCTCACCAGCACCTGCAGGCGGTTGGCCGTGAAGTCCTCCATCACCGATTGCTTCTCCGCAGTCGGCATGCGCGAATGCAGGAGGCCGACGCGGACCTGCTCGCCGAGCGCCTCGGCCAGTTCGTCGCGCGTCTCGGTGGCGTTGCGCAGGTCGATGGCCTCGCTTTCCTCGATCAGCGGGCACACCCAGTAGACCTGCCGGCCCTGTTCGAGCTGGGCGCGGATGCGGTCGATGACTTCATCCCGCCGATGGTCGGCCACCAGCTTGGTGACGATCGGCGTGCGGCCGGGCGGCAGCTCGTCGAGCGTGGACACATCGAGGTCGGCGTAATAGCTCATCGCCAGCGTGCGCGGGATCGGGGTGGCGCTCATCATCAGCAGATGCGGCTCGAACTCGTCGCCGGCCTTGCCACGCAGCGCGAGCCGCTGCGCCACGCCGAAGCGGTGCTGCTCGTCGATGACCGCCAGCGCGAGATCGCGGAAGTGCACCTTCTCGGAGATGACGGCGTGCGTTCCGACCACCAGCGCGGCTTCGCCGCTTTCGATGGCGGCTGTCATGGTGTCGCGTTCCTTCTTCTTCTGGCTGCCGGTGAGCCATGCGACCCGCAGGCCGCGCTCGGCGAGCAGCGGATCGAGCCAGTTCACCAGCTTGCCGAAGTGCTGCGCCGCGAGGATCTCGGTCGGCGCCATCAGCGCGCACTGGAAGCCCGCGTCGATGCAGCGCGCCGCCGCGAGCGCGGCGACCACGGTCTTGCCCGAACCCACGTCGCCCTGCAGCAGCCGGTGCATCGGAACGTTGCGCGCCAGATCGCGCGTGATCTCTTCGCCCACGCGCCGCTGCGCGCCGGTGAGACTGAACGGCAACGCAGCCAGCAGATCCTTGTGCAGCGGACCGCCGGAGGCGTCCACTTCGAGCACCGGCGCCTTCTGCGCGGCGCGTTCGCGGCGGGCCTGCAGTTGCGACAGCTGCTGCGCGAGCAGCTCGTCGGCCTTGAGCCGCTGCCAGGCCGGATGGCTGTGGTCTTCGAGCGTGGCGATCGCGACGTCCGGCGCCGGATAGTGCAGGAAATTCAGCGCGCGGCGCAGCTCCCACGTGCCGTGAGGCGCCGCGCCCGGCGGCAGGGTCTCGTCGAGCAGCGCGCGCGCCAGCCCCGAACGGACTTCGCGCCTCAGCACCGGCTGCGCCAGCCCGGCGATGGTCGAATAGACCGGCGTCAAGGCCTCGGGCAATGCGGTGCCCGCCGCCTTGACGGCCGGATGCATCATCTGCCGTCCGACGAAGCCGCCGCGCACTTCGCCGCGAATGCGCACCCGACCGCCGACGGCGAGCTGCTTCTGTTGCGACGGATAGAAGTTGAAGAAGCGAAGCTGGCAGGTGTCGCTGCCGTCGTCGACGGTCACGATCAACTGGCGCCGAGGCCGGTAGACCACTTCGCACGAGGTGACCACCGCTTCGATCTGCGCCATGTCGCCGTCGCGCGTGTCGGCCAGGCGCACGAGGCGCGTCTCGTCCTCGTAGCGCATCGGCAGGTAGAGCGCGAAATCGATGTCCCGCAGCAGGCCCAGCTTGCGCAGCGCGCGCTGGACCGCGCTCAGGCCGGTGCCGGGTGCGGGCGCCGATGCGGGGACGGGCTTTTCCGTGGGCGGGGACTTGGCGGCGGCGGGCATGGGACAATTCTGCCCGCCTCTTCGCAACCCCTCGCCTTCTTGGCACGGGCCCGTCCGGCCCTCAAGCACCATGCGCGACTTCACGCTTTCCGATTTCGATTTCCATCTGCCGCCCGAACTGGTGGCGCAACACCCCGCTGCGCAGCGCAGCGCCTCCCGATTGCTCGACGGCACTGGCAACACACCGGCCGACAGGATCTTCCGGGACCTGCCCTCTCTGCTCTTGCCCGGCGACCTGCTGGTCTTCAACGACACGCGCGTCGTCAAGGCGCGGCTCTTCGGCGAAAAGCCGACCGGCGGCAAGCTCGAACTGCTGGTCGAGCGCGTGCTGCAGGACCACGAGGTCGTCGCGCACATGAAGGTCAGCAAGAAGCCGCAGGTGGGCACCACGCTCGCGATGACCGGCGGCTTCAGCGCCACGCTCCTCGGCCGCTGGCCCGACGAGCACGGCGCCCTCTTCCGCTTCCGCTTCGAAAGCCCCGCGGGCGAAGACCCGTACGCGCTGATGGCCCGCTGCGGCCACGTGCCGCTGCCGCCCTACATCACGCACGCCGATTCGGCGGACGATGAAAGCCGCTACCAGACCGTGTTCGCGCGTGTGCCCGGTGCGGTCGCGGCGCCGACCGCCGCGCTGCACTTCGACGACGCCCTCATCGCCGAACTCGAAGCGCGCGGCGTCCAGCGAGCGAACGTCACGCTGCACGTCGGCGCCGGCACCTTCCAGCCGGTGAAGACCGAGAACATCGCCGAGCACACCATGCACGCCGAGCGCTACGAGGTGCCTGGCGCGACGCAACGCGCGATCGCCGAGGCCAAGGCGCGCGGCGGCCGCGTCGTCGCGGTCGGCACCACCACCGTCCGCACGCTCGAATCCTGGGCCAGGAGCGGCGAGGCCTCGGGCGACACGAGCATCTTCATCACGCCCGGCTTCGCCTTCGAGCACGTGGACGTGCTCGTCACCAACTTCCACCTGCCCAAGAGCACGCTCATGATGCTGGTGAGCGCCTTCGCCGGCTACGAGCGCGTGATGGCGCTCTATGCCCACGCGATCCGCGAGCGCTACCGCTTCTTCAGCTACGGCGATGCGATGCTCCTCGCCAGAAAGTCCTGATCCATGCTGAACTTCGAACTCCTCGCCACCGACCCGTCGAGCCACGCGCGCCGCGGCAAGCTCACCTTGAACCACGGCGTGGTGCAGACGCCGATCTTCATGCCCGTGGGCACCTACGGCACCGTCAAGGGCGTGATGCCGCGCAGCCTCGAGGAGATGGGCGCGCAGATCATCCTCGGCAACACCTTCCACCTGTGGATGCGGCCCGGCCTCGATGTGATGTCGAGCTTCGGCGGGCTGCACGAGTTCGAGAAGTGGAACAAGCCCATCCTCACCGACTCGGGCGGCTTCCAGGTCTGGTCACTCGGTGCGATGCGCAAGATCAGCGAGGAAGGCGTGAAGTTCGCGTCGCCGGTCAACGGCGACAAGCTGTTCCTCACGCCCGAGGTCTCGATGCAGATCCAGACCATCCTCGACAGCGATATCGTCATGCAGTTCGACGAGTGCACGCCGTACGAGACCCAGGGCCACATCACCACCGAGGCCGAGGCGCGCAAGTCGATGGAGCTGAGCCTGCGCTGGGCCTTGCGCTGCCAGCACGAGTTCGCGCGGCTTTCGAACCCCAACGCGCTCTTCGGCATCGTGCAGGGCGGCATGTTCGAGAACCTGCGCGAAGAGTCGCTCGCCAAGCTGGTCGAGATGGACTTCCCCGGCTACGCGATCGGCGGCGTGAGCGTCGGCGAGCCCAAGGACGAGATGCTGCGCATCATGGCGCACACCCCGCACCGGCTGCCGGCGCACAAGCCGCGCTACCTGATGGGTGTCGGCACGCCCGAGGACCTCGTCGAAGGCGTGGCGCAGGGCGTCGACATGTTCGACTGCGTGATGCCCACGCGCAATGCGCGCAACGGCACGCTGTTCTCGCGCTACGGCGACCTCAAGATGCGCAACGCGCGCCACAAGAGTGATCCGCAGCCGATCGATCCGAGCTGCACCTGCCATGCCTGCGCGGGTTCGTCGGGCGTGCCCTGGAACGAGGGCGGCCGCGACGGCTTCAGCCGCGCCTACCTGCATCACCTGGACCGCTGCGGCGAGATGCTCGGCCCGATGCTCACGACCATCCACAACCTGCACTACTACCTGAACCTGATGCGCGAGATCCGCGAGGCGCTCGACGCGGGGCGCTTCAGCGAATTCCGCGCGCAGTTCAAGGCCGACCGCGCACGCGGCGTTTAGGGCGTGTTCACCCTAATTCCGGGGTCGCGAAGGCGTGCCAGGGCGGGCCAATCAAGGCGCGCGACGCCGCATGTGCGTTGGCACATGCAAGGAGCGCAACGCCGAGTGGCCCGCCCTGGCACACCTTCCCTGGGGTTGCCGAGCAAAGGGGCCGTCTGCGGCGTTGCCCGCGCTTGCAAGGCCGAAGCCTTGCTGCGCACGGGCGCCTTGCATCCAGCCCCTTTGCTCGGCAACGCGATCCCCGGAATTAGGGTGAACACGCCCTAGCGCACCGAGCGAAGGGTCCAGGTTCCCGAGAGCGTTTCGCCGGGCGCGAGCACGGCCCCGCCGACCTCGGCCGGGCCATGACGGTCCGCGAGGTTGATCGCATCGGTGCACTGGCTCACCGGTTCGGCGCAGAAGTGGTCCGCGCCGCTCGGGCAGTACAGCACGAAGAAGTCGAGCGGCGATTCGGCCGCCATCACCAGCGCGCGCGAGGCGTCGGGCCAGTCGATACGGGCGCTACGCTGCCAGCCCGTGAAGTTGTTGTCCAGGTCGAATTCGGACAGGCGCACGCCATTGCGCAGCCGGGCCACCTCGGCCGCGGGTTCGAGGCCGGCGGGCATCACTTCCGAATCACCGCGCCACATCGCGGCGGTCTCGGTCTGCAGCCGCGTGCCGGCGCGATGGGGAAAGTACGGGTGATGCCCGATCCCCGCGGGCATCGGCGCGCGGTCGCGGTTGGTCAGCGTGACGGTGCAGCGAAGTCCCGCCGGATCGAGCTCGAAACTCTGCGAAGCCTCGAATCGCCACGGCCATTGCGCGTCGGCATCGACGGCAAGTTCGAGCAAGGCCCGCGTCGCCGAGGCCTGCGCGACGCGCCATGGGCGCAACCAGCCGATGCCATGCAGCGGATGCTTGCCCGACGGCCCGGCCGGATGCCCTGCACGAATCGCGATCTCGCGGCCGCCGAAATGCGCACGGCCCTCGCGGATCCGGTTGCACCAGGGCAGGAGCGCAAAGCTCGCCATCGCGAAGAGATCGCGCCGCGCCAGCGCCTCGTCGGTCGCCGGGCGAAGCCAGTCGAAGCGCGTACCGCCCTCGACGTCATAGAGCGCGGTGACCGCGCCACCGATTGCCGGCGCCAGTTCGAGGCGCAGCGCGCCTGCTTCGAGCCGGACCCGTTCTGTCTCTTTGTCGTTCATCGAATCGCACCACGGTTCGCTGGGATCGCGGCATTCTCGTTCACACAGGTGGCACACTGCACGGGCTGCGTCAAAATCGCGCGAGCCCGGCCCTTCGTCCGGGCTGATCTTCATGGGAACCCCGACATGACCGAATCGACTTCTCCTGCGCCCTCGGCCCACTATCCATCGCTGAAGGGCCGCACGGTGTTCATCTCCGGCGGCGCGACCGGGATCGGCGAAGCGCTGGTGCGCGCCTTCCACGCGCAAGGCGCGCGCGTGGGGTTCTGCGACATCGACGCGGACGCCGGCCGCGCGCTGGCCGCCGGTCTCGGCGGCGAGAACGCGCCGCTCTTCCTTCAGTGCGACGTCACGGACGTGGGGGCGCTGCAGGCCGCCATCGCCGCGGTGCGCGCGCAATTCGGCCCGATCCGCGTGCTGCTCAACAACGCGGCGAACGACCGCCGGCACGAGATCGAGGACGTGACCAGCGAGGACTTCGACCGCATGACCGCGATCAACTTCAAGCACCAGTTCTTCGCCGCGCAGGCCGTGGCCGAGGACATGCGCTCATCCGGCGGCGGTTCGATCATCAACTTCGGCTCGGTGAGCTGGATGATCAAGGGCCGCGGCTACCCGGTCTACCAGGCCTGCAAGTCGGCCGCGCGCGGGCTCACGCGAGCCCTGGCGCGCGACCTCGGCAAACAGAACATCCGCGTCAACTCGCTCGTGCCCGGCTGGGTGATGACCGAACGCCAGCTCAAGCTGTGGGTCAAGCCCGAGTCCCACGCCGAGATCGACGCCGCGCAGTGCCTGCCCGGCCGCGTGATGGCCGAGGACATTGCCGCCATGGCGCTCTTTCTCGCCGCCGACGATTCGAAGATGTGCACCGCGCAGGACTACGTGGTGGACGCCGGCTGGACCTGAGGCAAGGAGGGATCGCGCGGCGCAGCTGCCGCCGCGCCGGTGCCGCAGGCGTGGCAGAAGCGCGCGAAGGCGCTCTTGCGCGTCTTGCAGGCGGGGCAGTGGTCGAACAGGCCGATGCCGCAGTGCGGGCAGAAATCGATCTCCGTGTTCTTGAGATCCACCGGCCGCTCGCAGCCCGGGCACACGCCCTTGGCGAGCCGCGCGAGCGCGGTGTCGTAGCCGAGGTCGTTGCGGCGCACCGTGTCGGGCTGTGATTCCGCGGCCTTCTGGCGCTCGAGATAGCGGTTGAGCGCGACGATCGCATAGCGCCCCACCAGCACCGTGATCAGGATGCCCACCGCATAGCGCACGTAGCCGCCGTAGCTCGGCAGGTAGGGGACGAGCTCGACGAAGAACGCGAACAGCGCGAAGAAGATGAAGCCCCAGACGAAGGGCCACCAGGTGCTCTTGCGCTTCTTCGCAAAGAGCCAGCCCGCGATCACCAGCAGCGGCAGCGTGAGCGCGAGGCGATAGAGGAACACCCGCAGCTCGACGCGCCGGTTTTCCGCGTCCATCCGGGTGCGCGCTTCGTCCTCCAGCTTCGCGAGCTGCTCCGCGGCGCGCTGGCGCGACTGGCGCGCGTCGAGCGCAATCTGCCGCTCTGCGCCTACGGCCCGCTCGGCCTCGTCCTCCTTCTGCTTGAGCGCGTCGAGCGCCTTGGTGCGCGCGATGAGCTCGGCGTCCTGGTCCGGCTGCGCCGTCGCGTGGCGCGTCGCGAGCCAGTTCGAGAAGGTCTCCCGGGCCGCGCGGCTGGCCTGCCGCGCGGCGAGCAGCTTGAGATCCGCCTGCTCGCGCTCGCGCACGGCCTCCTGTTCGACACGCTCCGCGTTGCGCACCGTGTTGCGCAGCGGTTCGGCGGCGGCGCGGTCGATGAAATCATCCAGCTCGATCCGGTGCTCGACCCGCGGCAGGTCGCCGACGATGGTGCTGCCCAGTCCGATCAGGAAGCTCGCGAAAACCACCGCCACCAGCCAGAGGCCGCGGCGAAACCACTTTTCGGACAGACGCAGGGATTTGCTCATGGCGCTCCTTCAATGAAGTTCGCGGATTCTGGACCAGGGCTTGCGCACGGCCGGCCGGCGTGCGCGTTGAGCGGAAACAGGAACACGCCGGCCAGGATGACCGCGGCCGCCGCCAGGATCATCTGCATCGCGTTTCGGAGCAGGCGGCGCGAGCGCGAGACGCGGGCCCGGTATTCGCGCTCGTAGGGGCCGAAGTTCGTGGTGCGCTTCATGACAGGTTCTCGTAGGTGGGGATGCGCGGATGATGGTTCTCGCCTCGGCGTCGCGGCACAAACAAGCGAGCCGGTGGCGCCCTCCAGCGCCTTCGGTATCTCTATTCGATACCGCCCGGGGAACCGTTGCGCCGGGCCAGGAGGTCGGCGCGGGTGTAGACCCGGTCGGTCCCCGCGAGGCGCATGGCGATGACCTCGAGCGCATCCTGCGTCGGTGCCGCGCTACCCGGACGCTGCAGGAGCGCCGGCGTCGCGAGGCTCAGCACCACGAGCATCCAGCTGAGGCGCGGATGCGGCGAACGCTGCTGCCACCACAGGAACAGCCCGCTCACCGTCCCGCCGAGCACGAAGCCGGCCGCCACTTCCGAAGGGGAGTGCGCGTGGAGCACGAGGCGCGAGGCGCCGATCGCGGCCGCGAACGCCAGCCCGAGCGCGGACGCCGTGACGCGGACGCGGTGATCCTGCCGCGAAGTCACCAGCCAGCCGGCCACCGGCCAGATGCTGGCCGACAGTGCCGTGTGGCCGCTGAATCCGGTGAAGTCGATCGCCGCGATGCCGATGCCCCAGCCGAGGAACGCGAGCTTCGATGCCAGGATCATGCTGCAGCCGAGACCGAAGAGGACCACCCAGCGCCCTGCCGACTCGCGCGTCGCGGGGGGCAACCCGAGCCACGCGGTGATCCACAGGGACACGGGCAGGAGAAAGCCGCTGTCACCGAACCAGGTGATAGCGGCCAAAAGTGCTCGAGGGTGCAGCAGCATCAGGCGAAGCTCATGTTCCCATGAGTCCGCTCACGCGCCGCTGGAGCGCATCGGGCTGCACCTCGGCATACGGCATCGCGTCGCCGACGTTGAGTCCCACGCGGCTGAAATAGCCGCGCCTGAATGGCCGCACCATTGCGACGTTCTGCCCGTCGCGCACTTCGATGCGGCTGAAGAAGGAGCCCCACAGATTGGTCAGCGCCATGGGCACGACCGGCACCTCGATGCCTTCGGCGCGTGCGCCGTCGAGGATCTTCATCACGCCGCCCTTGAAGGGCTGCAACCGGCCGTCGCGCGTGATCGCGCCTTCGGGAAAGATCGCCAGCAGATCGCCTTCGCGCAGCACCTGCACGGCTTGCCTGAAGGCGTCCTCGTAGGAAGCCGGTTCTTCCTTTTGCGACGCGATCGGAATGGCCTTCGCCAGGCGGAACAGCCATCCGAGCACCGGCACCGCGAAGATGCGGTGGTCCATGATGAAGCGGATCGGACGCGGGCTCGCCGCCATCAGCAGCACCGCGTCGATGAAGCTCACGTGGTTGCAGACCAGCACCGCGGCGCCCTCGGAGGGGATGTGCTCGCCGCCCTTGACGCCGAAGCGGTAGACGAAGCGCGACAGCACCCAGGCCACGAAGCGCAGCAGGTATTCCGGCACCAGCATGAAGATGTAGAAGGCGACGACGGCGTTCGCGATGCCGGTGACGAGGAAGATCTGCGGGACCGTGAACCCGGCCTTCAGCAGCGCCCCGGCGATCACCGCACTGGCGATCATGAAGAGCGCATTGAGGATGTTGTTGGCCGCGATGATGCGCGCGCGGTGCGTCGGCTGGCTGCGCATCTGGATGAGCGCGTACATCGGTACGCTGTAGAGCCCCGCGAAGAGCGACAGCAGGCCGAGATCGGCCAGCACGCGCCAATGGGCGGACTGGTGCAGGAATGCGCCAAGCCCCAGATCGCCGAGCGCCGGCAGCGCGCGCGACGCGAAGTAGAGGTCGATCGCGAACACGCTCATGCCGATCGCGCCGAGCGGCACCAGCCCGATCTCGACCTGGCGGCGGCTCAGCGTCTCGCACAGCAGCGAACCGGTGCCGATGCCCACCGAGAACACCACCAGCAGCAGCGAGGCCACCTGCTCGTCGCCATGCAGCACCTCTTTCGCGAAGCTCGGGAACAGGCTCAGGAAGGTCGCGCCGAAGAACCACATCCACGAAATCCCGAGCAGCGAACGGAACACCACGATGTTGCCGTGCGCGAGCCTCAGGTTGCGCCAGGTTTCGCTGACCGGGTTCCAGTTGATCCTGAGCCCCGGATCGGTGGCCGGCGCGGCCGGAATCGCCTGCGCCACCGCGCGCCCCGCCAGCGCGAGCAGCACGCAGGCCAGCGCCACCGAGCTGTGGCCGATCTGCGGCATCGCGACCAGCAGGCCGCCGGCAAGCTGGCCGAGCAGGATGGCGACGAAGGTGCCCATCTCGACCATGCCGTTGCCGCCGGTGAGTTCGTGCGGATCGAGCATCTGCGGGAGGTAGGCGAACTTGACCGGTCCGAACAGCGTGGAATGCAGCCCCATCAGGAAGACGCAGGCCAGCAGCACGACGGCATCGGCATGCATGAAGCCCCAGGCGGCGATCAGCATGATCCCGATCTCGATGTTCTTGACGAAGCGGATCGTCTTCCGCTTGTCGAACTTGTCGGTGAGCTGTCCGGCGGTCGCCGAGAACAGCAGGTAGGGCAGGATGAAGAGCGCGCCGATCACCAGCCCCGCCATGGCCGGCGGCATCCAGCTCACCTGGAGCTGGTAGGTGACCATCACGGTGAAGGCGAACTTGAAGAGGTTGTCGTTCGCCGCGCCGGCGAACTGCGTCCAGAAGAACGGCGCGAAGCGCCGCTGCCCCAGCAGTTCGAACTGGTTGGCGTGCGCCGGCGCGTCGTGCACGGCGGAGGATGATGCGTTGGCGGTCGTTGTCATTCGCAATGCCTGGTTGGCGGCTTCCTCAAGCCGTCACGGTGACGGCGCCCGGATTGTGCCGCAGCGTCCGCCGTCCGATGGTCTGCAGCGCATGCAGCACGGGCAGTGCTGCGAGCGCCGCCGTCAGGTGCTTGAGGCTGTGGCCCGAGATCAGGTGCTGGGTCGCTTCGAAGATCGCGTGGTCCGCGAGCTCGAAGAGCTTCGCGAGCGCATAGAAGAAGACCACCCAGCCTAGCCGGAGTCCGACGGCGCCGCTGGTCGGCCGCGCAAACGACAGCAGCACGATCAGTGCCATGCCGCCGAACTGCACCAGCGCCCAGGGCAGCGCGTTGCCGGTCTCGTGGCACACCGCCGTGGCCAGCAATCCGCCGACCAGCGTGAACCATGCGGCCGGCCAGCCGGCGCGAGCGCTCACTCGCTCGCAGGTCGCGAATCCGATCAGGCCCGCGAAGGCCACGGCCATGCCGGCACGATCCGCGGCCAGCCGCACGCTGTCGGGCTGCAGGTGATAGAAGGCCGAGCCGAGCGCGGTCAGGACGAGGCCGGCGAAGAACATCCAGGCGCAATCGAGGGCGTTCACCGGCAGGTGCCATCCGGTCTGCTGCACCGCCGCCGCATCCAGCGCTTCCTCGTGCGCGCGATCCAGCCAGCGGAGCCAGCGCAAGCCCCAGATGCCGATCGCGGCGAAGGGCAGGTTGCTCAGCACGTCCATGGCGTTGGGGACCGGGCCCCACGCCTCTGCGTCCGCGAACGGCGCCCCGGCAAGGCCGGGGGCGGGAATGGCCGGCCCGACCACCGCGGCCAGCAGCAGCAGCGCGAACAGGGCCAGGAGGTAGCGTTCGCGATTCGACAGCAACGAGAGCGACATGGCGGACTCCAAGGGATGACTCGATGGGCGCAATCTAGGTTGCCAACCCCCTCCACGGCATCGAGAATCGATACGGAGCACTTATTCACCACCCCCGGTATCGCCCGGTAATACCTGGCGCCGCCCATGAGCCGCCGGCCCCAAGGCGAATACCGCAGCGCTGCTGCGCGGAGGTTACCCAATGAGCACCACCGCCGACCTGGTCGTCGCCCTCAAGAACGAACTCAAGAACGCCCGGATGACCTACGCGGATCTCGCCAAGTCGCTCGACATGGCCGAATCCAGCGTCAAGCGGATGCTCGCCAAGGGCGACATGCCGCTCACCCGGGTCGATGCGATCTGCCGGACGCTGAAGATCGACTTCGCCGAGCTCGCGCGGCGCGTGGCGGATTCGCAGCCGCTGCTCAAGGAACTCACGCTGGAGCAGGAAAAGGCCGTCATCGCGGACAAGAAGCTGCTCCTGATCGCGATCTGCGTGCTGAGCCAGTGGACGCTGGAGCAGATCGTGGCGGCCTATCGCATCAGCGAGGCCGAATGCATCGGCTACCTCGCGCAACTGGACCGGATCGGCATCATCGAGCTGCGCCCGCTCAACCGGTATCGCCTGAAGCTCGCCAAGACCTTCCGCTGGCGCCCGCACGGGCCGGTGATGGACTTCTTCCGCGAGAACGTGGTGCTCGACTATTACCGCGGCGGCTTCGACGGCCCCGCCGAGGGCCTGCTGCTGGTGCACGGGCAGATCAGCAAATCGCTCGCGCCGGCCTTTCTGGACCGGCTCCAGCGCGTCGCGCAGGACTTCGCGCAGCAGCACCAGACCGACCAGAAGCTGCCGCCGAAAGAGCGCGAGGGCTATACCCTGCTGCTCGGCATGCGCAACTGGGAGTTCGAGCTATTCACCCGGCTGCGGCGGGGCTGATCCCGGCCCGTCACAGACAGAAACCGGTTTCCTCGATAAGATTCAGCCCGCAGAAAAGCGGACGGCACCCGTCCCACCGTTGGCGCAACCTCCCATGAACGCTCAAGGTGAACCGCAGCGCGGTTCGTAGACTGCCCTCTATTGACCCATGCCGACTGGAGAGACGCCACACCGACGTGGCGCACCGAAGGAGCAAGTCCGCTGCATGCCGCAGCCGATGAATCTCTCAGGTAAAGAAGACAGAGGGAGCGGCAAAAACTGAACCCCCGGTCCCGACGCTCCGCACAGTGAGTGCTCGCCCCGGCCGTTCATGCCCTCCCAAAAGGAATCGGACATGCGCGTGGTTGTACTCGGCGCCGGCCTGCACGGCGTCACGACGGCCTATTACCTGCAGCAGCTCGGTCACGAGGTGATCGTCATCGATCGCCATGCGACGCCAGCGGCGAAGGCCCGGGGCCGGGTCCCTTCCGGCGAGCCCGCGGCATCGACCGATTCGGCTTCAGCCTCGATGCCGGCGCGGCCTGCCCCGGGACGCTGGTTGCGCCTTCGCACCGCCCTCCGCCGCCGCTTTGGAAGCCTGCTCGACCGCGCGGTGGTGCCGCCCAGGAGCAATCCGCTCGATCACCTGGTCCGTCTCGCGGTCTACAGCCGCCAGAGCGCCCATGCGCTGCGCGACGAGTCCGGCATGCCGCCGCGCCCGCGCTCGACCGGACAGATGACCCTCTACACCGATGCCGAGGTGTTCCGGGGGCGTATCGAACGGAACGCGCATTGGTCGGAACTGGGCTGCGAGGAGCGCCTGCTGTCGGCCGGCGAGGCCATCGACATGGAGCCTTCGCTGCAACTCATGGCCGACAGCCTCGCCGGCGCGACCTACTCGCCCGACGACCCGGCGCGTGATCCTGCGCAGTTCGCGGCGGGCATCGTCTTCCTTTGCCGCGCGGCCGGCGTGCGCTTCATGATGAAGCACACCGTGGTCTCGCTGAAGGAGCGCAACGGCCGCATCGACCACGTCGAGTTTCTGGATCCGCAGGGCGAGCCGGTGATCGTGCGCGCGCAGTCCTATGTGCTCGCGCTCGGCGCATCGAGCGTGCCGCATGCCGAGCACCTGGGCATCGACATGCCGCTGCGCTTCGTGCGCGAGTACGTGGTCACGCTGCCCGTCAAGGACCTCTCGATCGCGCCCCGCCTGTCGCTGCACGACCGCCAGGGCAGGCTGCGCATCCGGCGGCTGGAGAACGCGCATGGGCACCACCTGCGCATCACCTCCACCGTCCGCGTCAACGACGACGAGGAGAACGAGCCCGATTCGGACCGCTTCGCCGCGATCCTGCGCCGCGTCGAGACCCTGTTCCCGGGCGTGGGCGATGCGAGCCGCGCGTCGCTCGAAACCGCGATGCACGCGGTCACCAGCAACCGCTTGCCGATGATCGGCAAGACGCGGCTGCCGAACCTGTTCCTCAACACCGCGCCCGGCACCCCGAGCTGGACCAACGCGATCGGGGCAGGCAAGTCCATCGCGCGCATCGTGAGCGGGCTGCGCCCCGAACTCGACTTCGCCTTCCGCGGCCTATAGGGTGTCTTCGAAGGGTGAACACGCCCTTGTAGCCGTTCGGCGGCGAAGCCCCTACAATCGCCGCACTTGCAGGAGAGCGGGCCGCGAAAGCGGCTCCACCGAAGGCGCAAACTCCCATAAACGCTCAGGTCGGCTCGCCACGAGCCTGTACTGCAATCAACTGTCAGAGCCGTCTGGAGAGCCATCACGCCATGTGATGCACCGAAGGAGCAAGCCCTGTTGCGGGTGCAACGGGCGAATCTCTCAGGTACCGAGGACAGGGGGAGCGGCAACTTGGACGCAATCCGGTTGCTTTTCTTTTTTCACGGCACCGGTTTCCGTTTCGTCCAAGCGCTGCAACCTTTAAAGGGTTCTGAAATGCGCGTGATCGTTCTCGGCGCCGGCCTGCTCGGCGTGACCTCGGCTTATTACCTCCAGCAACTCGGCCACGAAGTGACCGTGATCGACCGACAGGCCACCCCGGCCGCCGAAACCAGCTTCGCCAACGGCGGCCAGATCTCGGTGAGCCATGCCGAGCCGTGGGCCAATCCCAGCGCACCGCTCAAGGTGTTGCAATGGCTCGGCAAGGAAGACGCGCCGCTGCTCTTTCGCCTGCGCGCCGACGTGCGGCAATGGCTCTGGGGATTGCAGTTCCTGCGCGAATGCACCCCGGCGCGCACCCGTCACAACATCGAGCAGATCGTGCGCCTGGGCACCTACAGCCGCGACACGCTGCAGCAATTGCGCCGCGACACCGGCATCGGCTACGAGCAGCGCACGCAAGGGATCCTGCACTTCTATACGAACCAGAAGGAATTCGACGGCGCGCTCGAGCCGGCCGAGCAGATGCGCGCCCTCGGTTGCGAGCGCCGCGTGATCTCCGCCGACGAGGCCGTTGCGATCGAACCCGCGCTGGCCCACATCCGTGCGCAGCTCGCCGGCGCCACCTACACCGCCGAGGACGAATCGGGCGACGCCAACCGCTTCGCCCGCGAACTCGTGAAGCTCGCCGAGGCGGCCGGCGTGCGCTTCCTCATGAGCCACACCGTGACCGCGTTGCGCGAAGCCGGCGGCCGCATCGACCACGTCGAAGCCACCGACAGCGAAGGCCGCTTCCAGCGCATCCGCGGCGACGCCTACGTGCTCGCGATGGGCTCGCTCAGCCCGCTCTACGCGGCGCCGCTGGGCATCCGGCTGCCGATCTATCCGGCCAAGGGCTACTCGGTGACGATGCCGGTGATCGATCCGTCGAAGGCGCACCAGGTGTCGCTGACCGACGATGAGTTCAAGCTCGTCTTCTCGCGCTACACCTCGGCCACCGGCGACCGCCTGCGCATCGCCGGCACGGCGGAGCTCAACGGCTACGACCGCGACCTCAACCGCGTGCGCTGTGAAGCGATCGTGCGGCGGGTGGAGCAGCTCTTCCCCGGCGCGGGCGATGCGTCGAAGGCGCAGTTCTGGACCGGCCTGCGCCCCGCTACGCCGAGCAACGTGCCGCTGATCGGCGCCACGAAGCTTGCGAACCTGTTCCTGAACACCGGCCACGGCACGCTCGGATGGACGCATGCCTGCGGCTCCGGCAAATCGATCGCGCGCATCGTGAGCGGGCTCGCGCCCGAGGTGGACTTCGCGTTCACCGGCCTCAGCAGGGCTCAGTCGTCGGCGGTGAAGACCGTCAGCACGCCGGTGTAGCCGTAGAGGTGGTGCCGCGCGATCTCGCCGGCGGCGAAGAAGCCGACCAGCGGCACGTCGCCGAGCGCATGGCGCACGATCTGCAGCTCCGCGTTCGGCGCCCCGAAGTGCGGGCCGCCGCGCCCCGAGCAGCTCACGTACACCGCCCCCGCGACGCGACGCGCCGGATGCGGTGCCGCGCCGGTTTCCGAGCCGGCGACTGCGCGCGCGGTGGCGAGCGTCTGCTCCTCGGGCTCCAGCTCCTCGCGGATCTCGGCGCAGACGCGCATGAGATCGGAACGCGCGGCCTGAGCGTTGCGCCGGCAGAAGGTCATGCGCATGCCGGGCTCGACGACGTCGGCGATCGCCACGCCGCGCCGCGTCGGATCGAGGCCGATGATGTGCCGCACCCGCACGTCGGAGCCGAGGTCGCGCGTGCGATGGACCCGATCGCTGCCGGCCTCGGCGAGGCCCACCAGCGTCGCGCGCACCGCGGCGATCGCCTCCTCGGGCTCGTCGAGCGAAACATGGAGATCGTCCAGCAGCACGTCGAGCGCCGGCAGGCCGTCGAGTTCGAGCAGCAGGTTGCCGTCGGCCTGCGTGATCTCGCGCTCGCCCGACACCGGCTGGCAGCCCTGCGTGACACGCGACACCAGCCGCACGCCTTCGCCGAAGACCACGCCCGACAGGCCGCCCTGGAACACCCCGCCATGGGCGCCGTGGCCCGGAATGTTGCCGTTGCCGCCGACCGCGAACTGCAACGATCCGGCGCGGCCCGACGAGAGGCCGCCGAAGAGGTAGCCGGTGTCGGTGCGCTCCGCCATCTCGGCGATCAGCTCGGCGAGCTCGGGCGTGCGCGGGTCGGCATGGACGAGCGCCGTGTGCGCCGAGAAACCGCTCGTCTCGGTGCTCGCGAGCGGCGCCACGCCGGAAAACACGCGGTACTGGTCGCTCGGCAGCTCGCACAGCATCACGCTGAGCGCGGGCTCGTCGAAATACTCGGCATTGTTGGCCGCCACGCCGACCCCCACGGTGCCCGACCAGTCGGTGATCTCGGGCAGCTCCGCGCTCAGGTGATCGAGGATCTCCTGCGCATCGGCCGAATAGTGGTCGGTGACGTAGAGCAGCCCCAGCGTCGGCGAATGCGCGTAGTCGGGCAACGCCATCTGTGCCCGCAGTTGCGCGAGCACCAGCCCCGCAGCCATGCGCCATTGCGGATGGGTGGCGTGGCCTGAAGGAAACAGCTTCATGGGCTTCGCTTTCTCTCGCGGGAAGGAATACGGTGCCGGCCTCAGCGCGCCCGCTTGCGCGCCGGAGCCGGCGTCTTGCCGGCAGCGGCGGCGCCCTGGCCGCCGGCTGATGTCGACTTGCTGCCTGCCGCGGCGGCGGGCTTCTTCGCGGACTTGGCCGCCGGGGCCTTTTGCGCCGCCGCGCCGGACGACGGCTGCGCCATCGCCGGCATCTTCAGATGCGCGGCTTCCTGCAGGGCCGCGCTCGCGATCTGCTGGAACTGCTGCGTCAGCGCGCCCCACCATTGCAGCGGGTCCACCACGCCTGCCCCGTCGCCCGCTGCGGCGCTGCCGTTGCCGCCTGCGCGCGCGCGCCGGGACGGCTTCGCCGCCGCCTCGGTTTCTTCGGCGTCCGCGGCCGGCTCGGCTTTCTTCGGCTCCGCCTTGGGTGCGGGGGCCGGCGCGGGCTCCGGCGCGGCCGCGGCCTGCCGCGTGAAGACGCTCGCGAGATCCTCCATCTGCACGTTCATGCCGCGCAGCGTGGAGAGGGTCATCTTCTGCACCTCGAGCGCCTGGATGGTGGCCTTGAGCGCATGGCCGTTCTGTTCGAGCCAGAACTGCACGGTCCTCAGTTCCTGGATGCGCTTGTCGACCTCTTCGACGCTCAGCGTCGGCGCGACCCAACTCGCAAGACTCGGCATGCCGGGCGTCACGCCCGCCGCCGCGCTTCCGCCGGCCAGGTTCTTGAGGAAGTCGAATCCGGGAACGAACTGGCTGAAGGCGAAAGGCTTGCTCGTGTCGCTCATGGACGGCTCCGGAGGTGAGTTGTTGTGCGGGCAGCTTACTCCAAGCAGGTGGCGTTTTGGGCCGCCCGCGCCGCCCTCTGTCGTCAATGCTTGTGCTCGCCGGCCGCGGCCGCTCCGGCGGCGGTCTGCACCGGCACCTTGATCTCGAGCGAGCTCTTCCGTCCCTTGGCGTCTTCGAAGAGCAGCGTCAGCGGCACGCTCGTTCCATTGGCGAGCGGCTGCTTCAGGTCCATCAGCATCAGGTGGGAGCCGCCCGGCTTGAGCTCGACCGTCTGCCGCGCCGGAAGGTCCAGACTCGGCAGACCGCGCATGCGCATGGTGTCGCCTTCCATCTTCATCTCGTGGACTTCGGCGACGCCGGCGGCCGGCGTGGAGGCGCCGACGAGGCGCGTGCCGGACGGTGCGTTGAGCTTCATGAAGGCGCCGGTGCCGCTCTGGCCGGGCACCGCAGCGCGGATCCATGCATCGCGCACGTCGACCGGCGCGACGCCGGCGGCCAGCACGTCGAGCCGCGCCGCCGGGCTGCCGAGGCCGGTGGTGGACGTGCCGCTGGCGGGGATCTGCGCCCAGTCGGCGCTGCCGACGTCGCAGTTCTGCAGCACCTTGAACCAGAGCACGCCCGGCGTGGCGGGCAGCTTGCCGCGCAGCACGAACTCGGCGCGCTCGCCGGTGGGCAGCGCGGCCTGGGCGTTCTCCGCCGTCCAGCGCACTTCGCCGCCGTTGTCGCCGGCCGGCGGCGCTTCGAGCTTCCAGCCCTTGCGCGCCTGCGCATCGGTGAAGGCGAAACCCTTGGGCAGCCGCACGGTGATGCCGGTTGTGCTCTTCGCGCCTTCACAGGCGTGGCCGACGCGGAAGGCGGCTTCGTAGTCGCTGCCGGCGGTGGCGCCGCCGGGCGGCAAGGTCACGTGCGCGAAGGCGCTGCCGCTGCCCGCGAGCACGATGCAGGCGGCGAGTTGGCGGATAGAGAAGGATGCGTTCATGGAAGTGTTCATCGGAGACTTTCGTGAAGTGTTCAATCGGAGGTCGTAGAGAAGACGGCTCCTCGGCGTCCGCGCGGGAACGCCGATCAATTGGGGGAACCGTCGCGGGCGCGCACGAGAGCACCACGCGAGGCGAAGCCGATCGATCTCAGAGCAGGCTGGGCGGGCCGCGCGCCGGCAGGGGCGCGGCGGTGGCCGCGGCAAGGCGCGCGGCCGGCATCGACCGAACCGCATGCGAGAGCGGCTGGGTCGATGGAAGCGAAATCACGGGAGAAGGCGGCGGCGCGCCGGCCACCATGCACAGCGCGCAATCGAAATGGGAGGCGCCCATTTCCTGGATGCCGTCATCGGTATGCACGACCACCTTCACCGCGCCAGTGCCGGAACAGAGAAGCTCCATGGCTTGCGGATGAACCACCGGCGACGCGATCGCCGCGCAGAGCGACAGCGCGAACCACATCAGCACGAAGCTGACGAGGCGGCGGGCGCGGCGCAGGGGATCCATGGCCAGGCATTATGAACGGGACTCGCCACGGCCCCCCTGCTTGTGGAAAATGCCGCACCAGACACAGAAAGTCACATGTCGATCTTTCACCTTGCCTTCAATGTCCGCGACCTCGACGAGGCCCGGCGCTTCTATGGCGGCGCGCTCGGCTGCGCCGAGGGTCGCAGCACCGACACCTGGGTCGATTTCGACTTCTTCGGCCACCAGATCTCGCTCCACCTGGGCGAGCCCTTCGCCACCGCGCGCACCGGCCGCGTCGGCGACGTGATGGTGCCGATGCCGCACTTCGGCATCGTGCTGGAGCTGCCCGCGTGGCGCGCGCTGGCCGACCGCCTCGAAGCCGCCGGCACCGATTTCGTGCTCCGCCCGCAAGTGCGCTTCGAGGGCCAGCCGGGCGAGCAATGGACGATGTTCTTCCACGATCCCTTCGGCAACCCGATCGAAGCCAAGGGCTTCCGGTCGCTGGACACCGTCTACGCCACATGACGCACCGCGCGGCGCTCTCCGTGCATGCCGCGGGTCCGATCGCGGCCGCGCTGCTGCTCGCGCACGGGGCGGCGCACGCGGTGCAGGACTGCGAGATCAACGGCGTCGCCGTGAATCCGGCCAATAGCGCGACGACCGCCGGCAAGTCCGGCCTGATGCGCTGCCGGGACCACGACACCCGCGAGCCGATGCGCGAGCAGCAGATCCAGAGCGGCACCTTCGAGGGCGTCGTGCGTTACTACGACAAGGGCAAGCTCGCGAAGGAATACAACGCGAACGCGGCCGGCAACATGCACGGCCCGGCGCGCGAGTTCGCGCCCAACGGCAAGGTGGTGCGCGAAGCCAGCTACGACGACGGCCACGAGATCGGGCTCGTGCGCAGCTTCTATCCCTCGGGCCAGTTGCGCCGCGTGACCTACTTCGCCGACGCGGCGGGCGAGCGCGCCTTCGCCGAATTCACCGAGCGCGGCCAGCTCTCGGCGCTGCGCTGCGGCGACAAGCCGGTGCTCGGGCCGACCACCGACGACGCGAAGCTCTGCGGCTTCGGCGGCAACCCGTCACGGGTCGAGCTGTTCGACGGCAAGGGCATCCTGCGCTCGCGCCTGTCGTATCTCTCGGGCAAGCGCGTGCGCAGCGAGGACTTCTACGACAACGGCAGGCCCGCGGCACAGGACGAACTCGCGGGCAACCAGCGCACCGAGCGGCGCTTCTCATCCGAAGGCGTCAAGCGCCGCGAAGTGGTGTCGCTGCTCACCGAGCGCGGCGCGATCCGGCAGCGCGACCAGGAGTTCTCCGAGCGTGGCACGCTGGTGCGCGACCAGCGCTGGAGCGCCGCCGGCGATCCGGTCACCGACGAGAGCTTCTACCTGAACGGCCAGCCGCGCAGCAAGGCCGTCTACGGCGTGGACGGCGGCAGCCGGCTGATCGAGATCACCGAGTACTACGACAACGGCCAGCGTGCAGCGGTGGGCCGCTACGTCGCGACCGATCGCTTCCGCCAGACGCCGATCGGCACGCACCAGCGCTTCGACGAGAAGGGAACGCTGATCGCCGAGTCGATCTACGACGAGAACGGCCGCGTCACGCGCGAGCGCGCATGGGACGCCGGCGGCAAGCTCGAGCGCGACGACCAGGTGTTCGAGGACGGCTCGCGAAAGGAATTCTCGAGCCAGTGAACATCGGGCTCAGTCCAGCTTGATGTCGGCGGCCTTGATGATCGGACCCCAGCGGCGCGATTCGGCGCGAGACAGCGCAAAGAACTGCTGCGGCGTGCCGGGCATGGCTTCCATGCCGAAATCGGCGAAGCGCTTCTCTACCGCGGGCGTGGTGAAGGCCTTGTTCAGATCCGCATTGAGCCGGTTGACGACCGCGGGCGGCATGCCCGCCGGGCCGAGGATGCCCTGGAAGGCGAACACTTCCGAATTGGGCACGCCCACTTCGGCGAGCGTCGGCACGTCGGGCAAGAGCTTCGAGCGCGCGCCCGAGCCGATCGCCAGCACGCGCACCTTCTTGCCCTGCATGATCGACAGGCCCGAGGCGAGGTCGAGGAACATGCACGGCACCTGGCCGCCCATCACATCGGCCATCGCCGGCGCCGCGCCGCGGTAGGGGATGTGCGTGATGAAAGTGCCGGTGCGGTTCTTGAACATCTCCATCGCCAGGTGGTGCGGCGAGCCGTTGCCGGGCGAGGCGTAGTTGACCTTGCCGGGATTGGCCTTCACGTAGGCCAGGAAAGCCTTGAAGTCCTTCGCCGGGAAATCCGGATGCACCACCAGCGCGAGCGGGAACTTGCCGATCGCGCCGATGTAGCTGAAGTCCTTTTCGGGGTTGAACGGCAGCTTGTTGAACAGGTGCTCGTTGAAGGCCAGCACCGCGTTGTCCGCCGACAGGATGGTGTAGCCGTCCGGCTTGGACCTGGCGACGATCTCGGCGCCGATGTTGGTCGATGCGCCGGGGCGGTTGTCGATGACGATCTGCTGGCCCAGCGTCTGGCGCATGGCCTCGGAGAGCGTGCGCGCGATCACGTCGGTGCCGCCGCCCGCCGGGTAGGGCACCACCCACTTGACGAGCTGCTGGGGATAGTCCTGGGCCCGGGCCCACGGCGCTGCGCCTGCGGCTGCCGTCGCGGCCAGCGTGGTGAGCAGAGTTCTGCGATCCATCGAATGGTCTCCTGGTCTTCTGGATGTCGGTATGGAAGGGTCAGTCCCCGGCGGCGGACAAGGACGGCACGGGCAGGCCGTCGAGCGCCTGCGCCAGTGCGGCGCGGCAGCGTGCTTCATCGCCGACCTGCTCGAACAGCAGCAGGGCCAGCCGCGCGAGGAAGAGCGATTCTCGCTCGGTGCCGGCCTCGCTGATGGCGCGGGCGCATTCGGCATAGACGCGATCGCGCGCGTCGAGATCAAGGGCAGTCATGAGCGTTCCGTTTCGACAAGGAAGGAGGCACGCGCGAGCGCGCGAAGCAAGGCGCCCTTGGGCACCCGGCGCCAGCGCGCGGCGACGTGGCCGTCGGGGCGCAGCAGATACACCGCGCCCTGCGCCGCACCGAGCGCGGCGAACACCGACGCGTCGGCGCTGCGGGGCGGCAGTTCGCACACGTTCAGCGCGAGCGGACCGGCCTTTGCGTCGGCGATCTCGGCGGCCAGCGCCTCGTCCGTCTTGTCCATGTTGAGCACCAGCACCATGAAGGTCGGCCGCAGCCGGTCGCTCAGATGCAGGTCGTGCGCGAGCGGCTGCTCGGGCATCGCCTCGCCGGGGCACGGGCCCGCCGTCAGGCCGTCGCCTCCGGTGGAGAGCACCGAATCGCGGTACTCGACCGCCTGGGTCTGGCGCGGATTGATCAGGTTCGCGATGCCGCGATGCGCGCCCGACAGCGACAGCGCCGCCTCGCGCAGCAGGTCGAAGCCGCGCGACGGCGGCGACATGAATTCGGTGCTGCGCATCGCGCTCTCGGCATTGATGTGGAAGGCCGCGATGCGCTCCTGCGAGTAGCTGTCGAGCAATGCGACATCGGACAGTCCGCGCACCACGTGCGCCAGCTTCCACGCGAGGTTGTCGGCATCGTCGAAGCCCGAGTTCAGTCCGCGCACGCCGAAGATCGGCATCGCGTGCGCGGCATTGCCGGCGAACAGCACGCGGCCGTGGCGGTAGTCCTCGAGCGTCATCGCGCCGGCGCGGTAGACCGAGGTCCAGACCGTCTTCCACGGCAGGTGGCCTTCGCCGATCGCATCGAGATGGCGCTGCACGAATTCGGTCACCGCCGCGGGCTGCAGCGCCTCCTCGGTGCTCTGGCCGGCACGCAGCTGGTAGTCGATGCGCCAGATGTCATCGGGCTGCTTGTGCATCAGCACGGTCGAGCCGGGATTCCACGGCGGATCGAACCACGCGCGCCGCTCGGTAGGGTGGCCGCTGTGCAGCTCGATGTCGATGATCACGTAGCGGCCTTCGTAGGCCGTGCCTTCGAGATTGAGGCCGAGCGACTTGCGCACGAAGCTCTGCCCGCCGTCGCAGCCGACCAGCCATTGCCCGCGCAACCGGTAGGCACCCAGCGCGTTGCGCGCCGACAGCACGAGGCCATCGCCTTCCTCCGAGAAGCCGGTGAGCTCGGTGCCCCAGCGGATGTCGATCAGCCCCGGCGTCTCGGCGTTGCGGCGCACGATCTCGTCCAGCAGGTACTGCTCGATGTAGTACTGCTCGAGGTTGATCATCGGCGGCAGCTTCTGTTGCGCGCTGGTCGGCATCTCGAAGCGGAAGACTTCATCGGTCTTGTAGAAGCTGCGGCCGCCGGCCCACGGCAGGCCCTTGGCCATGAAGGCCGGCAGCGCGCCCAGGCGCTCGACGATCTCCAGGCTGCGGCGCGAGATGCAGGCCGCACGGCTGCCCACGCAGACGGTGTCGTCGGCCTCCAGGATCACGCTGCGCACGCCATGGTTGGCCAGCCCGAGCGCGAGCGCCATGCCGACCGGACCACCGCCGGCGATCACGACCGGATGACGGCCCGGCTCCATGCCGTCTTCGAGCAGCGGCAGCCGCGGCGCGAAGCGCGTGTAGTCGAAGGCGCCGACGGAGGGCGGCAGATCGCCTGCGACCGGCGGCAAGGGGCCGGTCGCGGCATCGCCGGCACGCGCGGCGGGAGGAGAGACGGCAGCGGTGTTCATGCGACGGGATTGTCCCGATGCGACGAGACGCGCGACGTCGTAACTTCGTACGAGGTATTAACCCGAATCCGAGTCTGGAATCCCGATGAAGCGCTGGCCCGTGCGCGAAGCCGATCAAATCCCACTCGCGCCGGCGCTGGTCAGCGGTGTGCTGGCCGGCATCGGCACCTCGCATCTGGCGGCGAGCTACCTGTCGGCGATGCATCGCGTGCTGCCGGTGACGTTCTGTACCGTGTTCGCGGCCAGTGCGTCGGGCCGCATCGAAACCGTGTCCGCCGCCAGCACCTACGGCAACACTGCGGAACGCACGGCCGAGCGCTACGTCGCGGAACGCTTCGATCTGCTCGACCCCAACATGGCCTGGCTCGCGGCGCGCAAGCTGCCGAAGCGGCCGCAGCTCTGGATGGGGCATCACACGGCCGAGGACGTGGCCGATCCGGCCTATCGCGCCGCCTGCTACACCGACGTCGGCATCCGCGAGCGGGCCTCGGTGCTGGTGCTGCTGCCGACCGGCCAGCGCGCGGCGGTGAGCTTCTACCGCAGCCTCGCGCAGCCGGACTTCGACGAGCACGATTTCGCACGCCTCGAAGCGCACGCGCAGCTGCTGGCCGACGCCACGGTCGCGCACGCCCGCAGCACCGCCGCACGGCACGAGGCCGCCGAGCCGCTGCTCGCTTCGCGCCTCCTGGTGCTGAGCCTGCGCGAGCGCGAGGTCATCGGCCACCTGCTCGCGGGGAAGACCGCCAAGGAAGCGGCGCGCGAGATCGGCATCGAACTCACCACCGCGCGCACGCACCAGTACCGCGCGTTCCGCCGGCTCGGGATCGGGACTTTGAAGGAGTTGCTCACCCGGTCTTGAGGTCGAAATCACTCAACGCCGTGAAATGCATCTCGACTCGACTCAAGCTTGGCTAAAACCCAGACGCGCTTGGTTGAGGCATAGGGCGCCCCGCGGATTGTCGATGAAAAGCCAAATCAGCAACAGGTTTGGCGCTCGTGTCGTTACCAGCGACATGAGGCATCAACGTGTCGACAAAATCAAAAAACAGCGACACGTTCTATTGACGTGTCGCCAGCAGCGACATATCCGTAGGCGGCGCTTGCCGCCGGCGGCTGAGCGAGCTGCTGCGCGGCCCGCATGCATGACCTCCGGCCGATGTACGGCAAGCGCGGCGCAGCCCACAATGCGATCGCCTTCCGTTCATCAATGCCATGGAGAGAGGAAGCACATGCAAGACAGCCCCAACGACGTCTTCGTCGGCAGTTCATCGGAGTTCCTGGCGAAGAACAAGCAATTCGTTCCGCTCTTGAAGGACATCTTCTCCAAGGCAGAACTCGACCCTCCGCTGAACGTCAACCTGTGGGGCGACTGGTTCGAAGGGCATATCGGCGCCGAGACCTACCAGATCCTCGACCTCGCGGCCAAGACCTGCGAATGGGCGATCCTCGTCTTCAGCCAGGACGACCTGCGCCAGACCGTCGCGGAATCGTTGAAGAAGGTGGAGGACGCCAAGGCCCAGAACACGAAGATCACGGTGCGCGACAACGTGCTTTTCGAGCTGGGCCTCTTCTACGGCCACATCGGCACCAAGCGCGTGTTCATCCTGGAGCAGGTCGGCAAGGGCGAGGCGAGCCATGTGGCCGGCGACATCCGCGGCATCCAGCGGCTGCGCTTCTCGGACAAGAAGAGCCTGGAGGCCGCCCTGCTCCGGATCGTGGCGCTGATCAAGGAGCGGTCGGCGGACTTCCTTCCGCGCTGGGCGCCGGCATCGTCCCTGGCCATCGGCTACTACGAGCAGGCGGTCCGGCCCTTCGTCGAAAGGCGCCGCGAGCACGAGGCGAAGCTGGGGCCGTTCACGGTGGAGCTGCTGGTGCCGCACAACTCCTTCCACGGGCTGGACATCGCCAATGTCCGTCACGTGTTCGGCGCGGCATGCGAGCAGACCGACGCGGCGGGCGGCGCGGAAGGCAGGCCGATGCTGTGGGCCTTCAAGGGCAAGCGGGATGTCTACTTCGACATCCCGACCACGCTGCTGACCGCGGAGCGCGTGATCGACGGCTACATGGCCAACACCGCCACCGCCATGGAGAAGGAACGGATGTACCGCTCGCAGGCGAATGCCTTCGCCAATGAGGTCCGGATGCGCAGCAAGGCATTCCGCGAGGTCCGGATCGTCGATCTGCGCGACATCGACGAGATCCGTGCCTACCTCGAAGCGAAGCGGCGTGCGATCGGGTAGATCAGCCGGCGGCGCCGGCCGCCGCGCCCGCGGGCGACACCACTTCCTGGTCGATCGCGCCGAAGATCGAGTGGCCGTCCTTGCCCTTCATCTCGATGCGGATGGTGTCGCCGAACTTCATGAACTCGGTGCTCGGCTGGCCGTCCTGGATGGTCTCGATGCAGCGCTTCTCGGCGATGCAGCTGTAGCCCCTGGGCCACTCCATGCGGCCGTCTTTTTCGACGCCCTTGTTGCTCACCGTGCCGCTGCCGACGATGCTGCCGGCGCGCACGTTGCGCGTCTTGGCGATGTGTGCGACGAGTTCGCCGAAGTGGAAGGTCATTTCCTCGCCCGCATCGCACATGCCGACCTTGCGGCCGTTCCAGGTGCTTTGCAGCTGGAGGTGCACGCGGCCGCCCTGCCAGGCGTCGCCGAGCTCGTCGATCGTCACCGCCACGGGGCTGAACGAGGTCGCGGGCTTGCTCTGGAAGAAGCCGAAGCCCTTGGCCAGTTCGGCCGGGATCAGGTTGCGCAGGCTGACGTCGTTGGCGAGCATCACGAGACGGATGCCGTCGAGCGCCTGCGCCGGCGTGGCGCCCATCTTCACGTCGCCGGTGACGACGGCGATCTCGGCCTCGAAGTCGATGCCGAAGGCCTCGCTGGGCACGACCACCGGGTCGCACGGGCCGATGAAGTCGTCGCTGCCGCCCTGGTACATGAGCGGATCGGTGTAGAAGCTCTGCGGCACCTCGGCATTGCGCGCCTTGCGCACCAGCTCGACGTGGTTGAGGTAGGCCGAGCCGTCGGCCCACTGGTAGGCGCGCGGCAGCGGCGCCATGCACTGCGACGGGTCGAACGGAAACGCATGCCGCGCGCGCCCGGTATTGAGCGCGTCGTAGAGCGCCTGGAGCTGCGGGCCGATGAAGCCCCAGTCGTCCAGCGCCTGCTGCAGGCGGTTGGCGATGCCGGTGGCGTAGTGGGCGCTCGTCAGGTCGCGGGAGACGACGACCAGCTGGCCGTCGCGCGAGCCGTCTTTGAGGGTGGCGAGTTTCATGGGTGGCGGCGGATGCCGGCGCGGCATCGCTACTAAACTGGTTGACCGGGCGGCAGTGTACCGAGGTGAACCTCGCGGCCGGCACCGGGTCCGACTTCCGATGCCGACATCCGCCCTGCTGCTCCCCCCGTCCTATGCGCCGCGTCCGCGCTGGCGCACGCTGGCGGTGGTGACGGCGATCGTGCTGGCCGGGCACCTGGCGGTGCTGGGCCTCGCGCCCTCCATCGTCGGGGCGCCGCCGGCGCCGGCGGTCGACAAGTTCATCACGCGGACCATCATCGTCGCGCCGCCCGCGGCCAGCGAGCCGCCCGCCTTGGCGCCGCCGCCGAAAGCCGAGGCCAGGCCGACGCCGAAGCCGCCGCGCCCGCATCCGGTCGCGCGTCCGCGCCCGGTGGCGCCGGCTCCGGCGCCTCAGCCGGAAACAGCGGCATCGGCTCAGCCCGGGTCGCAGGATCTGGTCTCGCAGGTTCCGCCCGAAGCCGCCGTCGCGCCGCAGGAAGCGCCCACCGGCGAAGCGACGACCGGCAACGGCGCGGGCCAGGGACCCGGCACCGGCGCAGGCGACACGGGCGGCAACATCCCCGGCTCGGTGCCGCTGCGCATCTCGGGATCGGTGCGGCTCGCCTTCGCCGCGACCGCCCAACAGGGCGCGCAGCCGATGCAGGGCGCGTTCGGCGATCTCTTCTGGCAGCAGGACGGCACGCACTACGACGCCAGCCTGTCGATCAAGTTCCTGTTCGTGACCTTCCGCAACACGCGCAGCACCGGCGTGATCGGGCCGACGGGCATCGAGCCGCTGCGCTATTCGGACAAACGCCGCACCGAGGTGGCCTCGCATTTCGTGCGCGACCAGAAGACGGTGGTCTTCAGCAACAACTCGCCCGCCGCGCCGCTGCTGGCGGGCGCGCAGGACCGGCTGAGCGTGGTCATGCAGCTCGGCGCGCTGATGGCGGGCGACCCGGGGCGCTATCCGCCGGACTCGGTCATCGCCGTGCAGACGGTCGGCCCGAGCGACGCGGAGATCTGGACCTTCACGATCTCGGGCGACGAGCAGGTCGCGGTGCAGGCCGGCGAGTTCACCGCGCGCAAGCTCACGCGCAACCCGCGCAAGCCCTTCGACGACAAGATCGAGCTGTGGCTCGCGCCCGAGCTCGGCTATCTGCCGATACGCATCCGGCAGACTCAGTCCAACGGCGATTTCATCGACCTGCAGTTGCGCGAGAAGGTGCCGATGTAGCCGGATCGGCCCCGAGGCGGCCGACTTCGGTGACACTGCAAGGCGTCCAAGCAACCCGCGCCGCCGCACCATGCCCGACATTCGATCCGACCTGGCCAAGACCACCTTCAGCGTCCTGAGCATCGCGCTCCTCATCGCCTCGTCGCTCTGGATCCTGCGTCCGTTCCTGGGCGCCACGATCTGGGCCGCGATGGTGGTGGTGGCGAGCTGGCCGGCGCTGCTGTGGTTCGAAGAGAAGCTTTGGGGGCGACGCAGCCTCGCGGTGCTGGTGATGATGCTGATCCTGCTGCTGCTGTTCGTGCTGCCGCTGACGATGGCGATCTCGACCATCGCCGCCAACGCCGACGAGGTCTACACCTGGGTCAAGACGCTGATCAGCCGGGGAGCGCCCGAACTGCCGGCCTGGATCGGCAGCCTGCCCTTCGTCGGGCCCAGGCTGACCGCGGCCTGGAACGCGCAGGTCGCCTCGGGCGTGTCCGGGCTCGAATCCCAGATCGCGCCCTATGCCAAGCAGGTCACCACATGGTTGCTCGCGCAAGCGGGCGTGGTCGGCGCGCTGACCTTGCAGTTCCTCCTCACCGTCGTCATCGCGGGCCTGATGTACGCCCAGGGCGAGACCGCCGCGGCCACGATGCGGCAGTTCGGCCGCAAGCTCGGCGGCGAGCGCGGCGAAGGCGCAGTCGTGCTGGCCGGCAAGGCGATCCGCGGCGTCGCGCTCGGGGTGGGCGTCACCGCGATCGTGCAGGCGGTCATGGGCGGCATCGGCCTCGCGATCGCCGGGGTGCCTTTCGCGGCCCTGCTGACCGCGATGATGTTCATGTTCTGCATCGTCCAGATCGGCCCGACCCTGGTGCTGGCGCCGGCGGTGGTCTGGGTGTTCTGGAGCGGCTCGACCGGCTGGGGCATCTTCCTCCTGGTCTGGACCATCATCGTCGGGACGATGGACAACTTCCTGCGCCCGTTCCTGATCAAGCGCGGCGCGGACCTGCCGCTGCTCTTGATCTTCGCGGGCGTGATCGGCGGGCTGCTCGCCTTCGGGCTGGTCGGGATCTTCGTCGGGCCGGTGTTGCTGGCCGTCTCGTACACGCTGATGGTCGCCTGGCTGGACGATCCGGAGCCGCTTTCCACGCCGGCGAGGTAAAAAGTCACAAAAAGATACAGGCCCATTCCTACGCTGTGACGACGGATATTGAAACTGGCGCGTTGATTGCTATCTAACGACCATGAACGCTATCGAAATCCTCACAGGACCCGCCATGCAAATGCTCTACGACTCCGACTCCTTCGTCGTCGTGCACGTGCAGCCGACCGAAGGCGACGCGCCCGTGGCGCCGAACGTCCCGGCCCTGGCGCGCCATGGCTTCGAGATCGTCGACAAGCGCTCGGGCAAGGAGGTCTACCTCGATGGCTCCTGGGCCGAGCTCTTCCAGCAGCAGATCGCCGCCTGGCAGCTCAACACGCCCACGCAGGAAGAAGTCGAAGACACGCTGGAGGGCTACGCCGAACTGGCGCACACCCCGGTCCTGGTGCACTGATTCCACCTGTTCTTCATGACTGGAGCGCTTCGGCGCTCCTTTTCATTGGCGGCCGAACAGCCAGCCGTACAAGGGCCCCACGACGAGCAGCACCGCGACCAGCCGGCACACCTGGAACGCGGTCACCACCGGCACGCCGAGCTGAAGCACCTTCGCGGTGATCGACATCTCGGCGATGCCGCCGGGCGATGTCCCGAGGATCATGGTGGCGGGATGCAGCCCGGTCACCACCGCCAAGCCCCACGCAAAGGCGCCGCACAGGGCGATCAGGCCCAGCGTTCCGAGGGCGACGGTCCCGAGCCAGCGCGGCGCGGTCTGAAGGAATTCGCGGCTGAAACGCGCGCCGAGGCTGACCGCGATCACGAGCTGCGCGGTGTTCGACAGCCAGGTCGGCACCGCGGAAAGCTGGACGCCCGCGACGCTGAAGCCCATCGCCACCAACAGCGCACCGATGAACCACGGGTTGGACCGCCCCATCGCCCGCATCAGCACCGCCCCCGCGCCCGTCGCCAGCACCAGCAGGACGAGGCCGCCCGCACGGACCTCGCGCACGCTCGACAGGTTGATCTCGAGGCCGTGCATGCCGCTCCACTGCATCGCGAACGGGATCAGCACCGTCACCATCACCACCCGCAGACTGTGCGCCGAAGCCACCAGATCGGTGCGGGCGCCGGCCCGCTCGGCGAGCAGCGTCATCTCCGATGCGCCGCCGATGGCGCCTGAAAAGTAAGCCGTCGCTCTCATCGAACGCATTGGCACATGCGGCATGCGTGCCGCGTGCAACCGATAGAGCCAGTACGAGAACGCCCCGCCCATGGCGAGCGCCCAGGCGATCGCGAGCGCGATCGCCCACCAGACGCTCGCCACCAGCGCGACCACCTGCGGCGTGAAATAAAGGCCCAGCGCCGTGCCGATCATCCACTGGCCCGCGTTGCGCAAGGGCGTGTGGCTCGCGGTCGGCGCGCCGGCGATCGAAGCGATGGAGACGGCCAGCAGCGGCCCGATCATCCAGGGCAGCGGCGTGTGAAATGCCAGACAGGCACCCGCGGCGGCCAGGGCCAGCAGGAGGGTGGCGAGAACGCGGAGCGGGAATCGGAGGGTAGCGTTGGACAAGACAGATCTGACGGCGGCGCGCGGGCCGGGCATAGTACGGCATGCCCCTCCTCCGCATCCAAGCGTTCCTTCGCTTCGCGCCGCTCGTCGGCGCCGCCACGCTCATGGCCTGTGCGACCTCGCCGTCCGCCGACGCGCCGACCGAACGCCGCGTCGCCGCACTGCTGCCGGTCGACGCGCTGCTCCTCGGCGAACAGCACGACGCGCCCGAGCACCAGGTGATGGAGCGCGAAACCGTCGAGGCGCTCGCCGCCCGGGGCCGGCTGGCCGCGCTGGCGATCGAGATGGCGGAGGAAGGCAACGCCACCGGGTACTTGCCACGCGATGCGACCGAGGAGCAGGTCAAGGCCGCCCTGAGCTGGAACGACAAGGCCTGGCCCTGGAGCGCCTACGGCCCCGCGGTGATGGCGGCCGTGCGCGCGGGGGTGCCGGTGGTCGGCGCCAACCTGCCGCGCGAGCACATGAAGGACGCGATGGCCGATGTCTCGCTCGACGCGCAGTTGACGGTCGAGGCACGCACCGCGCAGGAGGAAGCGGTGCGCGCCGGCCACTGCAACCTGCTGCCCGAATCGCAGATCGCGCCGATGACGCGCATCCAGATCGCGCGCGACCGGGCCATGGCCCAGGCGATCGTCAAGTCGCGCGCACCGGGCAAGACGGTGCTGCTGGTGAGCGGCGCCGGGCACGCGAACAAGGCGCTGGGCGTGCCGCAGCACCTGCCGACCGATGTGTCGGTGAAGGTGGTGCAGATGCAGGCGGGTGCGCCGCGCGCCACCGCGGGCGCCTTCGACACCGCGTGGCCGACGCCGCCGGTGCCCGAGAAGGACTATTGCGCCGAGATCCGCCCCGTCAAGCGTTCTTCCTGATCGAGTCGGCCAGCGTGTTGACCAGCGTGTCGATGTGCGACTTCTCGACCACGTACGGCGGCGCGATCACCAGCACGTCGCCCGCCGGCCGGACCAGCGAACCCTTGTGGAAGCAGTCCAGGAAGATGTCGTAGGCGCGCTTGCCCGGCAGCCCCGTGACCGGCGCAAGCTCTACCGCGGCCGCGAGGCCCAGGCTGCGGATGCCGATCACGTTCGGCAGGCCCTTGAAGGTGCTGTGGAAGGCATCGCCCAGCACCTTGCCCATCTCGCCCGCGCGCTTGAAGAGCTGCTCTTTCCGGAACAGATCGAGCGTCGCGATCGCCGCCGCGCAGGCGACCGGGTGGCCCGAATAGGTGTAGCCGTGGAAGAACTCGACCACGTGCTCCGGCGCCGAGGTGTTCATCATGGCGTCGTAGAGCTTGTCGCGGCAGATCACGCCGCCGAGCGGGATCACGCCGTTGGTCACGCACTTGGCGAAGTTCAGCATGTCGGGCACCACGCCGTAGTAGTCCGACGCGAAGTTGGTGCCCATGCGGCCGAAGCCGGTGATGACCTCGTCGAAGATCAGGAGGATGCCGTGCCTGTCGCAGATCTCGCGCAGCCTCGTGAGGTAGCCCTTGGGCGGCACGTACCAGCCGGCCGAACCGGCGATCGGCTCGACGATGATCGCGGCCACGTTGCTCGGGTCGTGCAGCGGCAGGATGCGCTGCTCGAGGTCGGCCAGCGCATCCTCGGCCCAGACCGGCTCCTCGTTTTGGATGTAGGCGTGGTTGACCGGGTCGTGGATGAAGCGCATGTGGTCCACGCGCGGCAGGAAAGCCGAGCCGAACACCTTGCGGTTGCCCGGAATGCCGCCCACCGACATGCCGCCGAAGCCAACGCCGTGGTAGCCCTTCTCGCGGCCGATGAAGACATTGCGGTGCCCTTCGCCGCGCGCGCGGTGGTAGGCCAGCGCGACCTTCAGCGACGTATCGGCCGCCTCGCTGCCCGAATTGCAGAACAGCACCTTGTTGAGGTCGCCGGGCGCCATCGCGCTGATCATCTCGGCGGCCCGGAAGGCCTTGTCGTTGCTGACCTGGAAGGCGGTCGCGTAATCGAGCGTGTCGAGCTGCGCCTTGATCGCTTCGTTGATCGGTTTGCGGTTATGGCCGGCGCCCACGCACCAGAGCGACGAGATGCCGTCGATCACCTTGCGCCCGTCGTGCGTGGTGAACTCCATCCCGTCGGCCGCCACGAAGACCCGCGGGTCCTTCCGGAAATGGCGGTTCGGGGTGAAGGGCAACCACTGGTTGTCCATGCTGAAGTCGTTGTAAGCCATGAATCGCTCCTCGTGGGTGAATTCTTGCCGGAAGGGCCATTTTGGCACCGGCATTGCGGTCCGGGCTCCCTGCGACAATGGCCATGCTTATGACCTCCGCCTACATCCTCACCCTTTCCTGCCCCGACCGCACCGGCATCGTCCATGCCGTCTCCGGCTTCCTGCTCGATCGCGGCGGCAACATCGAAGAAGCGGCGCAGTACAACGACCACGGCACCGGCCTGTTCTTCATGCGCGTGGGCTTCGCCTGCGACGAGAGCGAAGCCGCGCTGCGCGAGCAGATCGCCGAGCTGGCGGCGAAATTCGGGATGACCTGGAAGCTCTACGCGGCCGCCGAGCCGATGAAGACGGTCATCATGGTCAGCAAGGAAGGCCACTGCCTCAACGACCTGCTGTTCCGCTGGAAGAGCGGCCTGCTGGCCATCGACGTGCGCGCCATCGTCTCGAACCACCGCGACTTCTACCAGCTCGCGGCGAGCTACAACGTGCCCTTCCACCACATCCCGGTGACCGCGGCCACCAAGGCGCAGGGCGAGGCCAGGCAGCTCGAGATCATCGAGTCCGAAGGCGCCGACCTCGTGGTGCTCGCGCGCTACATGCAGATCCTGAGCAACGACCTGTGCACCCAACTGGCGGGCCGCGCGATCAACATCCACCACTCGTTCCTGCCGAGCTTCAAGGGCGCCAAGCCCTACTACCAGGCGCACGACCGCGGCGTGAAGCTGATCGGCGCCACTGCGCACTACGTGACCGCCGACCTCGACGAAGGCCCGATCATCGAGCAGGACGTGGAGCGCGCCGACCACACCGACACCGTGGAAGACCTGACCGCACGCGGCCGCGACACCGAAACCCAGGTGCTCGCGCGGGCCGTGAAGTGGCACAGCGAGCATCGCGTGCTGCTGAACGGGCACCGGACCGTGGTCTTCAAGTAGCGGCCCATCCATCCAAGCAGGGGGGATTCACCATGAACGCGCCCACCACACCGCTGCAGCAATCGGCGCTGGAAAAGTCCGAACGGCAGGCCCGGATCGTCCAGGCGCTGCAGCCGCACCTGCCGGCCCATGCGCTGATCTGGAACGCTGAGGACACGGTCCCCTATGAATGCGACGGCCTCACCGCCTACCGCCAGCGCCCACTGGTGGTCGCCTTGCCGGAAACCGAGGCGCAGGTCGCCGCCGTGCTCAAGGCCTGCCACACGCTCGGCGTTCCGGTGGTGGCGCGCGGCGCCGGCACCGGCCTCTCGGGCGGCGCGATGCCCAACGCAATGGGCGTGACGCTGTCGCTCGCCAAGTTCAATCGCATCGTCAAGATCGACCCGGTCAGCCGCACCGCCGTCGTGCAGTGCGGCGTGCGCAACCTCGCGATCAGCGAGGCGGCCTCGCCTTTCGGGCTTTACTACGCGCCCGATCCGTCGAGCCAGATCGCCTGCACCATCGGCGGCAACGTGGCCGAGAACTCGGGCGGCGTGCATTGCCTGAAGTACGGCCTGACGCTGCACAACGTCTTGCGGGTGCGCGGCTTCACGGCCGAAGGCGAGCCGGTCGAATTCGGCGGCGAGGCGCTCGACTGCGCCGGCCTCGACCTCTTGCCGCTGGTCATCGGCAGCGAAGGCATGCTCGCGGTCACGCTCGAAGTCACGGTCAAGCTGGTGCCCAAGCCGCAGCTCGCGCGCTGCATCATGGCGAGCTTCGACGACGTGCGCAAAGCCGGCGATGCGGTCGCCGCGGTGATCGCCGCGGGCATCATCCCGGCCGGCCTGGAGATGATGGACAAGCCCATGACCGCCGCGGTCGAGGACTTCGTGCATGCCGGCTACGACCTCGACGCCGCCGCGATCCTGCTGTGCGAATCCGACGGCACGCCCGAAGAGGTCGAGGAGGAAATCGGCCGCATGACCGAGGTGCTGTGCGGCTGCGGCGCCACCGCGATCGCCTGCAGCGAGAACGAGGACGAGCGCCTCAAGTTCTGGAGCGGCCGCAAGAACGCCTTCCCCGCCTCGGGCCGCATCAGCCCCGACTACATGTGCCTGGATTCGACGATCCCGCGCAAGCGGCTGGCCGACATCCTGCTAGCGATCCAGGACATGGAGAAGAAATACAACTTGCGCTGCTGCAACGTCTTCCACGCCGGCGACGGCAACCTGCATCCGCTGGTGCTGTTCGATGCCAACGACCCCGACGAGCTGCATCGCTGCGAGCTGTTCGGCGCCGACATTCTGGAGACCAGCGTCGCGATGGGCGGCACGGTGTCGGGCGAGCACGGCGTGGGCGTGGAAAAGCTCAACAGCATGTGCGTGCAGTTCACGGCCGAGGAGAACGAGCAGATGTTCGGCATCAAGCGCGCCTTCGATCCGGCCGGCGTGCTCAATCCCGGCAAGGTGATCCCGACGCTGCAGCGCTGCGCCGAGTACGGCAAGCAGGTGTTCCGCGCCGGGCAGCCGCAAGCCTTCGCGGACATTCCGCGCTTCTGAGCATGAAGGGACTGCAAGGCCTGGCCTGGCTGCTGGTGTTCCAGTCGATTGGCGAAGTTCTTTCGCGCGGCCTCTCGCTGCCCTTTCCCGGCCCGGTGCTCGGCATGTTGCTGATGCTCGCGGGCCTGCGCTTTCCGGTCGTGCGCGAGCCGGTGGCCGAATGCGCGGGCTTTCTGCTCACGCATCTTTCGCTGCTCTTCGTGCCGGTCGGCGTCGGCGTGATGACGCATCTCGCGCTGCTCAGCCAGTACGGCGGGCGCATGCTGATCATCATCGCGCTGTCGACCTGGATCGGCCTGGGCGTCACCGCGCTGGTGCTCTGGTGGCCGGACCGCAAGAGCGAAACGCGAACCGAGCCCTGAGGATCACCGTGCCGCGCTTCGTCGAACTCTGGATCTATCTTTCCGCCACCCCGCTGTTCGGGCTCACGGCCACGCTGGTCGTCTACCTGATCGCGGCCGCGGTGTACGCGCGGCTCGGCGGCGCGCCCTGGGCCAACCCGGTGCTGTGGTCGGTGATCGTGCTCGCGGGCGGGCTGCTGCTCACGCGCGTGGACTACCAGACCTACTTCGCCGGGGCGCAGTTCATCCACTTCCTGCTCGGCCCCGCGGTGGTCGCGCTCGCGTGGCCGTTATGGCAGCGCCGCGCCGAGCTGCGCGCGCGCTTCGGGCGGCTGGTGCTCGCATCGCTCCTGGGAGGCGCCGCGGCCGGCGGATCGGCCGTCGCTTTGGGATGGGCGCTCGGGTTGCCGCACGACGTGGTGCTGTCGCTCGCGCCGAAGTCGGTGACCGCGCCGGTCGCGATGGGCATCTCGGAAAGGATCGGCGGCATCCCGGCTCTGTCAGCGGTGTTCGCGGTGCTCACCGGGATGATCGGGGCCCTCTCGGGCAAGTACCTCTTCGACATGCTGCGGATCAGCACCAGCCCCACGGGCTTTGCGGCGCGCGGCTTCGGCCTGGGCACCGCCGCGCACGGCATCGGCGCCGCACGTGCCTTGCACGTCAACGCCGATGCGGGCGCCTATGCGGGATTGGCGCTGGGCATGCAGGTGGTGCTGGCCGCACTCCTCATGCCCCTGGTGTTCCGCCTGTTCTGAAGTCAGCCCCGGTTCGGGTCGTAGGGATGATGGTCGTACCGGTTCGGTATGCCGTCATGGTCGCTGTCCCAGCGGCCGTGTTGGTATTCCCAGCGGCCATCGCGTTCACGCCATTCCGGTGCGCGGTAGGCATAGCCCGGCCTTTCGCGCATCCAGTTGCCGCGATTCCACACATGGTGATGGCCGTTCCACTCGTAGTGGCCCGGTGCCCAGACGTAGCCCGGGCGCGGCGGCGGAACCGGCTCGTAGCGCGGCGGCGGCGGCGCGACCTGCACCGAGATCACGGCCTGGGCCTGCGCAGCGGTCGGCGCGACCATCGCGGTGCCCACCGTCAGCACGGATGCGACTCCCATTGCGAAAGTGACAGCGAGTTTTTTCATGGGGACTCCTTCGAGTTGCTGGAGACTTCATCCTCCACGCCCCATGTGAACTGCTTGTAAGCCGCTGACGAAGTGTTGTGTAGAGCTGTGACTTCCCTGGTCGACCGGAACGCACGCGTAGGCCTGCTCCTGCAGAAGCACGCGCGATTCACCAGGTATCGACGTAGGCCGTTGCCTCGCGCTTCGACGCGGCGCAAGACGCCAGGCCGCGCACCAGCCAGGCGCGCGTATCCGCCGGATCGATCACCGCATCGATCTCCAGCGTCTGCGCCATGTGGATCGCCTCGCCGTTCGCGTACTGCTGCGCGACCAGCTTCCTGAACAGCGCGTCGCGCTCCGGCCCTTCGGCGGCGGCTTCGAGCTCCTTGCGGAAGCCGAGCCGCACGGCCCCTTCGAGCCCCATCGCGCCGAACTCGCCGGTCGGCCACGCGACCGTGAACACCGGCGCGTCGAAGCCGCCCGCAGTCATGGCCTGCGCGCCGAGACCGTAGCCCTTGCGCAGCACCACCGCGAAGTAGGGCACCCGCAGATGCGATGCAACCATGAACATACGGCACACGCGGCGCACCTGCGCCTGCGCCTCGACCTCGGGGCCGACCATGAAACCCGGCGTGTCGCACAGCGCAACCAGCGGCAGGCCGTGTGCATTGCACAGTTGCATGAAGCGCGCGGCCTTGTCCGCGGCCTCGACATCGATCGCGCCGCCGAGGTGATGCGGGTTGTTCGCGAGCAACCCCACCGGCTTGCCCTCGATGCGCGCGAGCGCGGTCACGATGCCGGCGCCGAAGCCGGCGCGCAGTTCCAGCAGCGAGCCGGTGTCGGCCACGCCGCGCATCGCCGCGCGCACGTCGTAGACGCGCAGGCGGTTCTCGGGGATCGCATGGCGCAGCGCGCGCGGATCGGCGCATTCCCAATCGCTCGTCCCTCCCTGGAAGTACGAGAGGTACAGCTTCGCGGCCGCCACCGCTTCGACCTCGTCCTTCACGAGGATGTCGATCACGCCATTGCGAGACTGCACGCTGCTCGGCCCGATCTGCTCCGGCGCGAAGCTGCCGAGGCCGCCGCCCTCGATCATCGCGGGCCCGCTCATGCCGATGTTGCTGGCCTCGGTCGCGATGATCACGTCCGCGCAGCCCAGCAGCGCCGCATTGCCGGCGAAGCAGCGTCCATGCACGATGCCGACGACCGGCACCTTGCCCGAGAGCGCCGCGAACTGGCTGAAGGTGTGGTTGTTGAGGCCGGCGACGATCGGCATGTCGGTGTCGCCCGGCCGGCCGCCGCCGCCCTCGGCGAACAGCACCACCGGCAAGTTCAACTGGTGCGCGATGCCCAGCATGCGGTCGGTCTTGTGGTGATTGCGCAGGCCCTGCGTGCCGGCGAGCACGGTGTAGTCGTAGGACATCACGACGCAGCGCGATTTCTCGGGGCCGAACCGTTTCGCATTGATGCTGCCGATGCCGGTCACCATGCCGTCGGCCGGCGTGTTGGCGATCAGGTCCTCGAGCGAACGGCGGCGCGTCTGCGCGGCGATCGCCAGCGCGCCGTATTCGGTGAAGTTGCCCGGGTCCTCGGCCAACTCGCACAGGTCGGCGATGTTCTCGCGCGCAGTGCGGCCGCCCTGCGCGTGGCGCTTCGCGACAGCGGCCTTGCGGTTCGCATCGAGCGTGAAGGCGTGGCGGTCGATCACCTTCTGCAGATCGGGGCGGATCGCGCCGAGGTCCTGCTCGGTACGCACCTCGCCTTCGACCGCATGGGCATCGACCGGCTCCAGCTTCACGAGGGACTGGCCTTCGACGAGGTAGTCGCCGGGCTCCGCGAGCAAAGCGACCACGCGGCCGGCCGCGGGCGCGTGCAGCAGGTGCTCCATCTTCATCGCTTCGAGCACGCCGATCTGCGCGCCGGCCGGGACCACGTCGCCGACGTCGACCTCGAACTGAACGAGCTTCGCGGGCATCGGGGCCTTGATGCGAAGGCCGTCTTCGTCGTCCGGCTGCACGGTCGCGTCGGCCTGGATCGCGGCCGGCCGCGCATGCTTCGCGACCGCCGCATCGATGTGGGCCGCCGAGGCGAGCAGGTCCGCCAGATGCGCTTCGACGAAACGCGTGTGCACGGCCTGCACGGCGAACTCGGGGCGCGTGCCGATCGCACGCAGGAGCGACAGATTGGTCGCGATGCCGTCGACATGGCACTCTTCGAGCGCACGCAGCGATCGTCGCACCGCATCGGCAAAACGCGGCGACGGCGAATGCACGATGAGCTTGGCGAGCAGCGTGTCGTAGTGCGGCGAAGGCGAAAGGCCCGCATAGCCGTGCGAATCGACCCGCACGCCCGGCCCCGCCGGCAGGTCGAATCGCGTCAGCGTGCCGCCGGACGGGCGCGCATTGCCTTGCGCATCGAGCGTCTCGGCGTTGATGCGCCACTGCACCGCGAAGCCGCGCTGCGCTGCAGTGCGAGTGCCGTCGATGCCCAGATCCGCGAGCGTCTGCCCGCTCGCGACGCCCACCTGGAGCTGCACCAGGTCGAGTCCGGTCACCGCCTCGGTCACCGTGTGCTCGACCTGCAGGCGCGGATTGGCTTCGATGAAGACGAAGGGCAGCGTCGTCGAGTGTTCGTCGACGAGGAATTCGAAGGTGCCGAGGCTCTGGTAGCCCACCGCCTTCGCCATGCGCAGCGCGGCCTGCGTGACCTTGTCGCGCAACGCTTCAGGCAGGGAGGGACTCGGCGCGATCTCGACCAGCTTCTGGAAGCGCCGCTGCAGCGTGCATTCGCGCTCGCCCAGGCTCGCGACCGCCTGGCCGTCGCCGAGCACCTGCACCTCGATGTGCCGCGCATTGCGCATCAGGCGCTCGACGTAGACGCCTTCGACGCCGAAGGCGGCCCTGGCTTCGGACATGCAGCGCGCATGGGCGTCGGGCAGCTCGTCGGCGCCGAGCACCGCGCGCATGCCGCGCCCACCGCCGCCGCCGATCGCCTTCACCATCACCCCGGCGCCGTCGGCCTGCTGCGCCGCGAAGAAGGCCTGCGCTTCGGCCAGCGTGACCGCGCCCGCGCTGCCGGGCATCACCGGCACGCCGCACTGCTCGGCCAGCGCCCGCGCACGCGCCTTGTCGCCGAAGAGCGAAAGCTGCCCGGGCGTCGGGCCGATGAAGCGCAGGCCCGCGTCGGCGCAGGCCTGCGCGAAGTCGGCGCGCTCGCTCAGGAAGCCATAGCCCGGGTGCACCGCATCGCAGCCGTGCGCGCGCGCGATCGCGATCAGCGCGGCCATGTCGAGGTACGCCGACGGCCCGGTGGCCGAGAGGGGAACCGCCACGTCGGCCAGCTGCACATGCAATGCCGCCGCATCGTCCTTCGCATGCACCGCCACGCTCGCGATGCCCAGGTCGCGCAGCGCGCGCACCAGCCGCACCGCGATCTCGCCGCGGTTGGCAATCAGAACTCTCTGCAGCATTCGATCAATCCTTCAACAGTCGGCGCAGCACCTTGCCGGCGCCTGTCGTCGGCAACGCATCGATGAAGCGAACCACGCGCGGTGCCTTGTAGCTGGCCATGTTGTCGCGCGACCAGGCGACGAGCGCGTCCGCATCGATCTCGGCGCCCGGCCTCTTCACGATGAACGCCTTGACCACCTCGCCCTTCTCCGCATCGGGCTGCGCAACCACGGCTGCCTGCGCTACGGCGGGGTGCTTGATGAGGATGGTCTCGACCTCCTCGGGGAACACGCTGTAACCCGAGACCTTGATCATTTCCTTGAAGCGGCCGATGAAGGTGAGGTAGCCGTCGGCATCGAGCTTGCCCATGTCGCCGGTGTGCACCCATCCGTTGCGCAGGGTCGCGGCGGTGGCTTCGGGCTTGTTCCAGTAGCCCTTGAAGGTGCCCGGGCTGGCGAGCACGATCTCGCCGATCTCGCCCGTCGGCTTGGCCGCGCCGGTGTCGGGATCGATGATGCGGATGGTCACGCCCGGCACCGCCACGCCCTGCGTGCCCCAGCGCGGCGCATGGTGCGGCGTGTAGGTGTCGCAGGTGTGGCTTTCGCTTAGGCCATAGGCGGCCTCGAACGAGCTGCAGTTCTTCGCGAAGCCGCGCCACTGCTGCGCCAGCGGCTCGGTGAAGGCGATGCCGAAGCTGGTCACCGGGTTCATGCTGAGGGTCGAGAGATCGATGCCGGCGATGCCCGGCACCTGCATGCACGCGACGTTCATCGGCGCGATGCTGTACCACCACGTGACTCTGTAGCGCTCGATCGCCTGCAGGGCGGCGCGGGGCTCGAAGCGGTGCAGCAGGACCGAGGTCGCGCCGGTGAGCACCGGCACGTTCACGCCCATCAGCATGCCGGCGATGTGATAGAGCGGCGCGATCGACAGCAGCACGTCGCCGCCGTTGACGCCGTTGCAGTCGGCCGCGGCGCGGGTCTTGAAGAGCGCGTTGCCGTAGCTGAGCATCGCGCCCTTGGGCAGGCCGGTGGTGCCCGAGGTGTAGGTCATGAGCGCGACGTCATCCAGCGACAGCGCCACCGGTGCGGGGCGCGCGCCGCTCTTCATCACGGCGAGGAAGTCTTCGCACCCTGCCGGCACGCTGCGCGCTTCGCCTTGCGCAGCGGCCACCTCGGCGGGCAGGTCCAGTGCAGGCGACGCGGGCAGCAGGTCTGCGTAGTGCACCACGAACACATGCGCGAGTGCGCTCGTCGCCCGCACCTTGTCGACCACCGGCAGCAGCGACGATGCCGCGACGATCACGCGTGCCTTCAGGTCGTTCACCTGGTAGGCCAGCTCGTGCTCCTTGTTGAGCGGGCCGCTTGGGCAGACGATGGCGCCGATCTTCTGGATGCCGTAGTGCGCGACGAGGTACTGCGGGCAGTTGTTGAGGAAGAGCACCACCGGATCGCCCTTGCCGACACCGATCGCCTGCAGCCTCGCGGCGAAGGCATCGCTCGCGGCATCGAGCTCGGCGTAGCTCATCGCGTGGCCGTACCAGATGCAGGCCGGATGGCTGCCGCGCTCGCGCGCATGCGTGCGCAGGTACTCGTGCAGGGGCTGCTGCGGTCGGTCGGGAAGCTGGGTTGTCTCCATGGCGTCACTCCAAGGTCTGTGATCTTCGGGTTATCGATAGGGCTTGGCCGCTTGCCAATCGCCGCATGGTGCACGAACAATCCTACCCATGGGTATAACTTCGGCGACACCGCACAAACCCTCTGGGCAAGGCCCTGCGCCCGCCGCGCGGCCCGACCGCCCGCAGGGCACGGGCCGGCAGCGCGCCGCCACCGCGGGCACCGACGTGCAGCGCGAGCGCATCCTGCAGGCGGCCACGCAGCTCTTTGCGACGCAGGGCTACGCCAACACCACGATGGCGCAGATCGTGCGCGCGCTCGATGCGACCAAGCCCTTCGTCTATTACTACTTCCGCGACAAGCAGGAGATCTTCGAGACGCTGTCGTGGCGGCCCGCGGTGGACTGCTTCACCGCGATGGACTTCCCGCCCGACGACCACCGCCGCGCCGTCCTGAAGGTCAAGGAAGGCATCGAGCGGCTGATCCGCGCCACCATCTCGCACTACCCCTGCGCCTTCTTCGCCTACAAGGAGCCGCAGGTGTACCGCCCCGAGTACCTCGCGGCGCAGAAGAAGCTCGCGCATCACTTCTACGACCAGCTCTTTCCGCTGCTGGAAGAGGCGCGGCGCGACGGCGACCTCGACTTCGGCGAAACCAAGATCACCGCGTTCGCGGCGCTGAGCCTGCCGGGCTTTCTCTTCAGCTGGTACAAGCCCGACGGCCGTCTTTCGCCGGAAGAAATGACGGCCGAACTCTCGAAGCTCGCATGGCGCGTGATCGGCCTGCGCGAGCGCCGATAACCACCCACCGGAGACAGTCCATGAAGTTCCCTTCCCTGCTCGCGCCCGTGGCGGCCGCGGCGCTCGTCACCGCCGGTTCGGCGCACGCGCAGCAGACCTACAAGATCGCCTACATCGACCCGCTCTCGGGCCCCTTCGCGAACGTGGGCGAGCTGATGCTCACGCACACCCAGTTCGCGATCGAGGACATCAACGCCAAGGGCGGCGTGCTCGGCGGCACCAGGCTGCAGCTGCTCCAGTTCGACAGCAAGCTCTCGGCGCAGGAGAGCCAGAGCGCGCTGCAGGCGGCGATCGACCAGGGCGCGCGCGCGATCGTCACCGGCGGCTCGGGCTCGTCGGTGGTGAGCTCGATCGTGCAGGCGGTGAACAAGTGGAACCAGCGCAACCCGGGCAAGGAGCTGCTGGTGCTCAACCACTCGTCGATCGACCCCGAGCTGACCGGCAGGCAATGCAGCTTCTGGCACTTCCAGACCGATGCGAACACGGCGATGAAGATGAAGGCCATCGCCAACTACATCAAGAAGACGCCGGAGGTGAAGAAGGTCTACCTGCTGAACCAGGACTACGCGCACGGCAAGCAGTGGGCCAGCTACGGCCGCCAGTTGGTGGGCCTCGCGCGGCCCGACATCCAGTTCGTCGGCGAGACGCTGCACCCGATCGGCCGGGTGAAGGACTTCGCGCCCTATGTCGCGAACATCCGCCAGTCGGGCGCCGATTCTGTGATCACCGGCAACTGGGGCCAGGACATGACGCTGCTGCTCAAGGCCGCGGGCGATGCGGGCTACGACCTGCACTACTTCAACCACAGCGCCGGCTCGGTACCGGGCACCGTGCTCGCGGTGTCGCAGGCGAAGATCGGACAGCTCACCTGGGTGGCCGAGTGGCATCCGGGCCAGGCCGATTCGCCGAAGGTCGATGCGCTCGCCAAGGCCTACAAGGCCAAGACGGGCAAGGACTTCCTCGCGCCGCGCATCGAGATGACGCCGCGCCTGCTGGCTGCCGCGATCAACAAGGCCGGCAGCATGGACACGCCCAAGGTGGCGAAGGCCATGGAGAACCTCACGTTCGATTCGGTGGTCGGCCCGGTGCGCATGCGCGCCGAAGACCATCAGCTGCTGATCCCGCAGGTGGTCAACACCATCGCGCCGGTGGACGGCAAGACGGTGAAGGTCGGCTGGGAAGGCACCAACTACGGCTTCCGCACCGATGCGGTCTACAGCGGCAACGAGCTCGCGCAGGGCACGGACTGCAAGATGGCGCAGCCCTGAGCGGGCGGCCCCCTCGGCAACCCGGGGGCGGGCCCGGTCCCGATGCTGTACCGTTAGGCATCGCACTTCCGGAGGCCCCTGCCCATGACCGCGACCCTGCAACTCATCGGCGCACCGACCGATATCGGCGCCAGCACGCGAGGCGCCGGCATGGGCCCCGACGCGCTGCGCGTGGCCGGCCTCGCGCAGACGCTCGCGCGCCTCGGCTTCGAGGTCATGGACCAGGGCAATCTTTCCGGGCCGGCGACGCCCTGGATCGCGCCGACCGCCGAGCTGCATCACCTCGACGAAGTCGTGGCGTGGAACCGGGCGGTCTACGACGCCGTCGATGCCGCGCTCACGGCCAATCAGCTGCCGATCCTGCTGGGCGGCGACCACAGCATCGCGGTCGGCTCGATCAGCGCCATCGCCCGGCATGCGCGACAGCGCGGCAAGAAGCTGCGCGTGCTGTGGCTCGATGCGCATTCCGATGTCAACACCGAGACCACCAGCCCGAGCGGCAACCTGCACGGCATGCCGGTCTCGTGCCTGCTGGGCCACGGCCCGGAAGCGCTGACGGGCTGGAGCGGCGAACGCGCTGCGCTCGAGCACGACGCGATCCGCTTCATCGGCATCCGCAGCGTCGACGCGCATGAAAAAGCGGCGATCCGCACGATGGGCCTCAACGTGTTCGACATGCGCCACATCGACGAGCACGGCATGCGCACCACCATGACCGAGGCGCTGCAGGACGTGGACGAGGACACGCACCTGCATGTGAGCTTCGACCTCGACTGCCTCGACCCCGACTACGCGCCCGGCGTGGGCACCGGCGTGCGCGGCGGGCCGACGTGGCGCGAGATGCAGCTTTGCATGGAGATGATCGCCGACACCGGCCGGCTGTCGTCGCTGGACGTGGTCGAGCTCAACCCGGCGCTGGACGTGCGCAACCGCACGGCGGAAGTGGCGGTGGAGCTGATCGAAAGCCTGTTCGGCAAGTCGACCTTGTCCCGGTAAGGCCCGGATTCCGTTGGCCGGCGGGTTCTCGATGACGCAGCGAGTTTCTCTTCTGCTGTTTGTCGCAGCAGGCATATTGGCAGCAAGCGGCAATGAAGGCCGTGGTGGGTTCAGCGCGTTCGCGGCGCCCCTACCCGGCGACATCGTGGACAGCGCCCTGAACATCGTTCCGGCGCAGTACACCGCCATGGCGGCCCAGTTGAGCAAGGACGCCGGCATCGCCTACCGGTACGGCCCGGACGCCATCTCCTCCGGCACGGCCAACACCGGCCCGGCGCTGAACAGGCGTGCGGACATCAAGCTAGCCGCACCGGCGCCCGACTATCCGTTCTGGTGGCAGGTCGGACGGCCCTCCGGCGATGCCGGTTCCTACTCGTCGAACCAGGCCGCGATCACCTTCGTGGCGGACAACACGGCGCAACGCGTGGGCGTGGCCGAGATCCAGGTCTCGAACTACATGTACGGCGTGTTTGCCCAGTCGCCGCAGCTGAGCTGGACGCGCGCAACCACTGCCGGCGGCGGCATCGACAGCATTACCGTGATGGACTATCGCGAGCAGGGCATCGTGAGCGGCGACCCGATCGCCGCAGGCCGCTGCGGCGGGCGACCCGGCTTCTGCGCCCAGGGCCTCGTCGCGTTCCAGAACGGCGTCATCGGGACGGTCGGCAGCAACACGGCCCACAACCGGGCGACGGTGAAGCTGCCCGCCAACAAGGTGCCGACGGCCATCGCGATGACCAACAACAGCGAGTTCGCCCTGGTCACGGTGTGGGACACGCAGGCACTCAAGGGCCAGGTGGCGGTCATCGCACTGGCAGGCCTGTGCGACGGTTGCGATCCACACGACGCCACCCGTTGGTACAACTACTGGCAGGAGTGGATGGGTGTGTATCCCGGCTTGCCGAACATGGGTGACATCGCCTTCATGAAGATCCTGGGCTACGTCGACCTGCCGGGCATCAACGCGCCCACCGAGATCGCCGTCACCACCGGCATGGACCAGTTCAAGACGCTCTATGGGAGCGGCCCGACAGCGGGCCAGTTCGTCGGCCTCGCGAACTCGCCGCTGACAAGCCACTGGCGGAAGTTCGCGAGCGGCGGCGCCCACTACTACAACTACGCCAAGGGCGGTGTGGCGGTGGTGATCTCCAAGTCGGAGCAGAAGGCCGCGTTCATCGACCTGAAGCCGCTGTTTGCCTACTTCAACGGCATGTACTTCAGCTCGAACGTGAGCCAGACGACCAACTTCGGCCAGGCGGCCAACCAGTGGCCGTTCACCTTCGACGTGCAGGCCTCGCAGAAGCCGACGGTGCTCAAGACGGTGTCGCTGGGTGCGCGCCCGACCGCGGTGAAGACCACGGTCTTCGGTTCCACCCCGCGCGCCTGGATCGCGACGCAGGACGGCACGCTGCACATCTACAGCCTCGACGGCTTCGCGCCGGGCGACGGCTGGAACACGGCGGCCAAGCCGATGGCAAGCAACATCGCCGAAGTGGGCAGCGTGACCGGCATCGGCCGCAATCCGACGTCGCTTGCGACCTCCAAGGGCGAGCCGGCCGACGACAGCATCGACTCGAGCAACCAGCAGGTCATCGTGGCCTCCCGCGGCGACAACAGGATCAACTGGGTGCGATTCGCATCCAACGGCAACAGCGGCAAGATCGTCCGCACCATCCGGCACAAGGAGATGAGGGACCTGATCGCGGTGGAGGACGCGGACAACTTCGCCAACCAGGGCTTTGTGCTGAGCGCGCTCGACTACGCCGGCAAGGCGGTACGCAACTACCGCTACGGTCCGGTGATCTTCACCGACGGCGGTGCATGCCCGGCGCCCAACGGCTGCCCGATCAACGGCGCCGTGGCCGAGTACGGTGGCGCGATGCCCTTGCCCGGCAAGCCCTTCCAGATGAACACCGCGAACGTGCCTTGAGCCTCGCCTCAGGGGTGAGCAGGATGTAGTGTCGCCGCCCAGGAGCGTTCGGAAACCTCGGCGTCCGGGTCCGAGATGGGCCGCAGGGATTCTTCAGCCGCGGCTCGGCGAGAGCGGCACCGCCTGAAGCGGCACCTCGACCGGCGGATGCGCCGGCGCGACGGGGCGGGCCTGGGCCGGCGACACGTCCTCGATCGCGCCTCGACTGCCTCGACTCCGACTACGCGCCCGGATGGGCACCGGCGTGCGCCACGCCCGCCCAGGGATCTCAGCCCGGCATCCCGAACACCGGCGTCGCCGCCAGGGCGCCCTCGATGAAGCTGCGCAGCGCCGGCGTAAGCTGCTTCTTCGCGTGCACGACCACGTGGCATTGGCGCACGATCCGGGGCAGCGTCGTGGCGACGCGAGCCAGCCGGCCGGCCTCGATCAGGTCGCGCACCACCCACGACGACAGGCAGGCCACGCCGAGGTTCTCCGCCGCCGCATGCTTGATCGCCTCCGAGCTGCCGAGCTCGATGACGCGCCTATAGGCGCGCAGATGCGGCAGCAATGCCTGGTCGGTGACCTCGCGCGTGCCCGAGCCGCTCTCCCGAACCAGCCACACCTGTTCGCGCAGCGCGCGCAAGGGCGCACGCTTGTCCTCGCCCGCGTGCGCGAGCGGATTGGCCGGCGAGGCCACCACTTCCATCTCGTCCTGCAGCCACGGCGTGACGGTCAGCGCGGGCTGGTGGCAGGAGCCTTCGATCAGCCCGACGTCCAGCTCGAACGCCGCGACCGCATCGCAGATCGACGCGGTGTTTCCGATCGCGATCCTCGACCGCCACGGTTCGGCGGCGCCAGGCGCCCATTGCGACATGAAGCGGGCCAGCAGCTTCGGCAGGACGTAGTTGCCGATCGTCGTGCTGGCGCCGATGCGCAGCGACTGCGCCTGTGCAAGGCCCTCGTGCGACATCTGTTCGATGCCGGCGGCGCCGTCCAGCAACGCCAGGGCGCGCGGCAACAGGGCGCGCCCGTTGTCGTTGAGCAGCAGCCGCTTGCCGACCCGATCGAACAGGTGCAGCGACAGCAGCCGTTCGAGTTCGTTCACGGCCGAGCTGGTGGCCGATTGCGACAGCGCGATCTCGTCGGCCGCCGCGGTGGTGGTGCCGCTTCGCGCGACGGCGACGAATATCTGGAGTTGACGCAGCGTCAGCCGCAAGACGTCCATGAAAGCCTCCTTAGCGATCAGATCGATTGGTCATAACCATATAACCCGTTGGACGGGTTCATGGCAACTTTTTAGAGTTCCTCCCGAGACACGCGACAAGGAACCCGAGCCATGAACCAACCAGCCGCAGCGAACGCCTGCGCCGCACCCGCGACGACCTATAGGGGCCCGCGCCTGCCCACGCAAAGTCGCCGGCTGCTTCCGGGCCTGGCGATTTGCGCGCTGCTGGCGGCCGCCGGAATCGCGCTCGGCGAGGTCGACTGGCTGCAGGCCCACGGCTTCAGCGCACTGACGCTGGCCATCGTGCTCGGCATGCTCGCCGGCCACACCGTCTATCCGCGCCTGGCGGCCGCCGGCGGCCCCGGCGTCGACTTCTCGAAGCAGAGGCTGCTGCGCGCCGGCGTCGTGCTCTACGGCTTGCGCCTGACGATGCAGGACATCGGACACGTCGGTCTGGCGGGCGTGGCCGTCGACGCGCTGATGCTGGGGTCGACCTTCGCGCTGGCCTGCTTCGCCGGCACGCGCTGGTTCGGCCTGGACCGCAAGACGGCGATGCTCATCGGCGCCGGCAGTTCGATCTGCGGCGCGGCCGCGGTCATGGCCACCGGGCCGGTCGTCAAGGCGCGGTCCGAGCAGGTGACGGTGGCCGTGGCCACGGTGGTCGTCTTCGGCACGCTGGCCATCTTTCTCTACCCGGTGCTTTTCGATCTCAGCCAGCAGTGGCACTTGATCCCCGGCGGCACGAACGGCTTCGGCATCTATGCGGGCTCGACGATCCATGAGGTGGCCCAGGTCGTCGCCGCCGCGCGCTCGGTGGGGCCGGAGGCCGCCGACACCGCCGTGATCGCGAAGATGGTGCGCGTGATGATGCTGGCGCCCTTCCTGATCCTGCTGTCGGGGTGGCTGGCGCGCGATGCGTCGAAGCAGGCCGGGCATGACGGCGCCCCGGCCGGCGTCCCGCACAAGACCCGTCTTGCGGTGCCATGGTTCGCCTTCGGCTTCGTCGGTGTCGTGCTGCTCAATTCCCTGCACGTGCTGCCCTCGCACCTGACCGGCATCGCGACCATGCTGGACACCTTCCTGCTGGCCATGGCCATGGGCGCGCTCGGCCTGTCGACCCATCTGGGCGCCATCCGCAAGGCGGGCGCCCGGCCGCTGCTGCTCGCCGCCATCCTCTTCGGATGGCTGGTGATCGGCGGTGCGCTGGTCAACCGGTGGGTTCCGGCCCTGCTGGGCTGAGCCCTCAGCCGCGCGTCGGCGACAGCGGCACGGCGCGCAGCGGCGCCTCGGCGGGCGGTTGCGCCGGGGCGACCGGCCGGACCTCGGCGGGACGGGCCTGCGGGGGCGCTGCCGCCTCGTCGATGACGGACTCGGGCAGGTAGCGCTCGATCAGCGAGAAGAAGCGGTCGTAGAAGCGGTCGTCCGTCAGGGTTTCGCTCGCCACCTTGACCATCGCGTCGTCGCTGGACGAGAACGGCAGCGACAGCGAACCGATCGCGCCCACGCCGAGGCTCGCCGAGTTGTTGACCTTCTTGACGCCATAGCGGTCCTGCAGCGCGCTCGCGAAAGCGATGGTGCTGCGCGCCTTGCCGCCCTCGCGCGCGCAGACCACGCGGAACTCCACCTCCACGTGCACCTCGGAGGCCGGCTGGAAGCTCTTGCGGCCGGTCACCAGCTCCTGGGTGGCCGCCGTGATCATGTAGCCCTGGCTCAGGAGCGCGCGTCGCGCGGCCTCGCAGGTCCTGGCCTCGCTCGCGGTGAAGCTGCGCGTGTGGGTGGTGGTGGAGTCGAATTCTTCCGGCTCGTAGCTCACGCGCTGGCGTTCGGTGACGCCACAGCCGGAGACGAGGACGGCAACGAGCAACGCAGCCGCGGCTGCAAGGGAAGACGAAGGACGCATGTCGGCAGGGAATAAGGCAAATCGGGGGCAATGCTAGCGGCAAGCCGCCCGGTTGGACATCACGCGAGAGCGGACGTTCCCGTTGACTTGCCCGATTCGATCAGTCGCCGATCAGTCGCCGATCAGGATCACGTGCTGCGCCCTGCCGCGCGTGGCTGCGATGCGGCGCGCGTTCGGCTCGTCGGTGTGCTCCACCCAGGCGAGCGCCGCGTCCCGGCTGCGCCCGAACTGCTCGTGGCGCCGCACGAGGCGCTCGCGCCGCAGCGCGTCGTCGACGTCGACATACCAGACCTCGTCGAGCAGCGCCGCGGCCCCGGCCCACGGGCCCTCGTCGAGCAGGAGGTAGTTGCCTTCGGTGATGACCAGCTGCGTCTGCGGTAGGACCGCGATGGCGCCCGCGATGGGTTCCTCGATCTCGCGCCGGAACTCCGGCGCATAGACGATCTCGCTGCCCTGCTGACGGCCCTGTTCGCGCAGGCGCCGCAGCAGCGCCACGTAGCCCGCGCTGTCGAAGGTGTCGGGCGCACCCTTGCGCTCGGCCCGGCCGAGGCGCCGGAGCTCGACGTTGGCGAGGTGGAAGCCGTCCATCGGCACCACCTGCGCGCATCCGGGCGGCAGTGCGTCCAGCAGCGCCTGGGCCAGCGTCGATTTGCCGGAGCCCGGCGCCCCGACGAGGCCGAGCAGCCGGCGCTGCCCGCCGGCCAAGAGGCGCTCGATGCGCGCCAGTGCGGAAGCCGGCAGCTCGATCACGGGTAGAGGCCGCGCTCCTGGCGCGCCATCAGGATCCGGTCGCAAGCCACCGCGTAGGTCGCGGTGCGCAGCGTGATCCTGTGCTGGTCGGCCTTGTCCCAGATGCTGTTGAGCGCATTCATCATGATGCGGTCGAGGCGCTGGTTGATCTCGTCCTCGCCCCAGAAGAAGGACGAGAAGTCCTGCACCCACTCGAAGTAGCTCACCGTCACGCCGCCCGCGTTGCAGATCACGTCCGGCACCACCAGCACGCCGCGGTCGGCCAGGATGTCGTCGGCTGCCGGCACGGTCGGGCCGTTCGCGCCTTCGAGCACCAGCTTCGCCTTGGTCTTCTTCGCGCGCTCGGCGGTGAGCTGGCCTTCGAGCGCGGCCGGGATCAGGATGTCGCAGGCCACGTCCCAGAAGCCTTCGTTGGAGATGGTGTCGCCGCCCTTGAAGCCGATGATGCCGCCTTCCTTGCGCGCCTGCTCCACGAGCTTGGCCATATCGAGGCCCTTGTCGTTGATGACGGTGCCGGTGTGGTCCTGCACCGCGACGATCTTCGCGCCCGCTTCGGCGAAGAGTTCGGCGGCCACCGAGCCCACGTTGCCGAAGCCCTGCACCGCGACGCGCGCGCCCTTCAGGTCGAGGCCGAGGCGCCGTGCCGCCTCGCGGCCGGTGACGAACACGCCGCGGCCGGTGGCCTTGACGCGGCCGAGCGAGCCGCCCAGGTGCAGCGGCTTGCCGGTGACCACGCCGGTCGACGTGCCGCCGACGTTCATGGAGTAGGTGTCCATCATCCACGCCATGATCTGCGCGTTGGTGTTCACGTCGGGCGCGGGGATGTCGCTGTGCGGGCCGATGATGATGCCGATCTCGCTGGTGTAGCGGCGGGTGACTTTCTCGAGCTCCGTCGGCGACAGCTTCTTGGGATCGACGCGGATGCCGCCCTTGGCGCCGCCGTAAGGCAGGTTGACCGCCGCGGTCTTGATGGTCATCCAGGCCGCGAGGGCCATGACTTCCTCCAGGTTGACGTCCGGGTGGAAGCGCACCCCGCCCTTGCCGGGACCGCGCGACAGGTTGTGCTGCACGCGGTAGCCCTCGAAGTGGGCGATGGTGCCGTCGTCCATCTCGATCGGCACGTCGACGATCAGCGCGCGCTTCGGGCGCTTGAGCGTCTCGACCCAGCGGGCCAGTTCGCCCAGGTAGGGCACGACGCGGTCGACCTGCGACAGGTACGTGCCCCACGGACTGTTGGCGGTCGGCTGGACGTAGGAAAGGGTGGAGGAACTCATTGAGATCTCGTGTTGTTGAACGATGGGCGCGACGATAGTCCTCCGCCGCCCGCCGCGCCACGGCTATGCGCGTTGCTTTGCCCGTTATGCGTGAGCGGCAAGCAGGGCCGCATTGCCGCCCGCCGCGGTGGTATTGATGGTAAGCGTCTGCTCCGCGCAGAATCGCAGCAGGTAGTGCGGCCCGCCCGCCTTCGGGCCCGTGCCGCTGAGCCCCTCGCCGCCGAAGGGCTGGACGCCGACCACCGCGCCGATGATGTTGCGGTTGACATAGATGTTGCCCACGTGCGCGCGGGACGCCAGCGCCTGCGCGCGGCTGTCGATGCGCGTCTGGATGCCCATCGTCAGCCCGAAGCCGAGGCTGTTGACCTCGTCGATCACCGCCTGCGGATCGCCGGACCAGCGCACGATCTGCAGCACCGGGCCGAAGATTTCCGCCTTCACGCTGGCGACGGAGGGCACCTCGTAGGCGCGCGGCCCGAGCAGGTTGGGCAGCGCCTGCGCCGGCTCGCCCGCGCCGACCACGGTCTTGGCTTCGGCTTCCAGGCGCTGCAGGTGCCGCTGGATGCCCTCGAAGGCCTCGCGGTCGATGACCGGGCCGACGTCGGTCGAGAGCTGCGCCGGATCGCCCGCCGCCAGCTCCTTCGCTGCGCCGGCGATCATCGCGATCACCTCGTCGGCGATGCTTTCGTGCACCAGCAGCAGGCGCAGCGCCGAGCAGCGCTGGCCGGCCGAGCGGAAAGCGCTCTGCACCACCGCATCGACCACCTGCTCGGGCAGGGCCGTGGGGTCCACGAGCATCGCGTTGATGCCGCCGGTCTCGGCGATCAGCGGCACGATCGGTCCCTCCTTGGCGGCCAGCGCGCGATGGATGATCTTCGCCACCTGCGTCGATCCGGTGAACACCACGCCGGCCACGCCCGGCGCGGCCACCAGCGCGGCGCCGACGGTTTCGCCGGCGCCGTGCAGCAGTTGCAGCGCCTGTTGCGGCACGCCCGCCGCATGCAGCAGCTTGACCGCCTCGGAGGCCACCGCCGGCGTCTGTTCGGCCGGCTTGGCGAGCACCGTGTTGCCGGTCGCGAGCGCCGCCGCGACCTGGCCCAGGAAGATCGCCAGCGGGAAGTTCCACGGGCTGATGCAGACCCACGGACCGCGGCCGGTGAGGCGCAGTTCATTGCTCTCGCCGGTCGGGCCGGGCAGCGCGACCGGCCGCATGATGCGCTCGGCCTCGTCCGCGTAGTAGCGCAGGAAATCGACGGCCTCGCGCACTTCGGCGATGGCGTCGGTCCAGCTCTTGAACGCTTCCTTGACCAGCAGCGCGCAAAAGCGCGGCAGGGCCGCTTCGAGCGCATCGGCCGCATGACGCAGCACCCCCGCGCGCTGCGCGACCGGCGTGTGACGCCACGCCCGGAAGCCGGCGGCGGCGGTAGTGACCGCTGCGGCGGCGCGCTGCGGATCGAAGGCCGGCACGACCGGCACCGTGGTCGCCGCCCAGGCATCGAGCAAGGGGGCGCGCATCGACTCGACCGCGAGGTCGAGCCCCTGGCTGTTGCGCCGCGCGGGCGGCGGCCCGTAGAGCGCGGGCGGCAGGGGCAGCGAGGTCTCCTTGTCGAGCCAGAGCGGCGAGGAGAGCAGCTCGCCCATGCCGACCGACTCGTCGCCGAGCTGGTTGACGAACGACGAGTTGGCCCCGTTCTCGAGCAGCCGGCGCACCAGGTACGCCAGCAGGTCCTTGTGCCGGCCCACCGGCGCATAGACGCGCACCGGCACGCCGGTCGTCTTCATGACTTCGCGGTAGATGCCCTCGCCCATGCCGTGCAGGCGCTGCAGCTCGAAGGGCACATTGCCGGCCCCGCCGGCCATCTGCAGGATCGCCGCGATCGTGCCCGCGTTGTGGGTCGCGAACTGCGGGTAGATCGCGTCCGGCGCGGCCAGCAGCGCGCGTGCGCAGGCCAGATAGCTCACGTCGGTATGGTGCTTGTGCGTGAAGACCGGGTAGTACGGCAGGCCCAGTTCCTGCGCGCGCTTGATTTCGCCGTCCCAGTACGCGCCCTTGACCAGCCGGCACATCAGCCGCAGCTGGTACTTGCGCGCGATCGCGGCGATGTGCCCGACCAGTTCGAGCGCGCGCGTCTGGTAGGCCTGCATCGCGACGCCGAAGCCGCGCCATTGCGGGCGCTCGGCCGCCACGCGCGCGGCGAGCGCCTCGAACACGTCGAGCGACAGCTCGAGCCGGTCGACCTCCTCGGCATCGATGGTGAGGTTCAGGTGCGCATCGGCCGCCAGCTCGCACAGCTGCCACACGCGCGGCACCAGCTCGCGCATCACGCGCTCCCGCTGCGCGTCCTCGTAGCGCGGATGCAGCGCGCTCAGCTTGATCGAGATGCCGTCGTTGTCCTCGGGCCGCTCGGCGTTGCCCGCGGCGGCTGCGATCGACCGGATCGCATTGGCGTAGCTGTCGAGATAGCGCTGCGCATCGGCTTCGGTGCGCGCGCCCTCCCCCAGCATGTCGTAGCTGAAGCGCAGCGCGGCATGCCGGCGATGCGCCGAACGCGCCTCGGCCATCGCCTCGTCGATGGTCTGCCCCAGCACGAACTGGCGGCCCAGCAGCTGCACCGCCCGCAGCGTGGCCGCCACCACCGTGCGTGCGCCCAGCCGCGCCATCAGCCCGGGGCCCGGCTCCGCATCGCCGTTTCCGTCGGACAGGTGCGGCAGGAACTTCTTCGACAGCGCGATCGCCGATGACGAGAGCCGCGCCAGCGTCGAATCCGCCGCGCCTTCGAAGTTGGCGCGGCCGAGCTGGTCCGCCGTGAGCGCGATCGCGGTCTCGGCGTCGGGCACGCGCAGCAGCGCCTCGGCCAGCCGCATCAGCGCCAGCCCCTCGGCGCTGGAGATCGGGTATTCGCGCAGCAGGCTTTCCATGGCCCAGAACGGCGGCGGCCGGTCGCGCACCGCGCGCACCCAGGGTGTGGCGGCGGGCACGACCGCCTCCCAGTCGAACGCGCCCTTCAGCGCGGCAAGGCGGTGGGCGACGACGTCGGCTTCGGGGCGGTAGGGCGTGGGCAGGCGCATGGCGTGTTCTCGTGAAGATCGAATGGATGCGATCGTCCGCCTTCTGCCGCCGAGTTATTCACCAAAAATGATCGCAGCCGCCGGATAATTCACCAGCCATGAGCGCCGAACTACCCGGTCTCGACCGGATCGACATGAAAATCCTGAAGGTTCTTCAGGAGGACGGCCGCATCTCGAACCTCAAGCTCGCGGAAGCCGTGGCCCTGTCGCCGACGGCCGTGCTGGCGCGGGTCCAGCGCCTCACGCGCGAGGGCTTCATCCTCGGCTACGAGGCGCGCCTCGATCCGCACAAGCTCGGGCGCGGCTTCACCGTGTTCGTCGAAGTGCTGCTGGACCGCACCACGCCCAACGTGTTCGACGAATTCAAGGCCGCGGTGCAGGTGCGCGACGAGATCATGGAATGCCACATGGTCGCCGGCGGCTTCGACTACCTGCTCAAGACCCGCATGGCCGACATGGCCGCCTACCGCGAGTTCGCGGGCACGGTGCTGTGGCAGCTGCCGGGCGTGCGCGAGACGCGGACTTATGCGGTGATGGAAGAGGTCAAGAGCAGCGCGCGGCTGCCGCTGGGTGCTTGAAATGGCTCGCCCCCAGGGCGAGGCTGTGGGTCAGCCCAATCCCGCGTCGAACTGGATCACGCCTTCCTTCATGACCAGCGGAATCCGCTCGCCCTGCCCGAGCAGGCAATGGATGTCTTCCAGGGGATTGCCATCGACGACCAGCAGGTCGGCCAGCGCACCGGGCACGAGGCGGCCGAGGCGGTCGCTCATGCCGAGCACCTCGGCGCCGACCACGGTGGCGCTGGCGATGGCCTCCGCGGGGGAAAGCACTTCGGCGCGCAGGCGGAATTCGTCGCTCTGGAGCCGCTGCGATTCGCCCAGCAGGTCGGAGCCGAAGCCCATCTTGACGCCGGCAGCCTTGTAGATCTCCAGCGAGCGCAGGCCGGCTTCGCGCACGTCGGCCACCTTGGCGACGCTTTCCTTCGGCAGGCCGTAACGCTCGCCCTCGTTGGCCAGCGCGTCGTAGGTGACCAGGGTCGGCACCACGTAGGCCCCCGCCTGCGCCATCAGCGCGGCGGTCGGCGCATCGACGAGGTTGCCGTGCTCGATGGTGCGCACGCCGCAGCGCACGGCGCGCGCGATGGCGGCCGCGGTGTAGGCATGGGCGAGCACGTAGGTGTCCCTGGCGCGGGCTTCCTCGACGATGGCCCGGATTTCGTCCTCGCAATAACCGAAGGCGCCGACCGGATCGGTGGGCGAGGCGACGCCGCCGGAGGCCATGATCTTGATCTGGTCCGCGCCCATCTGGAGCTCTTCGCGCGCGGCCTTGCGCACCGCGTCCACGCCGTCGGCCACGCGTGCCAGCGCACCGACGCGCACGCAGCAGGGGCATTCGGTGGCGAGGAAATCCGAGCGCGCCCGCATGTCGCCATGCCCCCCGGTCTGGCTCAGCGCGCGGCCCGAGACGAACAGCCGGGGACCCTGCGCGAGCCCCGACTCCACCGCCTGCTTGAAGGCATGGCCGGCACCGCCCGCATCACGCACCGTGGTGAAGCCGCGCCGCAGCATGCCGCGCAGGATGGGCACGCTGCGCAGCGTGATGAGCACGTTGGGCATGTGCACCTGCCGCGCGAGATTCAGCTCCACGGCGATCACGTGCACGTGCAGGTCGATGAGCCCGGGCATCACGGTGCGGCCGCGGACGTCGATGGTGCGCGCGGCCTGGGTGCGGATCGGCCGGTCGGAGACCTCCTTCACCAAGCCCTGTTCGACCAGGATGTCGCGCCCTTCCTGCAACTCGCCCAACAGGGGATCGAGCAGGGATGCGTTCTTGATAAGCAAGGAGGTCGTGGTCATGGTGTTGCCTCAAGAGGAAGGATCGTCCGCCGGCGCCAGCGCCATGACGGCGGGCACCGCCAACTGCGCGAACACGGTCGCGAGTTCGACATGGTGAACCTGGTACCAGTTTTCCTGGTGCAGGAGATTGAGCGTCCCGATCGTCTGCTCGCGCCAGCGCAGCGGAATGTTCAGCACGCTCTCGCAGCCCAGCGAATGGATCAGCGCATGGTCGAAGAAGACCTCGCGGATGTCGTCGGCGTTGCGGCCGATGTAGGGCAGGCCGAGGCCCATGACCTGCCGCATCCACTGTGAATCGGTCACGGGTTTGCGCCCCTGCACGGGGTAGCTGTCCGGCATGTTGCTGTAGACGCGCTCCGACTCGCGCTGCGCGCGGTGGTGGACCAGGATCGTGAACAGCCGGTGGCCGATCGTCTTCGCGAGCGCGTCATCGAGCGCCGCGAAGGTGGCTTGCGGCTGCTGCGCATCGCCGTGGGCGCGGGCCACGCGCGCGAGTTGCGCAATGTCGGACGGCATCTGGGACAAGGGACTCCTCCTCAATGCAGCTCGGAGGCTGCGATCTCTTCCAGCGAACGGCCGCGGGTCGGGACGCCGAGGACCATCACGGCCGCCGAGCCGAGCAGCAGCACGGCGGTCGTCATGCCGAACACGCCGGCGAAACCCGCCACGGGATGGATGAAGCCGACCAGGATCGGCGCCGTGATGCCGCCGATGCGCCCGATGGCCGACGCAAGCCCGGCGCCCGTGGCGCGCACCTGCGTCGGGAACACCTCGGGCGTGTAGGCATAGACGCCTGCGTAGGTGCCGTTCATGAAGAAGGACAGCAGCACGCCTGCCAGCATGATCTGCCCGTCGCTGTGCGTGAACGCGAGCCCCAGCGCGGCGATGCCGCCCAGCAGCATGTAGCCGACGATGGTCGCCTGCCGGCCGATGCGGTCGTTGAGCCAGGCGGCGGAAAAATAGCCCGGCACCTGCGCGAGATACATCACCAGCGAATAGCCGAAGCTCTTGGTGATCGTCATGCCGCTCTGCACCAGCAGGCTCGGAATCCAGGTGAAGAAGGAGTAGTAGCTGAAGGTGATCGACAGCCACATGAGCCACGTCATGCCGGTGATGCGAAAGAGCCGGCGCGAAAGCAGCGTCGCGTAGTTCTTCCGCAGGCCGCCGCGGCTGTCGCTCGGCGGCGGGGCGGCCACGTCCTGCGGATCGAGCGCGGGCAGCGCATGCCCGGCGCGCACGAGCCGGGCCTCCACGGCATCCATGACGGCGTCGGCCTCGGCGGTGCGCCCCTGGCTTTCGAGCCAGCGCGGCGATTCGGGCAGTACGCGGCGCCACCACAGCAGCATCAGCACCGGCGTGGCCGTGATGAGGATGACGATGCGCCAGCCCGCCGGATGCGCCGGCACGATCAGATAGCCCAGCAAGGCCGCCGCCACGAATCCGAACGAAAAGAAACCCGCCAGTGCGCCCGTGAAAGCGCCCCGGTAGCGTCGCGCCACGAATTCCGACAGGTAGGGCGCGATGATCACGCTCTCCGCGCCCGTGCCGAGCCCGGCGATGACGCGCAGCGCCAGGAAGCTGCTCCAGTCGTCGACCAGCGCGCTGAAGAGCGACGCGACGCAGTAGACCGCCAGCGCCGACATCATGACCTTGCGCCGGCCGATCAGGTCGCCGAGCGATCCGGACAGAAGCGCACCGAAGAAGAAGCCGATGAAGTTCGCGCTCGCGAGCACCCCGATCTGCACGCTGCTGAGCTCCCAGGCCGTGCGCAGCACCGGCAGCACGAAGGCGATGACGGCGGCGTCCATGGCATCGAAGGTGTAGCCCAGTCCGCCGACCAGGAGCAGCTTGCGGTGGAAGCCGGAAAACGGCAGGCGCTCGATGCGCGCCGACAGAACGGTCATGTGAAACCCCTTGTCTCCGTGTCTTTCGATGGCGCTTTTGTGGCGCTGGGCCGGATCGTAGGGAGAGCTTCTTATAACGACAAATTTATACTTTCCATGGTCGTTATTGATGGCCTGAATGTCGTGTCCTCACCCACCACCTACCGCAATGCCGACTTGAACCTGCTCAAGGTGTTCGAGGCCCTGATGACTGAAGGCAACGTGACACGCGCGGCGCAAAAGCTCTCGCTCACGCAGCCCACGGTCAGCAACGCGCTGCGCCGCCTGCGCGAAACCTTCGACGACCCGCTTTTCATCCGCAGCGGCACGGGCATCCGGCCGACGCGGCGCGCGATCGATCTGTGGGAGCCGCTCGCAGAGGCGCTGCAGACGATCCGCGGCACCCTGGAGATCGACAGCTTCGATGCGCGGCGCAGCATCGCGACCCTGACCATCGCGATGTCGGACTACGTTGCCAGCATCGTGGTGCCGCGTCTCGCCAGCCAGTTGAGCCGGCTCGCGCCGTCGATGCAACTTCACACCATTCCGAACGTCCTGGTCGATTTCGGTCCGGTGCTCGCGAACAACCATGCGGATTTTGCGATCAGCGTCTATGCCGACGAGGTGCAGCGGCCCCCCTTCCTCAAATCCCGCGCGCTCTGGTCGCCGGGCTTCGTCTGCGTCATGCGCGAGGACCATCCGCTCGGCCGCCTCGCGCGCATTCCGCTGAAGAAGTTCCTGGCCGCGCGACACATCGACGTCAGCCTCGGCGGCAAGACGCTGCCGACCTACGACGTGTTCCTGCGCAGCCGCGGTCTGCAGCGCAACCTGGTGGCGACGGTCAACCACTACGCCACGGCCTACGACGCGGTTCGCAGCTCGGACCTCATCGCGGTGCTGCCGCTATCAAAGGGACTGGACCCGCCGCGCCTGGCGGGGCTGCGCCTGGTGCCAGTGCCTCTCGAAGCGCCGCCGCGCATGGTGGAGCTGTTCTGGCACCAGCGCCACGAAACCTCCGCACTGCATCAATGGGTCAAGGGCGTGCTGCTCGAGCTCTTCGAGCAGCCCGGCAACGCGCCAGCCTAGCGCCGCCCGAAGATCGCCGTGCCGACACGCACCATCGTGCTGCCGGCCGCGATCGCGGCTTCGAGGTCGGCGGACATGCCGAGCGACAGGGTGTCGAGCGCGATGCCGTCGGCTCGGATCGCGTCGAACACGCGGGCGGCCGCGAGGAACAGCGCGCGCTGCGACTCGAAATCAGGCGCCGGCTCGGGGATCGCCATGAGGCCGCGCAGACGCAAGCGTGGCAACTTCGCCACAGCGCGCGCCAGCGCCAGCGCCTCGCCCGGGGCCACCCCCGACTTGTTGGCGCCGGCATCGACATTGACCTGCAGGCACACCTGCAGCGGCGGCAGTTCGGCGGGCCGCTGCTCCGACAGCCGCTGCGCGATCTTCAGCCGGTCGATGCTGTGCACCCAGTCGAAGTGCTCTGCCACCACGCGCGTCTTGTTGCTCTGCAGGGGGCCGATGCAATGCCATTCGAGCTTGCCCTGCAGGTCCGCGAGCGCCTCGATCTTGGCGACGCCTTCCTGCACGTAGTTCTCACCGAAGGCGGCTTGGCCGGCCGCCTGTGCCTCCCGCACCACATCCGCGGGGAATGTCTTCGACACCGCAAGCAAGTGCACGCTTGCGGGGTCGCGTCCGACAGCCGTGCATGCCGCCACGATCCGCTCCCGAACATGCTGGAGGTTGTCGCCAATCATCGTCATAATCGTCAAAGCGTATCAAAACGTCACCGAGGAACTTCGTGGACATCACCCAACTGCTGGCCTTCAGCGTCAAGAACAAGGCGTCCGACTTGCACCTTTCGGCCGGCCTCCCGCCCATGATCCGGGTTCATGGCGACGTGCGCCGCATCAACGTCGACGCGCTCGACCACAAGGCCGTGCATGCCATGGTGTACGACATCATGAGCGACACCCACCGCAAGCACTACGAAGAGTTCCTCGAAGTGGACTTCTCCTTCGAGATCGACGGCCTCGCGCGCTTCCGCGTCAACGCCTTCAACCAGTCGCGCGGCGCGGCCGCGGTGTTCCGGACCATTCCGTCGAAGATTCTCACGCTCGAGCAGCTCAACGCGCCCAAGATCTTCGGCGATCTCGCGCTCAAGCCGCGCGGCCTCGTGCTCGTGACCGGCCCGACCGGCTCGGGCAAGTCGACCACGCTGGCGGCGATGATCAACTACCTCAACGAAACCGAATACGGCCACATCCTCACGGTAGAGGACCCGATCGAGTTCGTGCACGAATCCAAGAAGTGCCTGATCAACCAGCGCGAGGTCGGGCCGATGACGCTGTCCTTCGCCAACGCGCTGCGCTCCGCCCTGCGCGAAGACCCGGACGCGATCCTGGTCGGCGAAATGCGCGACCTCGAAACCATCCGCCTCGCGATGACCGCGGCCGAAACCGGCCACCTCGTGTTCGGCACGCTGCACACCTCGTCGGCGGCCAAGACCATCGACCGGATCATCGACGTCTTCCCCGGCGAAGAGAAGGAAATGATCCGCGCGATGCTGTCTGAATCGCTGCAGGCCGTGATCTCGCAGACGCTGTGCAAGACCAAGGACGGCCAGGGCCGCGTGGCGGCGCACGAGATCATGCTCGGCACGCCGGCGATCCGGAACCTGATCCGCGAAGGCAAGGTCGCGCAGATGTATTCGTCGATCCAGACCGGCAGCGGCCAGGGCATGCAGACGCTGGACCAGAACCTCACGGACCTCGTGCGGCGCAATGTCATTTCTTCGGCCGAGGCGCGCGGCAAAGCCAAAATCCCCGAGAATTTCCCCGGCTGACTTCCCAAGCCGCCGAACCGGAGCATCGATATGGAACGCGATCAGGCCAGCCAGTTCATCAACGACCTGCTGAAGCTCATGGTGAGCCGCAACGGCAGCGACTTGTTCATCACCGCCGACTTCCCGCCGGCGATCAAGGTGGACGGCAAGGTCACCAAGGTGTCGCAGCAGGCGCTCGGCGCGCAGCACACGCTGGCGCTCACGCGCTCGATCATGAACGACCGCCAGACGGCCGAGTTCGAGCGCACCAAGGAGTGCAACTTCGCGATCTCGCCGACCGGCATCGGACGCTTCCGCGTCAACGCCTTCGTGCAGCAGGGCAAGGTCGGCATGGTGCTGCGGACCATCCCCGCCAAGCTGCCGACCATCGACGGCCTCGGCATGCCGCAGGTGCTCAAGGACGTCGCGATGACCAAGCGCGGGCTGTGCATCCTGGTCGGCGCCACCGGCTCGGGCAAGTCGACCACGCTGGCCGCGATGATCGACTGGCGCAACGAGAACTCCTACGGCCACATCGTGACGGTCGAGGACCCGGTCGAATTCGTGCATCCGCACAAGAACTGCGTGGTGACGCAGCGCGAGGTCGGCATCGACACCGACAGCTGGGAAGCCGCGCTCAAGAACACGCTGCGCCAGGCGCCCGACGTGATCCTGATGGGCGAAATCCGCGACCGCGAGACCATGGAGCACGCGGTGGCCTTCGCCGAGACCGGTCACCTGTGCATGGCCACGCTGCACGCCAACAGCGCCAACCAGGCGCTGGACCGGATCATCAACTTCTTCCCCGAAGAGCGCCGCGCCCAGCTGCTGATGGACCTGTCGCTCAACCTGCGCTCGCTGATCTCGCAGCGCCTGATCCCGACCGAAGACGGCCACGGCCGCATCGCCGCGGTCGAGGTCCTGCTGAACACGCCACTGATCTCCGACCTGATCTTCAAGGGCGAGGTCGGCGAGATCAAGGAGATCATGAAGAAGAGCCGCAACCTCGGCATGCAGACCTTCGACCAGGCGCTGTTCGACCTCTTCGAAGGCCGCGCGATCTCCTTCGAGGACGCGCTGCGCAACGCCGACTCGGCGAACGACCTGCGGCTGCAGATCAAGCTCAACAGCCAGCGGGCGCGCACCACCGATCTCTCGGCCGGCACCGAGCATTTCGCGATTGTTTGAGCGTTCGTTCCCCAGGCTTGCGCGCTAAGCTTGGGGAATGAGCAGCCTTACACCCAAAACCTACGACGCCATCCCCCCGCAAAAGGTCGCCTTTCTCGGCCTGGGCGTGATGGGCTATCCGATGGCCGGCCATCTTGCGCTGGCCGGTCACAGCGTGACGGTCTACAACCGGACCGACGCGAAGTCCAACGCATGGATCGACGAGTTCAGGCCGATTGCCAAGGGCACGCTCGCCCATTCGTCCACGCCGCGCGGCGCCGCATCGAATGCGGACATCGTCTTCTGCTGCGTCGGCAACGACGACGACCTGCGCTCGGTCGTGCTCGGCGAGAACGGCGCGTTCGCGGACATGCCCAAGGGCGCCGTGTTCGTCGACCACACCACTGCATCCGCCAATGTCGCGCGCGAGCTTTCCAGGGCCGCGATCGAACGCGGCCTGCAGTTCATCGATGCGCCGGTGTCCGGCGGACAGGCCGGCGCGCAGAACGGCGTGCTGACCGTGATGTGCGGCGGCGACTCGGCCAGCTTCGACCGCGTGAAGCCCGTCATCTCGGCGTTCGCGCGCGCCTGCACGCTGCTCGGTGAAAGCGGCGCCGGCCAGCTCGCGAAGATGGTGAACCAGATCGCGATCGCGGGCCTCGTGCAGGGCCTGTCCGAAGCCATCGCCTTCGGCATGCGCGCCGGCCTCGACATGAACGAGGTGCTCGGCGTGATCGGCAAGGGCGCGGCGCAGAGCTGGCAGATGGACAACCGCGGCAAGACGATGATCGCGGGCCAGTTCGACTTCGGCTTCGCGGTCGACTGGATGCGCAAGGACCTCGGGCTGGTGCTCGACGAAGCCAAGCGCAACGGCGCGCGCCTGCCGGTGACCGCGCTGATCGATCAGTTCTATGCCGACGTGCAGCAGTCCGGCGGCAAGCGCTGGGACACGTCGAGCCTGATCACGCGCTTGAAATAGGCTCCCCCCCAAGCCGCTTCGCGGCTCCCCCCTCTCTCGCCTTCGGCGGGAGGGGGGCGCACCCGGCGGCCCGGCGAAGCCGGTTCCGCGGGGGCCCTGGGCTGGGTTGTCGCGGACGTGATCAGCGGATCGGGGTTGCCACGACGCCGCTGTTGGCCGGCGCCGATGACGGCGACGCGGGCAGCGGCTCCATCGGCGGCAGCGGCACGCGCGAGCTGGAGGTCGATGCCGGCGTGGTCGAAGACGAAGTGCCCGAAGAAGATGACGACGACCCGCCCATCGACGACAGCGGCTGCTGCGCCTTCAGGTCCGCGAGTTCCTGGTCGCTGATGATTTCCACGATGCGCACCACCTTCTGAACGCCCGAGGTGTTGCGCGCGACGTCGGTGGCGCGATCGGTCTCGCGGCGCGTCGCGATGCCCATCAGATAGACCACGCCGCGCTCGGTCACGACCTTGAACGAGTTCGCGAAGATGTCGCTCTGGTCCAGCAGCGAGGCCTTGACCTTGCCGGTGATGAAGGTGTCGTTCGAGCGGTCCGGGAAGCTGCTGCCCGGCCCCACCACCACCTCGTTGACCACGGAGCGCACGTTGTCCACGCGGCGGATCGTGTCCTCGACCTTGCGCTTGTCGGCCTCCGAGCCCACCGTGCCGGTGAGCAGCACCTGGCGGTTGAAGCTCGTGACCGTCACGTTCATGTTGTCGTTCGCGATCTCGCGCACGCGCGAGGCGCCGCGCAGTTCGATCGCCTGGTCGTCGAGCTGCGCCGTCGATGTGCGGCGATCGGTCGCCACCATGCCGGCGCCCGCGACCGCGGCGCCTCCGACCACCAGCGGCGCGCAAGCGGACAGGCCTGCCAGCGATACTGCGCCTGCAGCCAATGCGATCGCGATGCGTTGTGCGGTGGTGGTCGTCGTCATGGATCGAAGCCTTCCTGCTTGTATTGAGTGACTGGGTCTTCGATGGTAGCCCAGCGACATGGATCGTCGGTTACGACCTGTCATCCGACGTCCCTACAATTTGCTGCACGGGTGTTGCCCGCCGCGATCGATGGCGCGGTTGTTGCAAGCACCCGCCGCGTCAATTCGTATGCGATCGAGCGAGAAGGACCTCACTTGAATCAACATATTGAGCCGAAGACTCGCCTGGCCCGCAGACTGGCCAGCGCAATCCTGCCGCTGGCGGCGCTCATCCTGGCCGGATGCAACGCGATGGCGCCGGTCAATCCTAAGATCGAGCACGTCGATCTGAACAGCGGCTATCGCGTCGGCAACAGGCTCAAGCACACCCACAGCGCCAAGAACGACCCCGACACGTTGTTCCTGCTGACCTTTTCCGGCGGCGGCACGCGCGCGGCGGCCTTTTCTTACGGCGTGCTCGAAGAACTCCGCCGCACGAACGTGCAGGTCAACGGCAAAAACGTGAACCTGCTCGCCGAGGTCGATGCCATCGCGGGCGTCTCGGGCGGCAGCTTCACCGCGCTCGCCTATGCGCTGTACGGCGACAGGCTGTTCACCGAATACGAGCCCCGCTTCCTCAAGCGCGACGTGCAGGGCGCGCTCACGCGGCGCGCGCTGGATCCGCTCAACTGGTTCGCGCTCGGCAGCGGCTCCTACGGCCGCTCCGAGCTCGCCGCCGACTACTACGACGAGATCCTGTTCAACGGCGCGACCTTCGACGACCTGATGGACAAGCCCACCCCGGTCACCGCCGTCACGGGGACCGATCTCTCGACCGGGGCGCGCTTTCCGTTTTCGCAGGACCACTTCGACCTGCTGTGCTCCGACCTCGGCAAGGTGCGCCTCGCGCGCGCGGCGGCGACCTCGTCCGCGGTGCCGGCGGTGCTCTCGCCGGTCACGTACCACAACTACGGCGGCCATTGCGGCGCGGTAATGCCAGCCTGGGTGAGCGACGTCACCCGGCCCGAGAACCCTGCGCGCCCGGCCGGGCGTGCGCTTCTGCGCTATCGCGAGATCCAGAGCTTCCAGGACAGCGAGGACCGGCCGTACCTGCACGTGGTCGACGGCGGCGTTTCCGACAACCTGGGCTTGCGCGGACTGCTCGTGGCACTCGAAGAAGTGGAAGCCAGCCCCGCCTTCCAGGAGCAGGTGGGCCTCAAGGACTTGCGCCGGATCGTCGTCGTGGTGGTCAACTCGCGCTCGGCGCCCGACACCGACTGGGACCGGCGGCCGCGCGCGCCAGGCATCGTGTCGCAGCTCTTCCAGTCATCGAGCGTGCCGATCGATCATTTCTCCTCCGAGTCGGTCGAGCTGCTGAAGGACATCGCGCAGCGCTGGGCCGACAAGCGCGAGCTCGAAATTGCCGAGCGCCGGCTCGCGGGCATGTCGAGGGCGCAGGCCGAAGCCTCGGTGCCCAAGCTGCGCTTCGACGCCATCGACGTGAGCTTCGAGTCCATCGCCGACCCCGAGGAGCGGCGCTACTTCATGAACCTGCCGACCAGCTTCGTGCTGCCCGACGAGGCCGTCGACCGCCTGCGCGAACTCGGCGGACGCCTGCTGCGCGAGACGCCGGCGTTCCGCGAGCTGCAGGGGCGCATCGCCGAAAGCGCGACCCCCTCGCAGCGCAAGCCCGCTTCGCAGCCCTAGATGCCGGTGCGCGCGCGACCGCTCAGGTCGACAGCAGCGAGGAATCGGTGTCCTGGTCGCCGAGCAGCTGGGCATCGACGCCATCGCACAGGCAATGCAGCGTGAGCAGGTGGACCTCGTGGATGCGCGCCGCGCGCTCGTGCGGCGCGCAGACCAGCACGTCGGTCTCGCGCAGCGCACGCCCCACCGCGCCGCCGTTGCCGCCGCCCGTGTTGCCCGCGTTGCCGAGCAGCGCGATCACCGTCATGTCGCGCGCGTGCGCGGCTTCGACGGCCGCGAGCACCGTGGCCGATTGGCCGCTCGCGCTCAGCGCCAGCAGCACGTCGCCGGCCTGCCCCAGCGCGCGCACCTGCCGCGCGTAGCGGTCGGTGTCGGCCGCATCGGGCGTGTCGGCGGCCGGATCGGCGGCATCGCCCTGCAAGGCGAGCGCCGCGAGCTCGGGTCGCTCACGCTCGAAGCGGCCGACGAACTGCGTCGCGAACTGCGCGGCCAGAAAGCCGGACACGCCGGCGCCGCACGAAAGAATCTTGCCGCCGCTGGTCACGCAGGCGAGCAGGGCCTGCATGGCTTGGGCGATCGGTTTTTCGAGAAGGGGACCGGCCTGGTATTTCAGGTCGGCGCTGTCGATGAAATGCTGCTGAATCCGTTGCTCAAGCATGGGGCCGGATGATAACGACCCGCCGCGTCAGCCGGCATCGAAGGCGCCTTGGATCCACTCGATGCGCTCTTCCACCAGCACCACGTCGAAACGGCATGGCGGCAGCGTGCTCAGCCGGCTCAGGTAGTGCCGCGCCGCGAAGACGATGCGCCGCTGCTTCACGCCGGTGATGCTGCCGCCCGCGCCGCCGTGGGCGCCCGATGCGCGCCTGCGCACTTCGACGAAGACCAGCGTGCCGTCACGCGGGTCGCGCATGACGAGGTCGATCTCGCCGCCGCCGCGGCCCGGCGTTCGATAATTGCGCACGACCAGTTGCAGGCCCGCCGCCTGCAGATGGTCGAGCGCTGCATCCTCGGCCGCATCGCCGCGCGCCTTGGTCGTGATCTTCTTGTTATGGAGAAATCCCATTGAACTCCCTCGCTCCCGCTTCGTTCGGCGCCGCGCTCCAGGCCGCGAGCGACGCTGCGGGCGCGCAGCATTATCCGCAGGGCACGCTGTACGTGGTCGCCACGCCGATCGGCAATCTCGCCGACATCACGCTGCGTGCGCTGCACGTGCTGCAGATCGTCGACGCCATCGCCTGCGAGGACACGCGCCACACCCAGAGCCTGCTGCGCGCCTACGGCATCGAGAGCCCTTCGGCGCGCTTGCTCGCGGTGCACCAGCACAACGAGGCCGAGGCGGCGCAGTCCGTCATCGCGCGGCTCGCGAACGGCGAGCGCATCGCCTACGTGAGCGACGCCGGCACGCCCGGCGTGAGCGACCCCGGGGCGCGCCTCGTCGCCGCCGTGCGCGAGGCGGGTTACCGGGTGCTGCCGCTGCCGGGCGCGAGCAGCGTCACGACACTGGTCGGCGCGGCCGGGCTGGTCTCCGAAGGTGAGCACTCCAGCGCCTTCGTCTTTGCCGGGTTCCTTTCGAGCAAGGCCGGCGAGCGCGATGCCGCGGTGCTCGCACTCGCCAACGAGCCGCACAGCGTGGTGCTGCTCGAAGCGCCGCATCGCATCGAGGCGCTGGCACGCGCGCTCGCGGTGCTCGGTGACCGCCCTGTGACGGTCGGCCGCGAGCTGACCAAGCAGTTCGAAGAGATCGCCACCGTCGCTGCCGCATCGCTGCCCGAATGGTTTGCGCAAAGCCGCGACCGCACGCGCGGCGAGTTCGCGCTGGTGCTGCACCCCAGGCCGGTCGTGACGGGCGAGAACGCCGAAGGCGAGCGCGTGCTGCGCCTGCTGCTGGCGGAGCTGCCGCTCAAGAGCGCGGTGCGCCTCGCAGCGGAGATCAGCGGTGCGCCGCGCAATGCGCTTTACGACACGGCCCTGCGCCTGCGGGACGAGGCCAACGACTAGGCGCTTTCACCCTGGAACTCAGCCGTCGAGCTCCGGATAGGCGCGGAAGATGCCTTCCTCGTTGAACGAGATGCGACGCGGACTCTGCAGGTAGTCGTGCACCCGCTGGCGCCGGGCCACGTTGGCGTACAGCTTCACGATCGCCGGGGTGTGCGCCAGGGCCCGCGCCGTCGCCTTGGGAAAGGCATAGCGCAGCCCCGCCACGAGCTGGAACAGCGAGAGATCGGCATAGCTCAGCGAATCGCCGACCAGGTGCACATCGCCGGCCGGATTGCGCTGCAGGATCCGCTCGAACCAGTGGAAGAACTTCGGAATCCGCTCGTCGCGAAATGCCTTCGCACGTTCCAGCGCCGCGTCGCGCTGGTCCTCGTAGTAGAGACCGGTCGAGATCGGATGGTGCGTGTCGTGCACCTCCGCCACCGCGTCGGCGACGGTGAGCTGGATCTGGTGCGTCCAGAGCGCGTCGAGCTCGCCCACCCCCGCGAGGCCGAGGCGCGGGCCGAGGTAGAGGAGGATCGCCGCCGTCTGCCCGACGACCACGTCGCCGTCGACCAGGAAAGGCGGTGCGAACGAGGGGCGCGGATTGTCCGGGTCGCCCAGCTTGCGCATCAGCGCCGATTCGCCGCCGCCCTTGGCCGGCGGCTCGCGCGCCACGTCGACATACGCAGCGCCCGCCGCTTCGAGCGCAAGACGGACGAATTCGCCGCGGCCCTGGATCGTGGGCCAGTAGTGCAGTTGATAGGCCATGCGTCGCTCCGAGGTCACATAAGGCACGCAGCATACGGGCACACACCGGCGCCGCAATCGCCCACAATGCGCCGTCCATTCGTCGGAGCACTTCCAATGACCCTGCTGATCCTCGGCCTCGTCCTGTTCCTCGGCGTGCACTCGCTATCGATCGTCGCGCCCGGCTGGCGCGCCGCGCAGATCGAACGGCGCGGCGAGCGCGCCTTCAAGGGCGTCTACGCGCTCGTCTCGATCATCGGCTTCGTGCTCTTGATCTACGGTTACGGCCTGGCCCGGCAGGCGCCGGTGCCGATCTATTCACCGCCGGTCGCGCTGCGGCACCTGGCGCTGGTGCTGATGCTGCCGGTGTTCCCCCTGCTCTTCGCGGCCTACATGCCGGGACGCATCCAGCGCGCCGCCAAGCATCCGATGCTGCTCGCGGTCAAGTTCTGGGCCTTGGCGCACCTGCTCGCCAACGGCACGCTCGCCGACGTGCTGCTGTTCGGCGGCTTTCTGGTGTGGGCGGTCGCGGACCGCATCTCGCTCACGCACCGCACGGTGCCGCAGAAGGTGCCCGGCGCGCCGCCGGGCGCGATGAACGACGTGATCGCGCTCGTGGGCGGGCTGGTGGTGTATGTCGTCTTCCTGTTCTGGGCGCATGCGTGGCTGATCGGGGTTTCGCCGCGCGGATAGATGTAACTCCCGCGAGACGGGATTGGGGGAACCCTATCGCGCGCTTGCATTTTCTTGCCGCATGAACGCAAGATCTCCTCCCTCGTCGCGGCATCGCAACCCCAACCTGGAGGATGACCTTGAGCGCGCCCCCCCCTAACTTCGCCCAAGCAGCGACGAGCCACGACCTCCAGCGACACGAAAAGGTGGTGCTGGTCGCCGACCTCGTCGATTCCGTGGGCCTCATGCTGAAGGACGAACTGGGCGTCATCCGGCGTTGGGGGGCTTTCATCGGTCAGGTGACCCTCAACATCCTGCCGGCCAACGAAGGGCGTCTCGTGAAGAGCTTGGGCGACGGTCTGATGGCGGAATTCAACGGCGCACCCGAGGCGGCCGCCTGCGCGCTGGCGATGCATCGCTGGCTCGACGAGTCGGAGCCGGACGCAAGCGAAGCGCCCATGCGCCTGCGCATCGGCATGCATGCTGCGCAGGTCTACGAGGACGAGCACGACATCTATGGCACCGGCGTGAATCTCGCCGCCCGCATCGCCGCGCTGGCGCAGCCGGGCCACACGGTCATGAGTTCGGCCGTCCGCGACGGCCTGACCGACGGGCTCGACGGCGAGCTCGAGGACCTGGGCGAGTGGTACCTCAAGCACGTCGACCAACCGTTGCACGTCTATGGCGTGCGAAAGGCCGGACAGCAGCCCGCGTTTCGCACCGAGCACGCCGACCCGGCGCCCTTCCGGCCGACCATCGCAGTCATGCCCTACGCCTCCCGCAACGTCGAGCTCGAGCAGTTCGCGATCGGCGACCTGATCGCGGAGGGCGTCATCGGGCGCATGAGCCGGACGCAGGAGATCAACGTGATCTCGCACCTGTCGACCTCGGCGCTGGCCCGGACATGGCGCACGCTGGATCAGGCCGAGACCCATCTCGGTGCGGACTACGTGCTGTCCGGCAGTTACGTGGTGACCGGCCACACGGTGCTCGTCTTTTCGGAGCTCGCGAGCGTCCGCCACAAGGAGGTGGAATGGACCGGCCGCGCCAAGGGCGAGCTCGAAGACCTGATGCAGCTCGACAGCGAGATCTGCGACACCATCGCCAGCGAATGCCACCAGGCGCTGCTCGAAAAAGGGGCACAGAAGGCGCTCGTGCGTCCCTTGCCGACGCTCGAGAGCTACGGCTTGCTGCTCGGCGGCATCGGGCTGATGCACAGGAGCACGAAGTCGGAATTCCTCCGTTCGCGCGAAGTGCTCGATGCGCTGATCGAGCGCCACCCGACCCACGCCCTGCCCCGCATCTGGCTCGCCAAGTGGTACATCCTGTGCGCCACGCGCGGGCTGACGGGGGACGCACGCAACCAGGCCAGCCTGGCGCTGCAGGAGACGCGTCGCGCGCTCGACGTGGAGCCCTCGCACCCGCTCGGCTGGGCGATGCAGGGCTTCGTCCAGCTGCATCTCATGAAGGACGTGGAGCACGCCCTGGAGAGTTGCAACCAGGCCCTCGACCGGTCGTTCAATGAACCGCTGGCATGGCTCTTCAAAGGCGTGGCGCACGCGTTCGACGGCGATGGCGCGCAGGCTCTGCCGGCAGGACAGAGAGCGCTCGATCTGTCGCCGCTCGATCCGCTGAAGTACTACTACCACTCGCTGATGGCCTCCATCGCCATCTCCGCGGGACAGTACGAATCGGCCATCGACTTCGCACAGCAGTCGCTCAGGGTCAACGCCGCGCACCTGTCGAGCTACCGCTCGCTGACCATCGCGCAATCGCTGGCCGGCCAGCAGGATGCCGCGCGTGCGACGCTGGCCCTGATGCTCCAGCGAGATCCCCAATTCACGGTGACGCGCTTCGCGCAAGGCTATCCCGCCCGCGACCGCGTGCCGGCCTACCTGGAGAAATTGAAAGACGCGCTTCGCGCGGCGGGCGCCAAAGAAAGCTAAGAAACGTCGCGAAACAAACCGTTGAGGAGTAAACCATGTCCCTGCTTGGTGGTTACGGCGGCTATGGGGGTTACGGTGGCTACGGGGGGTACGGCGGCTATGGTGGTTACGGAGGGTATGGCGGCTATGGGGGCGGCGGCCCCGTTCCCGGGAGCCTCGGGGACGCCTTCGCCAATCCGCTGGTGTGCACGGCGCTGGTGGCCAATCGGGATGCGACCAGCAATCCGGGCGCACCCTCGCAAACCCCGGCCAATCCAAATTTCAACGATCCGGCCAACATCCCGCGCTGGGAGAGCTGGGTTCGCTCCTACCTCGTGCAATGGGAGCTCTGCAAGGGCGTGACGGTCGACCCCAGTGGGATGGGCGCCAGCGCCATGGAGCTCAAGGCCGACGGCCAGACCATTGTGCGCATCGCACAGCCTTCGACGGCCTTCTTCGATGCTCAGCTCCATCGCGTCCTGTGCTGGGCCGACTTGCGACTGGACCGCATCCCGGAGATCCTGGCTCAGATCGACAACCAGTTCGCCTTCGTGGCGTCGGTGACCGGCCTCAATCCCGATCGCCATCGGAACACCGTCGAACTGCTGGTGAACGCCATCCAGTTCACGGTGCTGGTCGAGATGCAGTTCAAGCATGCGCTCGCCTGCTGGCGTCCCAACCAATATTCCGCGCAGGTGCAGCCGGTCATCACGACGCCGGGGCACGGCAGCTTTCCGAGCGGGCACTCGACGCAGGCGTTCATGCTGGCGCGGCTGCTCTCGTTCATGCTGCCCACGGGGGCCTATTTCGATTCGATGCGGGAGCAGCTGTACCGCCAGGCCGCCCGCATTGCCACCAACCGCGTCATTGCCGGCGTGCACTTTCCGGCAGACAGCGTGGTCGGGCGCCTGCTCGGCCACAGCATTGCCGAGTACATCATCGCCCGTCTCACGCAGGGGAATGCAGGCCGGGTGGTGTATCGCGAATTCGACGCGAGCGTGGCTACGGCGACGGCCGGCAAGGACCTCGACCTCGATCTGGTCCAGCCGATCGACACGCTCTACACGCCCGGTCCGTTCAATTGCTACCAGATCCACGGGCAGGTGGGTGTCAACACCGCAGCGGCCCCTTCGGTGCTCACCGAGCTCTTCAACGAGGGCCAGGCGGAGCGCGCCGCCCTGGCGATGTGAACGAGCACCCGTGCCGGGGAGCGGATCATGCAGAAACCCTTGGAACTGCCACTCAGCCTCGTCTTTAACGCGGACGCCTATCTGCAGTGGGCAATGCTGACAAAGTTCAAATACTTCAACCTGAAACCGTCCGACACTTATGCGGTGCTGGTCGAGTTCAGCGGGCCACTCGAGCGAAGCGCGATCGAAAAGATGCGCATCCCAGAACTCATCTGGATCACGTCGTACGAAGGCCATCTCTATGCGGCAATCAACCTCTCCAAGGAGGGATTCGAGGAGCATTTCGTTGACCAATTGCAGTTGCTTCAACAGTCCGGCCTGCTCTGTCTAGAGCTTGCGGCGCCGACAGGCATGCTCGTGCCGGAGTTTCCCAAGGGCGTCGCGCCGGGCTCCGATACGGTCATCGGCGTCATCGACGATGGCTGCCCGTTCGCTCATGTGCACTTGAGGGGTGAGGCGCCGAACGAGCCCGCCGTCCGGTTCATCTGGGACCAGGGCAGCGGGGTCTTCTTCACCGAGCCCGACTTGCAGGCGTTGATGGCCGGTGCGACTTCGGCCATCGGCTCGATCGACGAAGACTCCGCCTACCTCGCGAGCGGCCTGCCCAGCCTGCGCTCCGCTACCAGTCACGGCGCCCAGGTCCTGAGCCACGCGAGCGGCCATGCGCACGACACGAAACCCCTGCCTCCGCATATCCCCAATCCGATCGACATCGCTTTCGTGCAATTCCCGGGTGACGCCCTCGACCACCCCAACGGCGAATGGCTCCACCACTTGGCGTTGCGTGGTATTCAAGCGATTCGCGCCTACGCCCGCGACATGTGCAAGAAGAAGGCCTCACGCATCCTGATCAATCTCAGTTACGGACCTCGCACCGGCCCGCACGACGGCACATCGATCCTCGAGAAGGCGATCGATGCCATCACAGCCCAGGCCGTGAAGGACGGCTACGACCTGCGCGTCGTCGTTCCGAGTGGCAACAGCCACCTGTCCAGGGCGCATGCGCAATTCGACCTGGCTCGAGGGGGCGGCGTCATCGACTGGCACGTCGCGCCGGACACCCAGACGCCGTGCTATCTCGAGATCTGGCTTCCCCTGAACACGCCGATCGGCGACCTCGAGATCTTCCTGAAGGCGCCCAACGGGGAAGAGATTCCGGCGCAATACCCGGGCATCCACCATTCCGCGAACGAGACCGCGTGGACGGTCGCGGTCCATGTCTGCGGCGATACGGCGAAAAAGATGGTTCTGATGATCGTGACGCCGACGGCCCGCTCGACGGGGACGGACTGGCTCGGGGGGCTCCCGTTGGCGACGGCGGGACGATGGAAGGTCGCGGTCAAGGTGCGGCCGGGCTGCGTGGTTCCCGGCATCGCCGACGCCTATCTCGCGCGCAACGAGCCGAACCTGGGACGCATCCGCCGCGGCTACGACGGCTACTTCGATAGTCCCAACTACGACCCGAAGCGGTACTTGAAGGAATCATCGCAGCTCGATGTCAAACCAAGCTCCATCGGGCCCGCCGAAGTGGTCGCGGCCGGCAGCATCAACGGCATCGCGACCGGAGCGAAGTCCGACGTCATCGCCGCGTACTACGCATCCGCACCTGGCATGCCCAGCAGCTACAGCAGCGGCGACCCGAGCCGTGGCGCGCGCAAACAGCCCGACTGGGCCTACCCGGGCGACGACAGCAAGGTGCTCAGCGGACGACTGGCGGGCGGAAACCGCAGCGCTACCGTGATGCGGCTGGTCGGCACAAGCTTCACGGCGCCCCAGTTCGTCTACGAATCGATCGTGCTTCCGCTGCCCCCGGTGACTCCGTCCAACCCGCCGCGAACGGAGCGTCTGGGCGATGGGTGCCGCTGAGGGGCCTACCTAGCGCTGCGCGTCCATCTGCGCCACGATCGACGGCAGGCGCTCTTGCGCCTGCGCGCGCAGCTGCTCGTAGACGCTGCCGCCGTGCGCATCGATGGCCACGGTCGCAGGGCCCAGCGCCCGGACCTCGAGCGTGACCAGCCGGAACTGCGAGATGTAGTCGGACCAGTGCACCGCCACCACGCGCCGGATGGCCTGCGCCAGCAGCGTGCAGCCGCCGCCCAGGAAAGAGAGGTAGACGCAGCCCTGGCGCTGCAGGGCCTGGACGCTGGCGGCGTCCAGGCCGCCCTTGCCGCCGACCAGGCGCAGGCCGCAGCCCTCGATCAGGCGCGGCATGTAGGCGTTGTAGCGGGTGCTGGTGGTCGGGTTCAGGTACAGCGCCTCGTGCGTGCCGTCGCCGGCCTCCCGGTTGAAGCAGCTCAGGTGCATGAACGCGCCGTCTTTCAGGTCCACCGGCAGCGGCTCGCCGGCGTCGAGATGTTCCACCACGCGCTGGTGCGTCGGCAGCCCGATGGTCATCGTGACCAGGCCGTTCAGCAGCACCATGTCGCCGACCTGCAGGCGGTCGACCGCTTCGCGCGCCAGCGGAAGGTTCAGCGTGTGCGTCGTGCTCATGTCTTTCTTTCTCACTCGATTCGCTCGACGCGCCCGTCGTCGTGGATGCGGGCGCGCGTGCGGCGGTTGATCCAGCAGTTCAGGCTGACCGCCACCGGCACGAAGCCATGCGAGCCCGAATGATTGATGTGCACCGCCATCGCGGTGGCGTCGCCGCCGGTGCCCATGGGGCCGAAGCCGAGCGCGTTGATGGCGGTCAGCAGGCGCTTTTCCATGCCGTCGAGCACTGGCTCGGGATTGGGTTGGCCGAAGGGCCGCAGCACCGCTTCCTTGGCGATGCGCGCCGCGTGGTCGAAGGTGCCGCCGATGCCCACGCCCACCACCATCGGCGGGCAGGCCTGGGAGCCGGCCTTGACCACGGTGTCCAGCACGTAGCGCTCGATGGTTTCCAGCGAGGGATAGACGAAGGTCTCCAGCGCCTCCCAGCGACCGGTGCCCATGGCCTTGGGCGCGCAGGTGATGTCGATGTAGTCGGCCTCGTCGATGACGTCGAAGCTCGTGATCGGGATGTCCTTGCCCTGGTGGCTGCGCTCGTGCGTGAGCGGGTTCGTCACCATCTTGAGGATCGGCGGGTCGATGCGCGCGGCCAGCAGCGCGAAGCCGTCGACGATGGCCTGGCGCACCGGCCCGTCGAAGCGCGCGCGCGTTCCGATCTTGATGCTGTAGACCGGAATGCCGACGTCGGAGCAGACCAGTCCGCTCTTCTCCTCGGCGGCGGCGGCGCTCTTGAGCATGATGGTCAGCGTCTTGCGGCCGACCTCGCTGCGTTCGCGCTCGCCCGCGGTGTGCAGCGCCTGCCGGGTGTCTTCGGGAATCTTCTTGAGCGACCACTCGTAGAGGTCGGCCGTGAGTTGCTTGATCTGTTCGCTGGTGATGGGCATGGCGTGTCGTTCAGGCTGCCGGCAGGCCGGCGGTACGGGCGCGCAGGCGCGCAAGCCCCAGCACGGCATCGAGGGTGGGGACGGGCATCGCGACCGCGGCGGCGCATTCGACCAGCGCGCCGAGGATGGCGTCGATCTCCACCGCGCGGCCGCTCTCCAGGTCCTGCAGCATCGAGGTCTTGATGTGGCCGAGCTGCCGCGTCTGGGCGATGCGGCGGGCCGGATCCACGTCGAGCTTGAGCCCGAGACGGCCGCCGACGCCGATGGCCTCCTCCATCATGCGCATGAAGAGCGCGTGCAGCGAAGGCTCGTCGATCATCTCGTCGCTCGCCGCGCCGGTGAGCAGGCTCACCGGGTTGAAGCAGGCGTTGCCCAGCAGCTTGACCCAGATGTCGCGCCGGATCCCGGCGCTGGGCTGGGCGTCGAAGCCGGCCGCCTGCAGCCGCAGGGCCAGTGCATCCACGCGCGCGCTGGCGCCGCCGCCGGGCTCGCCGAGGAGCAGGCGCGTGCCGGCGCTGTGCCGCACCACGCCGGGCTGCGGGCAATGGCAGGAGGCGAACACGCTCAGGCCCAGCACCTGCGGCAGCGGGATGGCGTGTTCGAGCGCGCCCTCCGGGTCCACGCTCGCGAGCCGCAGGCCGCTGCAGGGCTGGCCGGGCGCCAGGAAGTACCACCAGGGCAGGCCGTTGCAGGCGCTCAGCAGCAGCGTGCCTTCGTGCATCAGCGCGCGCAGCGACGGTGCCAGGGCGGGCAGCGAGAGCGCCTTGACGGCAACCAGCACGACATCCTGCGGGCCGAGCTCGGCCGCGCTCGCAGCGGCACGCACCCGCGCGGTGTCGACCCGGCCGCCGCTGTGCAGCTCGATGCCGTGTTCGGCGATGCGCGCCAGCGTCGCGCCGCGCGCCAGCACGCTCACCGCCTCGCCCGCCAGGGCCAGCCGCGCCCCCAGCCAGCCGCCGATGGCGCCGGCACCCACGATCGCGACCTTCATGCCGGCATCGGGTAGTCGCCGGCGTTGGCCACCGCGCCGGGCTTGGAGGAGAAGTCCATGCGCGGCGGGGCGAAGATGTCCAGCAGCCAGGAGCCGCCCTCGTTGACGTTGCGGCTGGTGTGTATCACCTTGGGCGGCACCACGGCCAGCGAGGGGCTGTCCACCTCGAGGTGCTCGTCGTCGCGCCAGGCGTTCATGTCGGCGGTCCACGGATAGCGCAGGTGGTGCACCCAGCGGCCGCGGACCGCGAGCGATCCCTGCTCGAAGTCGGCATGCGAGTGGGGGCTGAGCTTGCGCACGTCGCGCGGCACCGGGCGCGGCAGCATCACGTTCACCATCAGGTTGGTGCTGCGGAAGATGCGCATGTTGCTGTCGGGCTGGGTGAACGCGGACAGCGGGTAGTGGCGCAGACGGAAGCCATCGGCCGGCGTCGGCCACGGCACCAGCGGCGCGACCTCGGGCGTGGGCTGGGCATAGTCGGCCGCGTTGTCGGCCAGGGCCAGCAAGTCTTCGGCGCGGTGCGAGTAGATGCAGACGATCTGGCCGTCCTGCGCGGCGACGATCTCGCTCGCGCCCGGCGGCACGATGGTCAGCGACTCCGGCGCGGCCTCGATCGATTCCCGGCCCGCGCTGATGGTGGCCGCGGCATCGGGCAGGAACACCATGTACTCGTCGGGCTGCTCGCTGCGCGCGAGCCGTGCGCCGGCGGTGACCGAGGACACGGCGACGATGAAGTTGGCGCCGCGCGCGACCCAGGTGCGGACGCCGGGCGTCTCGATCTGCGGCGGCCGTTCGTGGTGGCGCACGCAGGAAGCGGCGCGCGAGGTCGGGGTGGAGGTGGTGGTCATGCTTGCAGGGTCCTGGAACTGTTGGAACGGGCGATGGCCTGCGCGCCCTGGCGCAGCAGCGACTGGTCGGAGCCCTGGACGAACCAGCGCACGCCCAGCGCCAGGTACTTCTCGCGCTCGGCGGTGCTGCCGACGAACATGCCCACGGTGCTGCCCGCGGCCAGGCCGGCGCGGATCACATGCTCGGTGGCTTCGAACACGCGCGGGTGCTGGGCGTCGTCCAGGCCCATCGACAGGGCCAGATCGGCACGGCCGATGAAGATGCCGCCCACGCCCGCCACGGCGGCGATGCGTTGCGCCTGCTCCACCGCCGGCGCGCTTTCGATCTGGCAGATCACAACGTTGCGGTCGCCCTCTGCGATGGCGCCCTTCATGCCCAGGGCGCCGTAGCCGGCGGCACGGGGCGAGCTGGAGTAGCCGCGGTCGCCGCCCACGTAGCGGCAATGCGCGACCACCTCGCGTGCGTGTTCGGCGCTCTCCACGTGCGGGACCAGCACGCCGGCCGCGCCCATGTCCAGCACCGAGAGAAGGCCGGCCGCCGAGCGGTCCGGCACGCGCACGAACAAGGGCAGGCCGCTGGCGCGGCCGGCGATCATCGCGAGGTCGATGGCGGCCCGGTCGAAAGGCGCATGTTCGGCATCGAGCACCGCGAAGTCCAGGCCGCAGCCGCCGAGGATCTCGATCGTTTGCGCAGAGGTGGTCTTGACGAAGGTGCCGGCGTGAAACGCGTCACCCCGGGGCAGCTCATAGCTTGTGGTCATCATCGTTCGCTGCTCCGTTCACCCGGCGGGCGCTGCAATGCGGGACGGTGGAAGATCTCGCCGAGGGCGGCGTAGAAGGGACCGCCAAGCCGCGCGATGGGGCGCAGCCTCACGCTGTCCACATGGCGGCCGTCGTACACCGTGTCGGAAAGGTGGAAGGCCAGCACTTCGCCGATGTAGAGCGTGTTGAGCCCGCGGCCCAGCGTGACGGCCTGGTCCAGCCGGCATTCCAGATGCACCGGCGAGACCGCGATGCGCGGCACCGGCGTCGCGTGCCCGGGCAGCAGATCGATGCCCAGGGCTTCCGGCTCGCCCACCTCGGGCGGATAGTCGGCGCCGCTCAGGTGCATCGTCTCCATCAAGGCCTCGGTCGCCACGTTGACGCAGAACCAGCCGGTCTCGCGGATGTTGCGCGCCGTGTCCTTCAGATCGCCCAGCCGCGTGCCGATGTTCACCGCCACCATCGGCGGGCTGTGCGCGACGTAGTTGTACGAGCTGAAAGGCGCGGCGTTCACCCGGCCGTCGCGGCTCACGGTGGTGATCCACGCCACCGGACGCGGCACCACCACGCCGCAGATCAGGCGGTAGGCCGTGGCCGTGTCCATGCCGGCCGCGCTGACGGTGGTGAAGCAGTGCTGCGTCACTTCTGCGCCTTCACGCCGCCCTTGACGAACACGCGGCGGCCCGTGTCGTGCCAGACGGCGCGCTGCTCCTGCGGATTCAGCAGCACCGAGGCATCGAGCATGCGCTGCACCATGTCCTCGTAGGTGCCCGACGAGGTGCCGATGTCCGAGCCCCACATGATGTGGTCGGCGCCGAACATGTCGACGGCGCGGCGCAGCACCTTCTCGGCCGGGATGCCGGCCTCGCGGCAGATGTCGAGGTTGATGGACGTGAACTTGAAGAAGATGTTGGCGCGGCCGGCCAGCTTCTCGTAGCGCTCGTCGAGGCCGAAGTGCGCGCCCTCCTCCATCTCGGGCTCCAGCAGATGGTCCAGCACGATGCGCACGTCGGGGTAGTCGCGCGCCAGTTCGAGGATCGACGGGATCGACGGCCCGCCGCCGCCCTGCGACAGCACTTCGAGGTCCATCACCAGCCCGGCCTGCTGTGCGACCTCCCAGGTCTTCAGCGCCATCGGCGAGTTGAGCCAGGGCATGCTGCCGTCGGGCTTGCGTCCGCCGAAGAGGCGCACGCCCGCCAGCCCGTGCCGGTCGATCCAGGTCCTGACGAGCCCGGACGTGGCCGGGTCTTCCGCATCCAGGATGACCACCGCGGAGAACAGCTCGGGGTAGCGGTCCGACGAATCGAGGATGTAGCTGTTGTCGTAGCGGTAGATCATCCGCTTCTGCACGGCGACGATGCCGTCGACGTTCTCCTCCTCCATCCAGCGCAGCATGCGCAGGGCATCGGGGACTTCGTTGATCGGGTTCGGGCCGTGCTGGCCGCCCGGCCTGCCGATCACGCCGGGTGGACGGTAGGGCGCGTCGGCGGCGCGCTGCATGGGGTTGCGGGGATAGCGGGCCTGGTCGTCGGCGACCAGGTGCGCATGCGAGTCGAACAGCAGCGGGCGGATGGAGTCAGGGGTGCTCATGGGGGTTCTCAGTCGAGGGTGATGCCGGCGGTCGCGATGACCTTCTTCCATTTGGCGCTGTCGGTGCTCATCAGCTGCGCGAGCTGCTGGGCAGTGCCGCCGAGCGGGTTGGCGCCGAACTGCGCCAGCTTGGCGCGCGCCTCCGGCGTGGCGAGGATGGCGTTGATCTCCTTGTTGAGACGCTCCACCACCGCGGCCGGCAGGCCGGCCGGCCCGACGACCGCGAACCACACGGTCGCGTCCACGTCGATGCCCTGCTCGAGCGCGGTGGGCACCTCGGGCAGGCCCGCGAAGCGCTGGCGCGAAGTGACGGCCAGGCCCTTGAGCTTGCCCGCCTGGACGTGGGACACCACGGCCGTCAACGGCAGGCTGAGCGCATCGACGTTGCCGCCCAGCACGTCGGTGATGGCCGGCGTGTCGCCCTTGTAGGGCACGTTGAGCGTGTCGATCCTGGCCTGCGACTTGACCAGTTCCACCGCGAGGTGGCCCATGGTGCCGTTGCCCGGGTGCGCGACCGACAGCTTGCCCGGCCTGGCGCGCGCCTGCTCGACGAACTCCTTCAGGTTGGCGGCCTTCACGCCCGGATGCGCGGCGATCAGGATCGGGATCTCCCCCACCGCCGCGACCGGCGCCAGCTTGGCCGGATCGAAAGGCAGGCTCTTGTAGAGGAACTTGTTGTTGGCCAGCGGGCCGGAGGTCGACAGCGCCAGCGTGTAGCCGTCGGGCGCGGCCTTGGCCACGATCTCGGTGCCGAGGTTGCCGCCCGCGCCGGCCCGGTTGTCCACCACCACGGCCTGGCCGAGGCGCTCGCCCAGGCGTTGCGCCAGCAGCCGGCCCACCGCATCGGTGCTGCCGCCGGCCGGGAATGGAATCACCAGCGTGATCGGCTTGGCGGGCCACTCCGTGGCCCAGGCCGGCGCGAGGGTGCAGAGCGCCATCGCCGCGGCGATGGCCGTGCGTCGTTTCATCGAGGTCTCCTTGTGTAGTCCGGTTGCGTGCCGCGCACACCCCGTTCGATGCGGGAATCATCGGCCAGCCGCGTCCCTGCACCAAGCCGGGATTCAGGACTTTCCGCGCGGCGGAAAGTTGGCGCCGCGGCTCAGGACAAGGCGTCGAGCCCGCGCGAGATCGCCTCGGCCGCCTCCTTGAGCGGCGGCAGGAAACGCTCGACCGCCTGCGCGGTGGAAAGCGCCGAGCTGAACCAGGTCAGCCCGATGGTCGCGACCACCCGCGCACCCTCGAAGATGGGCACCGCGATCGTCGACGACTCGGGCCGCACCCGCGGGTCGCGCAGTGCATAGCCGAGCTCGCGCACCTCGGCCAGCATGCGGCGGATGTCCGCGGCGCTGCCCGCATCGCGGTCCTCGGGCCGTCCGTCGTGCGTCAGCAGCTCGATCAGCGCCTCCTGCGACTGCGGGTCGCAGAACGCCAGGTAGGCGCGCCCCAGGGCCTGGCTCAGCAGGCTCAGCCGCATGTTGATGGTGGAATGGAAGAAGGACAGCGGCGAGCTCGGGATAGTGCTGTAGCGCACGATCATCGCGTCGCCGTCGTGCACCGACACAGACACCGGCCACTTGAGCTTCTGCGTCAATGCGTCGGCAATCGCGCTGGAAGCCTCCACGATGCGCGGCTCGCTGTGATAGCCGCTGGACAGCGCCACGACCTCCGACGTGAGGTAGTAGGCACCGTACTGCGGCGCGCGCTTGACCAGGCCGTCGGACTCCAGCGTCTGCAACAGGCGCACGATCGTCGGCTTGGGGATGTCGGTTTGCTTGTGGAGGGTGTCGATCGAAGACACCGGCTGCCGGTTGAGGGCGCGCAGGATCTTCAGGGCCCGGACCACGACGTTGACGGGGCGCGCTGCTGGCATGTGCGGATTGTGGCGCGCCGCCGGCTGCTGCACCTTGGTTGTCGCGTCACCAGGCAGCGAAGCGCGATACTTGGCCTCTCCAGAGCCGCCGCCATGGTGCGCGGCCATCGCCTTGCCTCTTGCCTCCTCATGCCAAGTCCGTTCCTGCGCCTCCTCCATCCCCTCGCTTTTCCAGCCCCCGCGAGCCGCATCCTGTCGGTCGGCGCGTTCATCGGCGCAGCTTCGGTGGCCGCCCAGGCCCAGGCGCTGCCACCGGGCGTCCACCTGGGCATGACCGCGCAGGAACTGCAGGCCGCGCTGCCGGCCGCCGAACCGGTGTCGCGCCCGCAGCGGCTGTCGGGCGGACTGCTGGGCAGTTGGCGGGCCGAGCCCGCGCCCATCGCCGGGCTGATGTTCAAGCCGACTTTCTACTTCGCCGACGGGCAATTGAGACGCGTCGAATACGACGCCTCGGCGCAAGGCCTGCCTGACAGTGGCGAGGCCGCGTTCTCGGCGCTGCTGAAATGGGGCCGGGGTGCCTTCGGCAACGAACTCGCAGCCCTCGATCCGGGCAGCACCTCCGTGGCATGGATCAGCGGCGAGTTCGACGTGATCCTGCAGCGCAGCGGCGAAGCGCACCGGGCGAACCTGCGCCTGATCTACAAGCAGCGCCAGCTGCGCGACGCCAGCGAGCTCTGACGCCATCGCCCCGTCGCTGCCATGCACATCACCCTGCGTCAACTGAAGTACTTCGTCGAAATTGCGCGCAGCCGCAGCTTCTCGCGCGCTGCGCAGCAGCTCGGAATCGCGCAGCCGGCCTTGAGCCAGAACATCGCGGCGCTGGAAGACGAGTTGGGTGCCAAGCTCTTCGAACGCCATGCCAAAGGGGTGGATCTTTCCCCCGAAGGCCAGCGCCTCTATGAGCGCGCCGTGGAGCTCATCTCAGGTTTCGACGCACTTCGCGGCGACGTGCACGGCCACGACGTACTGCCTGTGGGCCCGGTCCGGCTGATGGTTGCCGGTTCGGTGGCCGGTGTGGTCATCGCCCCGCTTCTTGCCGCGGTCGCCACAAGGTACCCGGGCATCCGGCTGACGGTCAGCGACGGACTGTCCTCCGAGGTCCGGCTTCAGGTGGAAGCCGGTCACGCTCAGCTCGCCCTCATGCCCAGTCCCTCCGAGCTGCAGGGCATGGACGCGATGCCGGTGTTCGAAGAGCGCTTCATGGTCTTTGGGGCCGCAAAGCTGATGCGGCGTGAGCCGGCGGAGATTGCTTTCGCACAGATCGCGCAGCGCCCACTGGCCGCCCCGGACCGCGCCCACGACCTGCGCAAGATCATCGAGCGCGCTGCCCTTGCGATTGACCGGCCCCTGGACGTGCGCTACGAGCTGAACAGCCCTCCGATGCTGGTGGCAGTCGTGAAGGAAGGACTGGCCTATGCCATCCTGCCCCCGAGCAGTTGCATCGAGGCCGTCGCGGCCAAATCAATCGTGGGCCGCCCCATCGCCGGAACGGAGCTGAGCCGGGTGCAGGCCATCGTCTGGCCGCAGCAGCGTCCACTTTCGCCAGCGTCCATGGCGGTGCGCGACCTGCTTGCCGAGGTCGTGCGTGAGCAATTGGAGGCAGGCCTGCTGTACGGGCGGCTCATCGAAAGGCCATAAGAAATTCCGAAGCCTCGGTAGTCGAAGACTGTATTGGATTCGAGCGCCGGCCTTCTCCACACTCCGATGCACAGGAGCCCTCGAGGCTCCGGCAACCGGAGACAAGACATGGCAGGAAAGAACGTCGTGGTCATCATGTCCGATGAGCACGACCCGCGAATCATGGGCTGCTCGGGGCATCCCTTCGTCAAGACACCGCACCTCGATGCGCTGGCCAGGCGCGGCATCCGCTTCACCAACGCCTACACGCCCAGCCCCATCTGCGTACCGGCCCGCGCGGCCTTCGCTACGGGGCTACGTGTGCACCAGGCCCGGCTGTGGGACAACGCCATGCCCTACACCGGCGAACAGCGCGGCTGGGGCCATGTGCTGCAGGACCACCACGTTCGAGTGGAGAGCATCGGCAAGCTGCACTACCGCAGCGTTGAGGACCCGGCGGGCTTCGACGAAGAGCACCTGCCGATGCACGTCGTGGGCGGCCATGGCATGGTCTGGGCTTCCATTCGCGACCCTTTCCGTCCGCGCGTCGATGGGCCGCGGATGCTGGGAGAACGCATCGGCCCCGGGGAATCCTCGTACACCCAGTACGACCGTGCCGTGACCCGGCGGGCAGTGCAGTGGTTGAACGACGCAGCGGCACGCGACAACGACAAGGGATTCGTGCTCTATGTCGGGCTGGTCGCGCCGCACTTTCCCTTCGTGGTCCCCGACGAGTTCTTCAACCTGTACCCGCTCGACAGCATGCCCGAGCCCAAGCTGCATCCGGGCAGCGGCTACCAGCGGCACCCGTGGGTGCAGGAGTACGCGGACTTCATGGGCTCGGAGGATCGCTTTGCCGATGCGCAGGAGCGGCTGCGCGCCTTCGCCGCCTACTACGGGTTGTGCAGCTGGCTCGACCACAACGTCGGACAGATCGTGCGCGCCGTGGAGGATTCGGGACTCGCGAGCAGCACGCAGGTCATCTACACCTCGGACCACGGCGACAACCTGGGTGCTCGTGGCGTGTGGGGCAAATCCACGCTCTACGAAGAGAGCGTGAAAGTGCCGATGCTGATGGCCGGTCCTGGAATCGGTCCGGCCGTCTGCGAGACGCCGGTCGACCTGCTGGATTTGTTCCCCACCATCCTGCAGGGCGCCGGTATCGACCCGGCGCCTGAAATGAAGGACCGGCCTGGTCGTGCGCTGCTGGAGGTGGCGGCGTCGGAGCCGGACCCCGAGCGCCCGATTCTCAGCGAGTATCACGCAGCCGGCAGCAACTCCGCGGGATTCATGCTGCGCAAGGGGCGGTGGAAGTACCACTACTACGTCGGCTTCCGGCCCGAGCTGTTCGACCTGCAGGAAGACCCGGAGGAACTGCACGACCTGGCCGCAGACCCCGCGCACGCCCAGGTCCTGGAGAGCATGCGCCGCGCGCTCTTCGCGCTGTGCGACCCGCAGGCCGTCGACCGGCAGGCCAAGGCCGATCAGGCCGCGCTCATCGAACGCCACGGCGGCATCGAGGCGGCGCACAAGCTCGGCTCGTCCACGTCGACGCCGGTGCCCGCCAAACTGGAGCAAAGCTTGTCATGAGCACACCCGCCATCGAAATCGAAGAGCGCTTCCTGAGCGATTGGAGCGGACTCAAAGTCGGGCGACCGCGCGAAGTGCAGCGCCCGCGAAGCACCGAGGAAGTGGCGGCCCTGGTGCGGCGTTGCAGGCACGAGGGCCTGTCCATCACGGTGCAGGGTGGCATGACCGGGGTGGCCGGCGGCGCCGTTCCCGCCGAGGGTGACGTCGTCATCAACCTCGAGCGGATGAACGCCATCGAGGACATCGACGCACTCGAAGGCGTGATGCAGGTGCAAGCCGGCGCGACGCTGCAGCAGGTGCAAGAGGCGGCGGCCGCGGCCGGCTGGATGTTCGCGCTGGACCTGGGGGCGCGCGGCAGTTGCCAGGTGGGGGGCAATGCCGCGACCAACGCCGGTGGAATCCGCGTGATTCGCTACGGGACGATGAGGGATTCGGTCCTGGGTGTCGAGGCCGTGCTCCCGGACGGCAGCGTCGTTTCCTCCCTCACACGCCTGATCAAGAACAGCACGGGACTCGACCCGCGATTTCTCTTCATCGGCACCGAAGGCACGCTGGGCATCATCACGCGGTTGACGCTGCGTCTGCATCCGCCGATGGGGCAGGCTGCCGCGGCGTGGGTCGCCGCCTCGGAGTTCGAAGCGCTGCCGCGCCTGCTGCGCTCGCTCAAGAGAACCCTGGGGAGTGCGCTGTGCGCCTTCGAGTTCATGTCCGACCGCTATGTGCGCACGGCGTGCCGACTGACGGGTGCCGCTGCGCCCGTCCCGGTGGAAGGCGCCTGGCACGTGCTGATCGAGGCGGCGGGAAATGCCGGGCAGCCCATGGAGGAGGCATTGCAAGAGGCCCTCTCGCACTCCATGGAAACGGGCGAGATCAGCGATTGCGCCATCGCCGCGAGCATGGCGCATCGCGAGGCCTTCTGGCGCGTGCGCGAGGCCATTCCGGAGGTGCTCACGCACCTCAAGCCGGCGGCCACACTGGACATCGGCCTGCCGTGGGCCCGCACGGCCGAGTACCTCAAGAAGGTGGATGCCGAGCTGCAGTCGAGGCTGCCGCAGGCGGAGCACCTGTTCCTGGGGCACTTGGGCGACAACAACCTGCATCTCATCAGCGGACCCGTCGACGAGGCCGGCATGCATGCAGTGGATGAAATCGCGTACGGCGCCCTGCGCGGCTGCGGCGGCACGGTGAGCGCCGAGCATGGGGTGGGCCGGTTGAAGAAGGACTATCTCGCCCTGTGCCGCTCGCCCGAGGAAATCGACCTCATGCGACGGCTGAAGCAGGCATTGGACCCGACGAACATCCTCAACCGTGGACGCATCATCGACTGAGTATTTCGGCGAACAAGGGCCAGACCCAAGGGGACAAGACATGAAACGCAGAACAATGCTCGCCGTTCTGGGCGCAACTTCGGCGGGCTGGCTCACGCTGCCCGCGCGCGCGGCGCGCCCCTATCCCAGCGCGCCCATTCGAATGGTCGTGCCCTATTCAGCCGGCGGCGGCATCGATGCGGTGGCCCGCATGCTGGCTCAGG